>JBBQGL010000142.1:0-10143 GCA_038323025.1 Hyphomicrobiales bacterium
TCACTGAAGGGGCGCCTACCGGTGGCGATCAGTAGGTGGAGCGGGTGTGGCGTCCGCGGCTGCCCTGAGGGGCGTCGGTTGGGATGAAACCCGGCCGAAGGGGCTCGCACCCCCGGTCCCGGCTGGCGCCCGCGAAGTAGCCCGCCGGCACTACGACCGGCTGTGGGTTCTGCCCACCTTAAGGGCGGCGAGCGCAAATGCTTGGCCGTTCCGGAGAGCGAAAGCGGGAGGCTCGAACAACGTCACGGCGGGCGCCTCTGAAAGCGCCCATATCGGACTACCCGGACTGGCGTTTTCAAGGCGCCCGCCACCCCCTTCGTCGAGGGGCATGAACCGAGCATCCATATCACCCGGACCGGGAGCGGCCGCGGGAACGGAGAGGCGTGAGCGACGTGGTTAGATGTGACCGGGAGGCCTTCACTTGCCCGCGGTCATTCGCCAGGCGCCTACGCGACCGCCACGGTCCCGAAGCGGTTGCTGCGCGGGAAGCCATCCGGCCGGATACGTCCCGCCTGGGCGCGTTCGCCCACCCATTCCTTCAATTCGCTCATCGGGCGGTTGAACGTGCGGCCGGAGGAATCGACCCAGGTCATACCGTCGGCCCTGGAGAAGACGCGGACGTCAGCGACGGTGCCGTCCTTGTATTTCTGCAGGCGGACGCCCTTGCCCCGCACCATCTCGGGCACCTGGCTCAGCGGAAAGAGCAGCATCTTCCGGTTCTCGCCAAGGATGGCGACGGTATCTCCCGCCGCGGTCACGCAGAGGCGCATCTCCTCTCCGGCGCCGACCGACATGATCACCTTGCCCTTCCGGGTATTGGCGAGCACTTCGGCTTCGGGGACGACGAAGCCGCGGCCCTCGGTCGAGACCACGAGCAGCTTGCGGTCCGGCCGATGGACGAAGATGGCGACGACATCCTCGGCGGCGTCCATGTCGGCCATCAGTTTCACCGGCTCGCCGTGTCCGCGGCCGCCGGGCAGCTTGTCGGCGGTGAGCGTGTAGAAGCGGCCGGCGGTGGAGGCGATCACGATCTTGTCGGTGGTCTCGGCGTGGAAGGCGGTCTTCAGGCGGTCATCGGTCTTGAAGGCAAGATCGCCGGTCTCGGCGACGTGGCCCTTCAGCGCCCGTATCCAGCCCTTCTCGGACACGACGATCGTGATCGGCTCGCGCTCGACCATCGCCTCGAGGATATCCTCGTCGATGTGGATCGGAGCCTCGGCGAAGGTCGTGCGCCGCCGCCCGAGCGGCGTATCCGGGCCAAAGGTCTTGCGTACGTCCTTGATCTCGTCGGCGATGGCGGTCCACTGGCGGTCTTCAGACTTCATCAGCGCGCGCAGGCCGCCCAGCTCCCTGGTCAGCGCATTGTGCTCGGTGCGCAGCTCCATTTCCTCGAGCTTGCGGAGGCTGCGCAGGCGCATGTTGAGGATCGCCTCGGCCTGTACATCGGAAAGCTTGAAGCGCTTCATCAGGACCGGCTTCGGCTCATCCTCGGTGCGGATGATGCGGATCACCTCGTCGAGGTTCAGGTAGGCGATCAGGTAGCCGTCGAGCACCTCGACGCGATGGTCGATCTGGGCGATACGGAACTCGGACCGCCGGACGAGAACTTCGCGGCGATGCGCCAGCCACTCGGTGAGTACCTCGCCCAGGCCCATGACCCGCGGCACCACGCCCCTGGAGAGCACGTTCAGGTTAAGTGGCACGCGGGTCTCGAGGTCGGTCAGCTTGAACAGCGACTCCATCAGCAGTGCGGGGTCGACGGTGCGGCTGCGCGGTTCGAACACGATGCGGAGGTCCTCGGCCGACTCGTCGCGGGCGTCGGCGACCAGCGGCAGCCGGCGCGCTTCGAGCAGCTCGCCGATCTTCTCCATCAGGCGGGCCTTCTGCACCTGGTAGGGAATCTCGGTGACCACGACGAAGAACGTCCCGCGGCCCTGCTCCTCGACCTGCCAGCGCGCCCGGACGCGGAAACTGCCGCGACCGGTGCGGTACGCCTCCAGAATGTTCGCCCGCTCCTCGACGATGATGCCGCCCGTAGGCAGGTCCGGGCCCGGCACCAGGCCGACCAGCGTCTCGATGCGGGCGCGCGGGTTCTTGATCAGGTGCAGCGCGGCGTCGCAGAGTTCGGCGGCATTGTGCGGCGGAATGTTGGTCGCCATGCCGACGGCGATGCCCGAGGCACCGTTGGCGAGGATGTTGGGGAAGGCGCCGGGCAGAACGACCGGCTCCGTTTCCTCACCGTCATAGGTGGCTCGGAAGTCGACGGCGTTTTCGTCGATGCCGTCGAGAAGCAGGCGGGCCACTTCGGTCATCCGCGCTTCCGTGTAGCGCATGGCCGCGGGGCTATCCCCGTCGATATTGCCGAAGTTGCCCTGCCCGTCGATCAGCGGATAGCGGACGGCGAAGTCCTGCGCGAGGCGGACAAGGGCGTCATAGACCGACTGGTCGCCATGGGGATGGTACTTGCCGATGACGTCGCCGACCACGCGCGCGGATTTCTTGAACCCGGCGCCGGGGTCGAGGCGCAACTGGCGCATGGCGTGCAGAAGCCGGCGATGGACCGGCTTCAGCCCGTCGCGCAGGTCGGGCAGCGCCCGGTGCATGATCGTCGACAGCGCGTAGGCGAGGTAGCGCTCCTCGAGCGCCTCGCGAAGATTGACGGACTCGATCTCGGCCGGCGGCGGAATCAGTTCTTTTCCCATGGCCGTGGCCTAGCCCTCGCATCCGCGCGATTCAAGCGCGCGTTGGCGCCAGGCGTTCGCGGCCACGCGGAACGGCCGGCCGGTGCAGGTGAGCGCGAGGAAGTCATGCTCCTCGCCGGTGGAACTCGCCATGAGGTACTGCAGATGGATCGGGAGGAACCGCCAGCCAAGCGCCTTGCTCGATTCCTCCCCGAGCATGCGCTTCAGGTTGATGCGAAGGCGGACGAGCTTGTCCGGATCGAGCCCGGCCGGATCGAGAGGGGTATCCGCGACCGGGTCGTAACGATCGCTCGCCATGATGTCGCCGCGCAACGTGTAGAAGAACCAGGCGACAGCCGGGCTCGCCAGAATCGCGCGGAGGGCTCTTTGAAAGCCCGGCCGCGGTCCGAACCAGGCGGTCATCGAGGGCTGCGTGCCGAGGGTGACAAACGCAAGGCCGCCGCCCTTCCCGCCCCTCAGCGACGCCAAGCCGGGATCGCGCTCGAGCATCCGCCCGACGATCTCGATGCCGCAAGTTCCGCCATGGCTTACGCCGACCATCAGCACCTCGTCGAAGGCAGGGTCTGCCGCCATCCGAAGGGCGTGATCGGCCAGCCGATCGAAGCGCTCTTCAAGTTCCGGGATGCCGTGCCGACTGCCCTGGCGACGCTGGAAGGTCCAGAGGGCCATCAGGTACCAGAGGTAGATCGTTGGCTCGATCCAGAGCGTGAGGGCGTGGATTACCGCCGCTACGGCGACGCCGGCAGCGGTGCCGACAATCGCGCCCTGCCATCCGTTCGCCGAACCGAGGGCGAAGCCGAGCCCAACCGCGCCGGCCATGACAGCGATGTAGATGCTGACGCCAAGGAACGGCACGGCCGCGAAGCCGAAGTGGCTCCAGCCGTAGCGCGGCAGGCGCTGGAAGACCCGCTTCCACAGCATGACGTAGAAGGTCGCGATCGACGCCGAACCGAGTCTCAGGAGGCGGAACGGCCGGTAGCGCGGAATGAGGTCCTGCCAGCCGAGGAACTCGAACGTGGTCTCGACGGCGCTGCTGCCCGCCCCCAGCCCGACTCGCCAGCACTTCAGCCATGGCTCGGCGGGAACGGGCGTTTCGACCGCGCCGAGGTTTCCCTCAATCCGGTTTCGCTTCGCGTATTTCGGCAGCTCCTCGCGCAGGATTTCATAGGGCTTCGCCAGACCGCGGGGATCGAAGCCGTGGACGAAGAGGATGAGCCGCCGCCGGATCTTCTCTTCTGCCTTGCTCCCGTCGGCGGCCAGCTGGTCGCCGTTCATTCGGCCGCCTCGGCCTGCATCGCGGAGCGCTGGAGAAGGCCCAGGTACGCGGCGCGCGCGTCGGATGGATCGAGCCCGCGGGGCTCGAACACATGACGGGCGAGGAAATAGCCCGTGAGCGCGAAGCCGGCGACAATGTCGGCGACATCCGGCCGTGCGGCGATATCGGATTCCCGCAGGAAGCGCGGCAGGGCCAGCAGCCGCTGGCGGTAGGGCTGCCCGGCGACGCGGCCGACCGCCCTCCCCGTCTTCGGCGAAACGTAGATGAGGTCCGCGGTTTCGCCCGTCGCCGCGCACTGGTCGAGGTCAAGCCCGAAGCCCAGCTCCTCCAGCATCCGCAGTTCAAGCCGGACCACCAGCGCCCCTCCGACCACCGGATCGTCGAGCCAGTCCAGCACCGCTGCCAGCCCGTCATAGATCTGCGGATGCGGATCGCGCTCGGGCAGCAGCCGGATCAGGCTCGCCACCGACTGGATGCCGTAGAGACCGGCGGCGCCCTCGATCAGCCGCGCCGCGCGCTCGGTGAGCGGCTCGACGGCGTAATTGCCAAGGTGCTCGTCAAGCCGCGCCCGCCATGTCGCCGAGACCGAATTGCCCGGCTGGAGCATCGCCTGGTGCTTGCGCGAGCGGCCGCCGCGGACCAGCCCGAGGTGACGCCCGTGCGCCCGCGTCATCAGCTCGACGATGAGGCTGGTCTCGCCGTGGCGGCGGGTACCGATGATGATGCCTTCGTCCGACCAGTGCATGGGCTATTCTACCGCCTGTTCGCGGGATCGCGCACGACTGAAACCGGATGAAATGGGGGCAAAGATGGCGGGACGGCTGGCTGGCAAGGTGGCGCTGATTTCCGGGGGCGCGACGGGCATGGGCGGCGCCGCCGCCCACATCTTCGCGCGCGAGGGGGCGAAGGTCGGGATCGTCGACCGGAACGCCGCGGAAGGCGAGAAGGTTGCCGCCGCGATTCGGGCGGCCGGCGGCAAGGCGGTCTTCGCGGAAGCCGACGTTTCAGACCCGGCGGCGGTCACCAGGGCGGTCGCGGCGGTCAGCGAGTCGTTGGGTCCTATCACGGTGCTCTTCAATCACGCCGGCAGCATCGTCATCAAGCCGTTCCTCGATACCACCGTCGAGGAGTGGGACGGCCTCATGGCGGTGAACGTGCGCAGCATGTTCCTGATGACCAGGTCGGTGCTCCCCGGGATGATCGCGGCCGGCGGCGGTTCGATCGTCTGCACCTCGTCCATTTCCGCGGTCGCCGCTACGCCGATGGAAGTGCTCTACGACACCACCAAGGGTGCCTGCCACATGTTCGCGCGCGCCATCGCGGTCGAGTTCCGCGACAGGAACATCCGCTGCAATGCCGTCTGTCCGGGCTTCGTGCGCACGCCGCATGGCAACCGCGAGGTCGCCGAGCTGACGCGCTACGGGGTCGACGTCTCCGATGCCACCCTCGCCACCCAGCAGGGCCGCATGTGCACGCCGGATGAGGTGGCGAACGTGGTCCTTTTCCTCGCCAGCGACGAAGCGAGTTTCGTCAATGGGGCGCGCGTGTTCGTCGACAATGGCTTCACCGCGGCCTGAGGCGAGATCGCGCTAGGCCTTGGGGAATTCGATGCCCATTTCGCGGTAGCGCTCGGGATCGTCGGCCCAGTTCTCGCGCACCTTGACGAAGAGGAAGAGGTGGACGGGCTTCTCGACGATGCCGGCGATATCGGAGCGCGCGGCCATGGAGATCGCCTTGATCGTCTCGCCGCCCTTGCCGATGACGATGCGCTTCTGGCTATCGCGTTCGACGAAGATGGTCTGCTCGATCTTGACCGAACCGTCCGGCTGCTCGGTCCAGCGCTCGGTCTCGACCGTCGCCTGGTAGGGCAGTTCCTGGTGCAGCCGCTCCAGCATCTTCTCACGGGTTATCTCGGCAACCAGATTGCGGAGCGGCAAGTCGCTGACATCGTCCTCGGGATAGAGCCAGGGGCCGGCCGGCACGCGTTCCGCCAAATAGGCGCGCAGATCGTCCAGCCCGTCCCGGCTGGTCGCCGATACCATGAACGTGCGCTCGAAGGGCACGGCCTGATTGGCCGACGCGGCCAGGGCAAGCAGGCTGTCCCGCTTCACCAGATCGATCTTGTTGAGGATCAGGATCCTCGGCAGGGGAATGTCGGCGAGCTTCCGCATCAGTTCCTGCGCCTCGGGGTCGAGGCCGCGCGCCGAGTCGAGCATCAGCGCGATCAGGTCGGCGTCGCGCGCGCCGGCCCAGGCGGTATCGACCATGGCGCGGTCGAGCCGGCGGCGCGGCGCGAAGATGCCGGGCGTGTCGACGAACACGATCTGGGCGCTGCGGGCCATCACGATGCCGCGCACGATCGAGCGCGTCGTCTGCACCTTGTGGCTGACGATCGAGACCTTGGCGCCAACGAGGGCATTGACCAGAGTCGACTTGCCGGCATTCGGCGCGCCGATGATCGCCACGAACCCGCAGCGGCTGTCAGGCGGCATTGCCTTCGCCTTTCCGGACGCCCTCGCGGAGCAGCACCGCGGCAGCCGCGTCCATTTCGGCTTCGCGGCGCGTCCGCCCTCCCCCGCGCGAAGGTTCGAGCGTCGGCACGCTCACCTCGACCTCGAACTGCGGCGCGTGATCGGGACCGCTGCGCCCGGCAATCGTGTACGACGGCGTGCCCAGCCCGCGCGCCTGCGCCCACTCCTGCAGGGTGGTCTTGGGGTCGCGGAGCATCGTGTTGACGGCCAGCATGCGTTCCCGCCAGTGGGTCTTGATCAGGGCGCCGGCAACTTCCAGCCCACCGTCGAGGTATAGCGCCCCGAGCACCGCCTCGCAGACATCTCCGAGGATGGCGGCATTCTGCCGGCCACCGGATTGCACCTCGCCGCCGCCGAGTCGAATGGCGGCGCCGAGATCGAGGTCGCGCGCCACTTCGGCGCAGGCTTCGTTGCGCACCAGGGCAGCCAGGCGTCGCGAAAGCTCGCCCTCGCTGGCATTCGGAAACGCATCGATGAGCATCTGGCTGACGACCAGCGCCAGCACGCGGTCGCCGAGGAACTCGAGACGCTGGTAGCTGGCGACAGGGGTGTTCGACGCGCTCGCGTGGGTCAGCGCGGTCTGGATCAGGCGACGGTCGGCAAAGGTGTGGCCAACGCGACGCTCGAGTACAGCGATCGCGTCGCCGCCGGCGCTCATAGGAGCTTGAACATCCGGTCCCAGCGCACGGTCCACGGCCACTTCCAGAACTCCCAGGCCGCGGCGCCCTCATCGACCGAGAAGAAGATGACTTCCGCGCGCCCGACGAGGTTCTCGAAAGGCACGTATCCGACCGCATCGAGCACCCGGCTGTCGCTCGAATTGTCGCGGTTATCGCCCATCATGAAGAAGGTGCCGTGGGGGACGACGTAAATCGGCGTGTTGTCCTCAATGCCGTTCGGATTGAGGTCGAGCGTATCGTAACTGACGCCGTTCGGCAGGGTTTCGCGGTAGCGCGCGACTTTGCCAGTGGCCCCGAACTCATCGGTGGTCACGTAGTCGGAGACGCGCTCACGCTTGACCGCCTCGCCGTTGATGTAGAGCACCCCGTCGACCATCTGGATCTTGTCGCCGGGAAAGCCGATGACCCGCTTGATGTAATCGGTCGACTCGTCCTTCGGCAGCTTGAAGACGATGATATCGCCGCGCTTGGGCATTCCCGACCAGACCCTCGGCGAGTACTTGGCGAACCACTCGACCGGCATGAACTGGACGGGCACGTCGGTGTTGTCGCCGATGAGGGTGTAGTCGAAAGGCGTGCCGTTTTCGTTGGCGACGAAATACTTGTTGGGCGGGACCGTATATTCGGCCTCGGCGGTCTTCGGATCGGAGGCGGCGCGAACCTTCGCGGCGCCGTCGGCCCCGACGGTAACCGTCTCGCCCGGCCCGGCGACCACGCGCACCTTCCGGGCGGTCTCCTCGCCGGGCAGCAAGATGTCGTCGACCTCATTCTTCGACGGCTGCCAGGTAAACGGTCCGAACAGATCCGCACCCCAGGGGAATGAATAGCGGCTGTAGCCGTACGCATATTTGGAGACGAACAAATAGTCGCCGACCAGCAGCGTCGACTTCATCGAGCCGGAGGGAATGTTGAACGGCTGAAAGAGGAACGTGCGAACCAGGAATGCCAAAATAAGAGCCTGAATGACAATCTTGACGGTCTCGTAGAGACCATTGCCTTTCGCTCTCGGCTTCGCGGATACGACGCTCATGGGGAGATTCTCGATGGATCGGTCGGTGATTTGTCGGGGCTAATATAGGGTCGACCACGGAAGTGCAACGATGGCGGGAGGAAGCGGGCCGATTTACGGCGCTTCTTCCTTGACCGCCTCGATCATCACGAAGGCCTGCGCCAGCGGAAAATCGTCGGTGATGGTCACATGGATGTGCGCCGAGTGGCCGGGCGGCAGCAGCGCCTGCAACCGTGCCGCCGCACCGCCGGTCAGCGCCATGGTCGGCTTGCCGCCGGGTAGATTGACGACGCCCATGTCGCGCCAGAAGACGCCCGCGGCCATGCCGGTGCCGAGCGCCTTGGCGCAGGCTTCCTTGGCGGCAAATCGCTTCGCATAGGACGCGGCGCGGAGACGCCGGCGATCGGACTTCCTGATCTCCAGCGGCGTGAATATGCGTTCGATGAAGCGCTCGCCATGGCGCTCGATCACCTTCTCGACGCGGCGGATATCGATGATGTCGTTGCCGATGCCGATGATCATGCGGGCGTCGCTCCGACTGATTCGGCGCGGGCCTTGTCCATCAGGCGGCGCATTGTCGCAACGCTTTCGGCCAAGCCGACGAAGATCGCCTCGCCGATGAGGAAATGCCCGATGTTCAGCTCCGCCACCTCCGGGATGCGCGCGACGGGCGCCACGGTATCGAAGGCGAGACCGTGTCCCGCATGAATTTCGAGACCCAGGCTTGCCCCATAGGCGGCCGCGTCGACTAGCCGCTGACGCTCGCGCTCGAAGGCCTCCGGGCCGGAATGGAAGGCCTCGCAATAGTTCCCGGTGTGAAGTTCCACCACAGGCGCCCGCAGCGAGCGCGCGGCATCGAGCTGCCGCCGGGTGGCCTCTATGAACAGCGACACGCGAATGCCTGCGTCGCCGAGGGCGCTGACCAGCGGCGCCAGACGATTGTGTTGTCCGGCCGCGTCGATGCCGCCCTCCGTGGTCCTTTCCTCCCGCCGTTCCGGGACAATGCACGCCGCATGCGGCCGGTGGCGGAGGGCAATCGCCAGCATCTCGTCGGTTGCCGCCATTTCGAGGTTGAGCGGAAGCGAGATGCCATCGCGCAACCGCTCGATATCCCGGTCGCCGATATGCCGGCGGTCCTCGCGCAAATGCGCCGTGATTCCGTCGGCACCGGCCGCCGCCGCGATCTCGGCGGCGCGGAGCGGATCGGGATGGTCGCCGCCGCGCGCGTTCCGGATCGTCGCGACATGATCGATGTTGACGCCGAGGCGAAGATGACGTGCGGGCTTCATGCGGTGGGCACCCCTTCCATCGGGCCGGCCTGAACCCGCCGGCGGGCCGCCAGCCTGTGGCGGCGGGCTTCCTGGTACGCCTGAACGGCGACGCGGACGATGAAATACGAGATCGCGCCGCTTATCAGGCCCAGAGTGATCGAGCCGAGGAACAGCGGCTTGAGCAGCGGCAAGATGGCATCGAAGGACTTTTCCGCAAGATTGTGAAAGAGATGCGGCGGCTTGCCGCCCGGGGGCGCGCCGAGCAGGAATTCACCAACCTTGTAATCGAGCGCCCACATCGCCGGCAGCGTCAGCGGATTGCCGATCGTGGTGCCCAGCACCGCCGCGAGAATGTTGCCGCGGACGAGATAGGCCAGCGTTACCGCAAGTACATAATGGAAGCCGAAGAGCGGCGACCAGGCCACAACAAGCCCTGCGCCAAAGCCGATGGCGACGGTGTGCGGCGAGCCGTTCAGGCGGAGCACCCGCTTGCGAAAATAGGTGATCGACCGCCGCCATCCGCCAGGCGGAAGGATGGTGTGCTTGACGCGCCTGTGGAGGGGCAGCGGGTCTCGGCGGCGGAACAGCATTCGGTCAGGCCAGTCCTCGACTTCCGGGTTTCACCGCCGGTATCGCAGCCATTTCAGGCGGGATTTCGTCCGCCCTGTAGGCCG
>JBBQGL010000143.1:0-9983 GCA_038323025.1 Hyphomicrobiales bacterium
CTTAACGCACTCATGCAAAATCGAAATTTTGGCTGGGCAAATGTTTCGCTATAGTAGAGGAAGGTCCTTGCGCGGGAACCTGAAGCGGACGACGGAGCGCGTCCGGCAAGAATGACAGCAAACGACAGGACCGGCGCAGCCGGCGGCCGCAATGTGGTCGCTGTCCTCGGGCCCACCAACACCGGCAAGACCCATCTCGCTATCGAGCGCATGCTTGGGCATTCGAGCGGCATCATCGGCCTGCCGCTGCGTCTCCTCGCGCGTGAGGTTTACGCCAAGGTGGCGGCGCGCGTGGGAGCCGACCAGGTTGCGCTGATTACCGGTGAGGAAAAGATCATGCCGCCGGCGCCGCGCTATCGCGTGTGCACGGTGGAGGCCATGCCGCTCGAGGTGGACGCGGCCTTCCTCGCCATCGACGAGATCCAGATCGCCGGCGATCTTGAGCGCGGCCATGTCTTCACCGACCGCATCCTCAACCTGCGCGGGCGCGAGGAGACGCTGCTCCTCGGCGCGGCCACCATGCGCGGCATCGTCGAGCGGCTGCTTCCCGGGGTCAACATCGTCACCCGCCCGCGCATGTCGGTGCTTGCCTATGCCGGCTCGAAGAAGATCACCCGCCTGCCGCGCCGCTCCGCCGTGGTGGCGTTCTCGGCCGACGAGGTTTACGCGATCGCCGAACTGATCCGCCGGCAGCGTGGCGGCGCGGCGGTCGTGCTCGGCTCCCTCAGCCCGCGCACGCGCAATGCCCAGGTCGAGATCTACCAGTCCGGCGATGTCGATTTCCTCGTCGCCACCGACGCCATCGGCATGGGGCTCAATCTCGACGTCGACCACGTCGCCTTCGCCTCCGACCGGAAATTCGACGGCTACCAGTTCCGCAAGCTCACCGCTGCGGAGCTTGCCCAGGTTGCGGGACGCGCCGGGCGGCACATGCGCGACGGCACGTTCGGGGTCACCAGCCGCGTCGAACCCTTCGCCGACGAACTGGTCGAGGCGCTGGAGACGCATCGCTTCGACAGCGTGAAGACCATCCAGTGGCGGAATCGCAATCTCGATTTCGCGTCTCTCGAGACCCTGAAGGCGAGCCTCGACCGGCCGCCGACGCGCGAGGGGCTGACCAAGGCGCCGCCGTCCGACGATGTGACCACCCTGGAGCGGGCCGTGCGCGACCCGGAAGTGCGCGACCTTGCCAATACGCGATCGCAGGTGGCCCTCCTTTGGGAGGTCTGCCAGATCCCGGACTACCGCAAGATCGCGCCCGCCAATCACACCGAACTGGTGGCGGCGCTCTACCGTTTTCTTGCCCGCGACGGCGTCATTGCCGACGACTGGTTTGACCAGCAGGTGGCCTTCGCCGACCGCGTCGAGGGCGATATCGATACCCTCGCCAACCGCATCGCCCACATCCGCACATGGACATTCGCCGCTAACCGACCGAACTGGTTGAACGATCCTCACCATTGGCAGGAGCGCACGCGCGCGATAGAGGATCGTCTGTCCGATGCGCTGCATGAGCGCCTGACCGCCCGTTTCATCGACCGGCGCACCAGCGTTCTCATGCGGCGGTTGAAAGAGAACACGATGCTGGAAGCCGAAGTGACGCCGAGCGGGGACGTGCTGGTCGAAGGTCAGCATGTCGGAGCACTTTCCGGCTTTCGCTTTACCGCCGACCCGAGCGCCGACGGGCCGGACGGCAAGGCGCTTCGGCTGGCCGCGCAGAAGGCGCTGGCCGGCGAGATCGCCGAGCGCGCCGAGCGGGTCGCCACGGCGGCCAACCCCGACATTCTGCTTGCCGCCGACGGAACGCTGCGCTGGCAGGGCGCGGCGGTAGCGCGCCTCACCGATGCCGACGATCCGCTGAAGCCACGCGTCATCCTGCTCGCCGACGAAACCCTCGCCCAGGGCGGACGCGAGCGGGTGCAGGCGCGACTCGACTTGTGGATGGCGAACCACGCCGAAACGCTGCTGAAGTCGCTCTTCGATCTGCGCGCAGCGGAGACATTGCCGGCGGCGGCGCGCGGCGTCGCCTTCCGGCTGGTCGAGAATTTCGGCATCGTCGATCGCGCCGACATCGCCGAAGAGGTCAAGGCACTCGACCAGGAGGCACGGGCCGGGATGCGCGCGCTCGGCGTCCGCTTCGGCGCCTACAATATCTACGTGCCGCTGCTCCTGAAGCCGGCGCCGAGCGGCCTGCTCTCGATCCTGTGGACGCTGAAGCACGGCGGCCTCGATGGCGCCGGGGCGCGCGAACTCGGGCAATTGGCGACGTCGGGGCGCACCAGCGTGCCGATCGATCCGGCGATCCCGACGCCGCTCTATCGCGTCGCCGGCTATCGCGTAGCGGGAACCCGTGCCATCCGCGTCGACATTCTCGAACGCCTCGCCGACCTGATCCGGCCGCTGATCGCGTGGCGGGCGACTCCCGACGCGCCCACCCCGCCACCCGGTGCGGCGGAGCGGAACGGGTTCACGGTGACCGTGGCCATGACGTCGCTGCTCGGCTGCTCGGGCGAAGACTTCGCCTCGGTGCTGCGCGCGCTCGGCTATCGCATGGAGCGGAAGCTCGCGCCGGTCGCGGCGCCCGTTGCAATCCCGGCGGCCGCGGCCGAATCTCCTTCCGACGCGGCGCCGGCTCCGGATGCTGCCGCCGAGGTTCCGGCAGCACCCATCGCGTCCAACGACAATGTCCCGCAGGCGGCAGCCGCAGCGGATGCTGCCGCTCCCGAGACGCCAGGCGTGGCCGATGCCGCGCCGCCGGCGGACGAGGGTAGCGAGGGTGTCGAGGTCCATCTGGCCGAACCCGCCGTCGCCGAAGCGCCGGTGGAACCGGTGTTCATCGAGATCTGGCGTCCCGGCCGCCGGCACGAGAATCGACCGCCGCGACGCGAGTCGCGTAACCATCAGCGGCGGCCGGACCGACCCGCGCATCAGCCACAGGCGGCTGCGCCCGAAGGCGCTGCCGCGGCCGAATCTGCCAGCACGGGCGATGCTGGAAGCCCGCCGCCGGCGCAGGAGGCGCGGCCCCCGCGCGGCGAGCACCGCCGTCGCGGCCGCAGCCGTCCCGACGGGCAGCGTCACGGTGGCGACAGCGAAGGAAGGGGGGCACGCCCCGACAGCCAGGCGAGAGAGCCGCGTCCCGACAATCGTCAGAAGTCGGAGGGGCACCAGAGGGGCGGAGCGGCGTCGCAACCGCAATCCTCGGGGCGCCGCGAGAAGCCGATGGATCCCGACTCGCCGTTTGCCGCGCTGGCCGCGCTCAAGGCCCAGCTCGAAGCCCAGAGGCGCGACAGCTAGACGGCGATGACCGGCGAGGGACGCCAGCGCATCGACAAATGGCTCTGGTTCGCGCGTTTTGCCAAGACGCGGACCATGGCGCAGAAGCTCGCGATCTCAGGCATGGTGCGGATCAATCGCGAGAAGAACGTCAGCGCCAGCCAGCCGGTCAAGGCCGGCGACGTGCTCACCATCGCCTTCGAGTCGGGCGTGCGCATCCTGAAGGTGATCGAGCCTGGCGAAAGGCGCGGCCCGGCGACCGAGGCGCGGCTTCTCTACGAGGACCTCACGCCGCCTCCGGCGCCCGCGTCCGCGCCCGTTTCCGGCTTTCGCGAGCGCGGCGGCCGCCCGACCAAGCGGGATCGGCGGGCGATCGATGCTTTTCGCGCCGATCGCGACGATTCCCCATCGTCGGAAGACTAGGCGAAAAACGATCCGCGAAAGCGCCGCTCGGCGACATCGCCGATCCTTGCGCGGCCCCGCCAAACCGGATACGGAACCCTGCGCCTTCGAGGACCTTTCCGTGACCTACGTCGTCAACGACAACTGCATCAAATGCAAATACATGGACTGCATCGAGGTGTGTCCGGTCGACTGCTTCTATGAGGGCGAGAACATGCTCGTCATCCACCCCGACGAGTGCATCGATTGCGGGGTCTGCGAGCCCGAGTGCCCGGTGGACGCGATCAAGCCGGATACCGAACCGGGCCTCGAGAAGTGGCTGAAGGTCAACGCGGAATACGCGGTGCAATGGCCGAACATCACCGCCAAGAAGCCGCCGCCCGAGGATGCCAAGGAATTCGAGGGGCAGACCGGCAAGTTCGAGAAGTTCTTCTCCCCGAAACCGGGCGAGGGCGACTGAGAATTCGCCCTGCGGCGCGCGCTCACGGCCTGCCGGATCGTAAGGATGCAGTGCCGCGAAAACGGTCATAATTTACCGTCGCCGCGCTAAATCATTGAATTTTCCCGATTTTGTGATATATCTAACGCATCGTCGGCAAGAAAGAGCGCTCCGCAAGCGGCCGCTTCACGTTTTCAGCCTGAAATTCCGTTGAATTTCCGGCAACCTTACCGTCAGCCCTGACGGAAAGGTCCAATTGCGGTCCTGCGATCGGTAGAGTGCCGCGTGGAGGCACGGAAAAACAATGTCGAGTAAGTCAAAGACCAGCAAGTCCAAGGCCGCCGACAGCCGCAAGGCGCCGGCCAAGAAGTCGGCTTCCGCCCGGAAGCACAAGCCTGCCATGGCCGCCCAGCACAAATCCGCCAAGGTCGTGAAGAAGCCGGCGGCGAAGAAGCCCGTGGTTTCCGCGAAGAAGCCCGTCCACGCGAAGAAGGCCGCGCCGGCTATCGCGCAGAAGGCCGCTGCGCCCGCGCAAAAGAAAGCGCCCGCCGCGGTTGCGCCGCCGAAGACTCCTGTAGCCAAGGTAGCGGCTATCCCGGTTAAGCCGGCGGTGGCGGCGAAGCCCGCCCATGCCCCTGCCGCAGCCGCCAAGCCGGTCGCCCCGGTGGCGGCAGTGCCCGTTCCGGCTCCTGCCCTGGCGGTTCCGGCCAAGAAGCCGGCGCCGCCGCGCTCGGACTTCAAGATCAGCGAGCACATCGTTTATCCGGCGCACGGCGTCGGCCGCATCATGGCGGTGGAAACGCAGGAGGTCGCGGGCCTCAAGCTCGACCTCTTCGTGATCAGCTTCATCAAGGACAAGATGACGCTGCGCGTCCCCGTCGCCAAGGCGAACGCTGTCGGAATGCGCAAGCTCGCCGACAATCCGACGGTCAAGCGCGCGCTCGAGACGGTGCGCGGCCGCGCCCGCGTCAAGCGCACGATGTGGAGCCGCCGGGCCCAGGAATACGAGGCCAAGATCAACTCGGGCGACCTCATCGCCATCGCCGAGGTCGTGCGCGACCTGTTCCGTTCTGACACCCAGCCGGAGCAGTCCTACAGCGAGCGTCAGCTCTACGAAGCGGCGCTTGACCGCATGTCGCGGGAGATCTCCTCGGTCAACCGCATCTCGGAGACCGAAGCGATTCGCCAGATCGAGCAGAACCTCGCCAAGAGCCCGCGTCGCGGCGCCAAACCCGAGGGTGCCGTAGAGCCGGCGGGTGACGAAGCCCCGCGCGAAGAGGCCGCCTGACGGGTCGCCGCACGTTACATTTTGTTAATGCCGAAGGGCGCCCACGGAACCGCGGGCGCCCTTCATCCATTTAGCCTTGGGAATTTCGTGAGTTAGGCGATCACCCATGCCTCACGGCATTGTGTGAGAGACGGTCCCCCGAGGCGGCTGCATTTTTGCCCGACCAGTTCGACCGACCATATCGCCAAAAGGTGAGGGTCCGATGCAGCAAAGGGCAGCAAGCTCTCGCCGTGATTTCGTCCGCATCGCCATGGCGGCGCCCTACCTCGAGAGGGGCGAGGAACACGATCTGGCGGTGCGCTGGCGGGAGGCCGAAGACCAGGTCGCCCTCCACCGCCTGACGTCGGCCCATATGCGGCTGGTCATCGCCATCGCCGCGCGCTTCCGCAATTTCGGCCTGCCCATGGGCGATCTGATCCAGGAAGGCCACGTTGGCCTCCTCGAAGCGGCGGCCCGGTTCGAACCGGAACGCGACGTGCGCTTCTCCACCTACGCCACATGGTGGATCCGCGCTTCGATCCAGGACTACATCCTGCGCAACTGGTCGATCGTGCGCGGCGGGACGTCATCGTCGCAGAAGGCGCTGTTCTTCAATTTGCGGCGCCTGCGCGCCCGCCTTGCGCAGGCCGTCGACCAGCCGCCGCGCGCCGTGGTCTTCGCCGAGATCGCCAATGCCATCGGGGTTTCGCCGCGCGATGTCGAACTGATGGATTCGCGGCTGTCGGGGCCGGACACATCGCTGAATGCGCCGATCCACGAAACCGATAGCGGGGCAGCTTCCGATCGCCAGGACTTTCTCGTCGACGGTGTGCCTCTGCCCGATGAAACCGTGGGGGAGACCATCGACGGCGAACGCCGGCTGATGTGGCTGCGCTCGGCGCTGGACGTCCTCAACGCGCGCGAACTGCGCATCGTCAGCGAACGCCGCCTGCGCGACGAGGGCGCCACGCTGGAAGCCCTGGGGGCCAGCCTCGGAATCTCGAAGGAGCGCGTCCGCCAGATCGAAAACCGGGCGCTCGAGAAGCTGCGCACGGAACTGTTGCGCGAGCATCCCGACGAGGCGGCATTCGTCTAGGTTGCGCCGGGCGACCGGGAACCGCTGTCTGCCCTTTTCGCCTACTCGCTGACGATCTTCACCTTGGAGCCCGGGGCGAGGCTGGCGTTGGGCGCAAGGTCGTTGAGGATGCGGAAAAGCTCGCGCGGCTTTTCGACGCCGCGCATCCGCGCCACGAGGCTGTCCTCGGTGTCGCCCGCCGCGACCTGGACGACGTGGACGCGGAGCGGCCGGAGCGTATCGAGGGCCCCCGGCTGGAGCTGCTGGAACGTGGAAACGGTCGCCATGGCTGCCGCGTCGAAGCCGGAGGTCTTGCCCTCGTTGGCGAAGATGAACCGGTAAGTCGCCCCGGTCGGGGTCTGGACGACCGCTATCTGGAAGGTCCAGCCCTGGGCATTGGCGGCCGCGATCGCCCCCGACATGCCGTGGACCGAGAAAGTGCGCACGCTTCCGGCGACGAGGCCGTTGACCCAGCCGGAGGCAAGATAGGCGGCAAGGTCGGAGCCGCGAGCCAGCGAGACCGCATCGAAGCGCAGCGCCGTGCCATCGGTGCCGGTGGCGAGCACGGCGTCGGCGGTGTTGTCGATGACGAAGCCGGGCGGAACCGTGAAGCTGACGCCGAGGGTCGGGTGTACGAAGGTGCGGTCGCGCACGTAGCCCTGGCTGGGGTCGTCGCCGAAGATGGTGCCGTCGATGCCGGCGAGATAGCGGTCGCGATCGGTTTCGCCGCTGCCGGGGGCGCCAAATTCATGGGCCGCGGTCGCGGCGAAACTCACCCGCTCGGGCGTCGACGGGTGCGAGGCGAGGAAATCCGGGCGGCCGTCGCTGGCGACACCGCCGCCGGAGCGGTAGCGCGCGTAACGGCCCATCAGGTCGAGGAAGCGGGACGCGGCGTAGGCGTCGTAGCCGGCGTGGCCGATGGTGCGCACCCCGATGGCGTCGGCCTCGAGCTCCTGCTGGCGCGAGAAGGCGGCAAGCGAGCGCTGGCTGGAGGCGAGGGCGAGCTTGCCCGCGCCGTCGTCGAGCACGTCGGTGACGACGCGGCTGACGATCATCGCATCGCGCGCCTTGTTCTGGCGGGCGACGGCATGGTTGGCGGTGATGTGCCCGAGCTCGTGGGCGATGACCGCGGCGACCTCGGAGGAGTCGCTGGCGAGCGCGAGAAGGCCGCGGGTCACGAAGACCGAGCCGCCGGGAAGGGCGAAGGCGTTGACCGCCGGCGCATTGAGGATGGTGACGCTGTAGGGCTGGTCCGGGCGATCCGACGACGTGACGACGCGCCCGACAATCCGCGCCAGCATCTGCTCGAGCTTGGGGTCATGGTAGATGCCGCCGTAGGCGGCGACGATGCGTGCGTTCTCGGCCGAGGCCGCGTCCGTGATCTTGACCCGGTCCGGGCCGACGGCGGTGCTAGTCGGCAGGGTGCCGACGCCAAGAAGGGAATTGCAGCCGGCAAGCAGCAACGCGGCCAGGACCGCGACAACTGCCGCGATCGGCCGTCCATGATGTCGCCGGTCTCCCCAGCCTGGCGGCGCCCGCCTCATTCCAGTCGTCGTCCAGCCTCGCGAATCATTGTCTTCGGCCCGGCGCCGTCATGCGTGTAGCCTGAACGGCGGGCGATTGCGGCCCCGGAACGCAGAAACTGAAAGCTGCCATGGGTCGCCACGAGCCTCCTTGGCCGATTTTGACGGCCTGGCTCCCGCTCTGTCTCATATAGGGCAGATCGGCCCCGGAAGCGAGAATGATCGGCGCTTCCGATCCAGATCAAGCGCCGGTAAGAACACAACTCTGTGACGGGAAAAGAGTTCGATGCAAACGAGAATCTTGACGGGAGGCAGGCGTGGCCGCACCGCACCGTAGCGGCCCAAGGTCCGCCTTCCGGCGGTTCCTGCAGAGCGAATCGGCCGGCGGCCTCGTCCTCATGGCGGCGTCGGCCGCGGCCCTCGTCATTGCCAATTCGCCGCTCGCCGGGGCCTACGAGGACGCCCTGCACTTCAAGATCGGCGGCGTTAGCCTCCTCCACGCCGTCAACGATGGCCTGATGGCGGTCTTCTTCCTGCTGGTCGGCCTCGAAATCAAGCGCGAGCTGATCGCCGGCGAACTTGCCTCGTGGCAGAAGCGCATCCTCCCGGGGGTTGCCGCGCTCGGCGGCATGATCGTCCCGGCGCTGATCTTCGTCGCCATCAATGCGGGGCCTTCTGGAGCGATCCGCGGCTGGGCCGTCCCGGCAGCTACCGACATCGCCTTTTCGCTCGCCATCCTCGGACTGCTCGGCTCACGGGCGCCGGTTTCGCTGAAGATATTCCTGACCGCCCTCGCCATTCTCGACGATCTGGGGGCGGTCGCGATCATCGCGCTCTTCTATGCGCACGACCTGGCGCCCCTGATGCTGCTTCTGGCGGCACTGACATTCGTTGGACTCCTTGCCCTCGGCTATTTCGGCGTGACCCGGCTTGGCCCGTATCTCGTTCTCGGCGCGCTGCTTTGGTTCCTCGTCCTCAATTCGGGGGTCCACGCAACCGTGGCCGGCGTTCTGCTTGCGGCGACAATACCGCTTGGCGCCGGCGGCACAGTGAAGAACACGGCACCGCTGGTGCGTCTGGAGAATTGCCTCCATCCGTGGGTGACTTTCGCGGTCCTGCCGATCTTCGGCTTTGCCAATGCGGGGGTCTCCATCCTCGGCGTCGAGCCGGCGGCCTTTCTCAATCCGGTGACTCTCGGCATTGCCCTCGGGCTTTTTGCGGGAAAGCAGGCGGGCGTGTTCGGCGCCATCGCCCTTGCGGTGCGGAGCGGGATAGCCGTCCTCCCGCACAGGGCGACCTACCTTCAGGCCTACGGCGTTTCGCTGCTTTGCGGCGTCGGGTTCACGATGAGCCTGTTCATCGGTCTCCTCGCCTACAGCGGATCGCCGGTCCTCATCGACGATACCAAGCTCGGGGTGCTGCTCGGCTCGGTTCTCTCAGCCCTGGTCGGGTGGATCGTGCTTCGCTTTGCGCCGGGCCGGGCGCCGAGTGAGCCCAGCAAGGGTGCGGCAGGACCCGCGCCCCGCGGTCCCGCTTGACGCAAATCCAGGCCGCGCTTAGGTCTTGCGGCGGCCGACCCCGTAGCTCAGCAGGATAGAGCATCAGATTCCTAATCTGAGGGCCGTGGGTTCGAATCCCGCCGGGGTCACCATCGTTCACAGCTGCGCAGAAGCGCAACGAAGACCAAATCGCCGTGGCCAGGCCGCGCGGGCCGGTCGCCCCGAGCGTGACACGTGGCGCTGAAAAGGCAGGATCCGGGGGAGCCGTCCCTGACGCCGCAGAGCCCGCGATGGCCTTGGGCCTGGCCGGTCCCGCCGTCATAAAACTGTAGGCAGAGTGCGACAAAGAAGCGTTGTCCTAACCAAGGAGACGCTTCCATGACCAAGATCATTCTGGCGGCCATCGCCACCTTCCTGATTGTCGGCCCGATTGCCGCCGAGGCCCAGACCGTCAAGGCGCCGAGCTGCCACTACAACTCCTCCAAGAAGCAGCCGAAGTGGATTT
>JBBQGL010000144.1:0-9920 GCA_038323025.1 Hyphomicrobiales bacterium
CGCGTTCACCGCGGTGCTGAGCAGGTTGAACTGCACGATCGGCACGCCGCTGGCGATGATCTCGTTCAGGCCCTTCGCCATCGAATCGCCGGGCACCGAGGTGGCGACGCCCTGGACGCCGGAGTTGACCAGGTCCTGCACTGCCTTCAGTTCGGCCTCGGGGTCGCCACCGGCCTTCTGCGAGACGGTCAGCTTGGCGCCGAGATCATCCGCTGCGGCCTGCGCGCCGTCGACGATCTGCTGGATGAAGGGGTTGCCCTGGGCATGGGCAACGATGCCGACCTTGATCGGATCGTCGGCAAGCGCCGGAGCCGCGGCGCCGAGCAGGGCGCCCATCGCCACGGCCATGGCTGTCTGGAATTTCATTGATTTCAGCACGTCGTTCCTCCCTGTGGGTGAGTTATTCGATCTTCCCTGTCGTCGCCGGTGCACCCGGCGCCGACCGCAAGTTCAGGCCAATTCATGCGGCGGTAAGCCCACCGTCGACGATGACGAACGATCCCGTCATGTAGGAGGCGTCGTCCGACGCCAGGAACGCGACCGCGCCCGCGATCTCGTCCGGCTGGGCGCCACGCCGCATCGGGATGTTCTTCAGGTTCCATTCCAGTACCGCCGGATCGGCAACCAGTTCGTGGATGATCGGCGAGAGCGTGAAGCCGGGCACCACCACGTTGACGCGAATTCCTTCGAGCGCGTAGTCGATCGCCATCACCCGGGCGATGCCGTGCACGCCGGCCTTGCTGGAACTGTAGGCGATGCTGGCGGGCGTGCAGCCGAGCATGCCCGTGGGCGACCCCGTGATGACCACGGCGCCCTGTTTGGCCGTCGCCTTGATGGCGCCGACGCCGTATTTGCAGGCGAGGTACATGCCGGTCTGGTTGACGCGAAGAATCTCGTCCCAGATCTCCTTCTTCAGCACGTCGACCTTGCCGTCGTCGGTGGCCGAGAAGATGCCGGCGTTGGAGACGAGGATGTCGAGGCGGCCGTAGTCGTGCACGACCTGCTCGAACGCGGCCTTGACCTGCTCCTCGTTGCCCACGTCGGTGGTGATGGCGATCGCCTCGCCGCCCGCCTTCCTGATCTGCTGGAGCGTGTCGTCGGCCGCTGCCGACTTCCATTCAAGGATCGCGACCTTGCAGCCCTCTTCGGCAAGGCGCTTGGCGGCAGCCTGGCCGATGCCGGAACCGGCGCCGGTGACCGCCGCGATCTTTCCCTTGAGACCCCGCAAGCCGCTTCCTCCGCGGGGACGCCAGCTGCATTGATCGCCGCCGGTTACATCCCCCGCAGCGATCGCAGATGCGCTCGCCGCTGCACTCAAAACGACGATATCGTTTCAAAGGAACGAGTCAAGGCGGACCCACGGGATCACAACCGTTTCAGCAGCAGGATAAGTGCAAGCCTAGCGGGAGTGGCCGAAATCGCCTTGGGTCTTGCCGCCGGCCCGGCGCGATAACGTTTCCAATCAACGCGTGGAAGCGCTGGCTGCCCGGCGCACGATCTGCTCGGCGCGGAGCCGGACGGCGAGATCGACCATGGCGCCGTCGACCGCCGCAGCTCCCCCGTCCCTAGTCGCCGCCAGAACTCGTCTGGCCCACGCGATTTCATCGGCCGAGGGCGCGAAGCCGCGGATCGCGGGCGCGATCTGGGCGGGATGGATGAGAAGCTTGCCGGTAAAGCCAAGCGACGCCGCATGGGCAGCGTCCGCTTCCACGAGGGCTTCTTCCTGGAAAGAGGGGGTGACGCCGTCGATCGGCCCGGCACGGCCCGCAAGCCGGCTGGCGAGGACCAGTTCCGATCGCGCCGCAAGCAGGGCCTCTCGCGTATGGCTGCATCCGATATCGACCGCGTAGTCGATCGAGCCGAACGCCAGCCGCGTGGCGACGCCCGCGATCGAGCGCGCGCTGGCGAGACCGGCGGCGCTTTCGATGAGCGCGAGGACCGCCCTGTCCTTGCCGGATCCGCTCGCGACGACGCGCACGCTCTCCGCGCTCTCCGCTTTCGCCAGCACCACACCCGCCACCGGAAGGGCGGCGACCAGGCGGAGGTCATCCACATGGAACGGCGTTCCGGCCGGATTCACGCGCACGAGGACGGGGCAGGGAGCCTGCTCAATAGCGCTTGCCGCCTGGGCGATACCGTCGCGGGCGGGGGCCTTCCGCTCTGGCGTGACACCATCCTCGAGGTCGAGGACGACCGCGTCGGCGCCCGCCGCGAAGGCTTTGGCGAAGCGTTCGGGCCGGTCGCCCGGGACGAAGAGAAAAAGCAGCGCATCCCGGACCGCGTTCGATCGGTTGCCGGAGCGTACGGACGCGGCGGAGGTCATGCGACCGCACCCGTATCCACGCCGACCGACCGTGCGACCGCCTGGATTTCGGCCCAGGTCGTGCCGTCGATGGGAATGCCGGAGGCGAGCCGTCTTTGGCGCGACAGGCGCTCGGGCTCGCCCGCGACCATGACCGGCTGGCCGGGCGAAGTCGGCGGCGACGCGCGGACATGCGCGACCACGGCTTCCACCTCACGACCGAACACCGGAGCATCGCCGATGCGCCCCGGGTCGAGGAAGATGGCGAGGAGGTTGTTGGTAACTCCCTTTCGCGGCGGCCGCAGCGAGTGGTTGGTGGGGCCGCCGAGGAGCGCGCCGGTGAGCAGTTCGCACATCACTGCCAGGCCGGAGCCCTTGTGTTCGCCAAACGGCAGTACCGAGCCGAGCGGCTCCACGAACATCACCGAGGGGTCGGTCGTCGGCTTCCCGTTTGCGTCCTGCAGCACGCCGGGGTTCAGGCGGCGCTCCTCGTTCCTGGCAACGCGGACCTTGCCGAGCGCGATCTGGCTGGTCGCGAAATCGAGGACCACCGGCGGATTGCCCGCGCCGGCCGGCACCGCCATGCAGATGGGGTTGGTGTGCAGGCGTCCGTCGGCTCCGCCGAAGGCAGCCACGCCTTGCGTGCCCGCGACGACGTTGACGAACATGATCGACACAAGGCCGGCGGCGGCGGCCATCTCGCCGTAAGTCCCGACGCGGGCAATGTGGTAGGAGTTCCGCAGCCCGACGATCGCGACCCCCGACGTCCGGGCCCTGGCGATGCCCCAAGCGCTCGCCTCGCGCGCGGCGACGTGACCGTACGCCATGCCGCCGTCGAACACGCCGATGGCGCCGTCCTCCCGGACGAGGCGGGCGTGCCCGTTGGGCTTGAGGAAGCCATCGACGCGATCCTTCGCATACATCGGCAGCAGCCCGACGCCGTGGCTGTCATGGCCGCTCAGATTCGCGTCGATCAGATGATCGGCGACGATCTCCGCCTCGCCGCTGGCGCTGCCCGAGGCAACCAGGATGCGGCGCGTCAGCGTCCGCAAGGCCTCCACCTGGATGACCACCGCCTTCATGCGTCCTCTTCCCTCTGCGCGCGTTGTTCCGCGCATCAGTCGCCAGAACGCGATCGGCTTGCAAGGGGCAATGCAAACGCGGGCCGAGGCCATGCGTGAACCGCAGCGCGGTTCGGGCCGCACGACGGCCTCGCCCTTGGTCGACGAAGGCTGTTTCGCAAATTCTAGTGACTAAGAAGTCACGCTCTTCATCATCCGTCGAAGAAACGCCGGATGTGTTCAAGAGTGAACATTCGACGCGTTCCGTAGAACGTAATTTTTCCATTGAACTGCGCAAAAGTGATTCGGAATAGGGCAGCGGAGACGATCTGGCGGGTGGCCAGGTCACCTTTGCTTCAACGTCGGCCGGCTCTCGGCCGGGCGGTGATTTCTGTTGCCCGAATTCTCTTCACTTACGCGCCGGATGAGTCTCGGCTGGGATGGCGAGGTCCGCATTCCCCGGCCTGAAGCGCGCAGACCGATGAGCCAGACGGCGGCTCGTGCGATGCCGGAGGGGTGACCATGACGCGTGCGTTTTCAGCAATCCTGAAAGTCAGTGGACTCCTCTTGCTTTTGGGGCTGGCGCCAACCGGTGCGGGGGCCCAGAGCCTTATTAGCTTCGGAGTGCTCGCCGGTTCGACGATCACCAACACCGGGGCCGGCACCACGATCAACGGTAACGTCGGTCTCTATCCGGGGACGGACATCCCGGGGCTGCTTCCAATCCAGGTGCTGCCGCCCTACGCGATCCATCAGACCGATGCCATTGCAGCCCAGGCGAAGAGCGATCTGACGACAGCGTACAATATCCTGGCCTCGAGACCGGCTACCGCGACGTTGACCGGCATGAATTTGGGCACCGGCGGCGGCAGCGGGATCACGACCCTTGGCCCTGGCGTCTATAGCTTCGCGGACTCGGCGCAGCTCATCGGCAACCTGACGCTGGACGGTCAGGGCAACGCCAACTCGATCTTCATTTTCAACATCGGATCGACGCTGACGACGGCGGGTGCCTCCTCCATCAGCCTGATCGGCGGCGCGGTCGGCGCCAACGTGTTCTTCCGCGTCGGCAGCTCGGCGACGCTCGGAACGACCACCGATTTTGTCGGTCAGATCCTGGCCGATCAGAGCATCTCGCTCAGCAACGGGGCCACCATCACCTGCGGCGCCGCCCTTGCGCGCATCGGTGCCGTGACCCTCATCAACAACACCATCATCAGCGCCGACGCCTTGCCGAGCTGCCGGGCGCCGACCACCAGCCTCGGAACTACGCTGCCGGCAACCGCTACGGCCAACGACCGCGCCCTGGCTGCGGCGATCGACGCGTTCGTGGCCGGCGGCGGTACCCTGCCGCTAGGCTTTCAGGTTCTCGCCGCGACTTTGACCCCGGCGGAGCTGGCGGCGGCCTTCTCCGAGCTCTCCGGCGAGACTGCGACGGGTGTCGGGCCTTCCGGCGTTCAGGGAATGAACTCGTTCCTTACGCTGGTGCTGAACTCGGGTTTCGACAGCCGCGTCGGCCCCGGCGTCGTCACTGCGCCCGCTGAAATAACGCCAGCGCCACCGGCCCCGGCAACGCCGCTGCCCGGCCGCGGTACCGTCAAGGCGCTCGATTACGGGCCGGAAGAGTCGCCCAACCGCATCGGCGCGATCTTCGCGCCGTTTGATCGCGCCCGCTTTACTCCGCGGCGCTGGGACATGTGGGCGGCGGCCTTCGGCGGTCTCGACAATACGAATGGAGACGCCGCCACCGGCAGCCACGATACGACGTCGTCGAATTTCGGTTTTGCGGCCGGCATCGACTACAGCGTCACGCCCGAGACGCGGTTGGGCGTGGCGCTCTCGACGGGCGGCACCAGCTTCGACCTCGCCGACAGTCTGGGCGGCGGCAGCAGCAACATGTACCAGGCCGCCATCTACGGCCGCACCAGTTTCAATGCGGCCTACCTTTCGGCGGCGCTTGCCTATGGCTGGTACGACGAGTCGACCGATCGCAACATTACCGTCTCTGGAGAGCATCTGAGCGCCGATTTCTCGGCCCACGACATCGCGGGCCGCATCGAGGGCGGCTACAAGTTCGGCTCGGTCACGCCCTACGCTGCCGTCCAGGTCCAGTCGTTCTCGACCCCGGCCTACGGCGAAACTTCCGATCTCGGCGCGTCGATCTTTGCGCTCAACTATGACGCCAACACCACCACCGACACGCGCTCCGAACTCGGGGTCAGGGTCGAGCGGACCATGATCCTGCCCCGCGGCGAGACCCTCGGGCTGCGCGGCCGCGCGGCCTGGGCCCATGACTTCTGGTCCAGCACCGATATGGTGGCCACGTTCCAGTCGCTACCCGGAGCGCCCTTCGTGGTGAGCGGCGCGACCCCGCCGTCCGATTGGTTCCTCCTGTCCGGAGGCGCCGAGTGGGGCTTCCGCAACGGCTTTTCCCTTGGCAGCTGGGTTGACACGGCGTTTGCGCGCGGCTCGCAAAGCTATTCGGGCAATGTGCGGGTGCGCTACGTCTGGTAACCCCGGCCTCGTGCGCCGGCCGTAACGGCCGCCTCCGGCGGGCCCCTGGTTTACGTACCATTTTAGCGATTTTTCGGGCCAATCCCTAAGCCGCGAAGCCTAACCATGGCGACATGGTTTGCATTTCACCCCGGCTTCTGGCCGCGCTCGCTGCAGGGTTCCTGTCGATGGTTTCGCCAGGTCCCGTGCTGGCCGCCGGCGAGATTGTGGCGTTCGATGCCGGCGTCGGATCCGGCACCATCGTCATTCGCACCAGCGAACGCCGCCTCTATCTGATTCTCGAGGGAGGCCAGGCGAAGCGTTACGTGGTTGGCGTCGGGCGCGCCGACCGCCAATGGAGCGGCATCTCGTATATCGAGGCGAAATACGTCCAGCCCAACTGGGCCCCGCCGGATGCCGTCAGACGCGACAAGCCGACCCTGCCCAAGGTGATCCCGGGGGGCTCGCCGGCGAACCCGATGGGCGCCGCCGCGATGACACTGTGGGGCAGCGAATACGCCATCCACGGCACCAACGCCCCGAAATCAATCGGGGGGTTCGTCTCGTATGGCTGCATCCGGATGCTCAACGAGGACATCAAGGACCTCTACGCCCGCGTTGATCTGGGAACCGCGGTCGTCGTGGTGCCCTGAGGGTCGTCGCGTCGCGAGCGCCCCGGCGCTCAATCGTGAACGATGACGTTCAGCAGCGCCGTGTGCACCTTCAACTCGCCGTTGTACTCGATCAGCCCGAGCCGGCGGAACTTGTTCATGAAATAGTTTATGCGCGATCGCGTTGTGCCGACGCGAGCCGCGAGAACATCTTGGTTATCTTCGGGATGATCGGCCGCAATTCTCCGTCGTTATTGAAATTGGCAAGCAACAACAACAATCGCGCCAGGCGCTTTTCGCTCGAGTTGAACAGATGATCGACGAGATCGGCCTCGACCTGGATATTGCGCGTCACCAGGAAGGCCATGAAATTTTCCGAGAACGCGTGCTTCTCGTGGAGCAGCCGGACCATGGCCTCCTTGTCGATCCGGATAAGCTGCGACGCGGTGGTGGCAACCGCTGAAGCAAGGCGCAGAGGCTGTCCGGCGAGGCAGCCTTCGCCGAAGAAGTCATTCGGCCCGAACAGCGCAATCACGCCTTCCTTGCCCTGGTCAGAGACCACCGTAAGCTGGATCCGCCCGCTCTGAACGAAATAGACGGCGTCGCCGGGGTCGCCCTGCCTGAAGGCGACATCGTGCGGGCGCAGCTTGACCTCGGTCCCGACACCGGCCGTCGCGTCAAGAACAACTCCCGGCTCCATGCCGGCGGCCGGAACGGCCTTTTCGGGTTTGCGCGCCTTGCGTGATTTGTTCGGGCCTGCGTCCGCCATCTTCCCCTCCTTTCCATCGTCAATGCGGATCAGCTGTGCGTCTCTACAGCCGCTAAATATATTCAAGTCGGCCAGTGTAATCATCAAACAGATCAAAGAAATCCCGGAAACACATTCTTAATTATCCAAAAAAGAAACACAAAAGATGTTCAATTGTGAACGGTACTATATCGTACCCACATCTAAGAATTCAACCATCAGGCGCAACTGATTCTGACGCAGAGCGAGACAGGTGAGTCTGGGCAGCCTCCCTCACCGCGACAACCGAACCGCCCTTTTCGTCGGGCAGAATGTTGCGGATTTCGACGCCGTAAGGCTCTGCCTGACGGGCGAAAAGAGCGCGGGAATCCGGCTGCATTGGGAGAAGACCCTCGCTTCTGCGATCGCCAGTATTCGCAGAAGGGACTTCGACGTAATCCTCGTCGGTCTCCCCGTGGCCGGCAGCCAGGGACTTCAAACCCTTGAAGCCCTGAAAGCGGCGGCGCCGCACGCACCGATCACGGTCATTGTCGATTCGGCGGAAGAGCTGGCCAATACGGCGCTGAAGTCGGGTGCGCACGATTATTTGATCAGGGGCGCCCTGGAGGTCCGGGCGCTCGACCTGACGCTGAGAAGCCTGATCGACCGCAAGGCGGCCGATGACGCGTTCTTCGCCGAGAAGGAACGTGCCGAAGTCACCTTGAACTCGATCGGCGATGCTGTGCTGTGCACCGACACTGCCGGACGCGTTACCTATTTGAACCTCGTCGCCGAGAAGATGACCGGCTGGCCGCGCGAAGAGGCGGCCGGCCGCGCGGCTGGGGACGTTCTTCGCATCATCGACGGCGTCACGCGCGAAACCGTCCGCGATCCGCTCGACCTTGCCATCCGTTACGACAAGGCGATGACGTTGAAGGCCGACACGGTTCTCGTGCGCAGGGACGGCTTCGAGACGCCGATCGAGGACTCCAGCGCGCCGATCCACGATCGCGACGGCAAGGTGACGGGCGCGGTCGTGGTCTTCCACGATGTCAGCGAGGCCCGCGCGCTCGCGTTGAAGATGTCCCATCTCGCCCACCACGATTTCCTCACCGACCTGCCCAACCGGGTCCTCTTCAGCGACCGGCTGACCCAGGCGATCGCGATGGCTCGGCGCCATCAGCGGTTGCTCGCCGTCCTGTTTCTCGACTGCGACAACTTCAAGGAGATCAACGACGCCCTCGGCCACGCTACCGGCGATTTGCTCCTCCAGTCGGTAGCCAAGCGGCTGGTGGCGGCCGGGCGCGGCTCCGACACCGTCAGCCGCCAGGGCGGCGACGAGTTCATTATCCTGCTCTCGGAGCTCGAAAAGCCCGAAGATGCCGGCCTCTGTGCGCGGAAGCTGATCAAGGCAATGGCGATGCCGCATCGGATCGGCCAGCACGATCTCCACCTGACCGTCAGCATCGGCGTCGCGCTGTTTCCCGCCGACGGGCGCAACGCCGAGACGCTGATCCGCTCGGCCGACATGGCGCTCTACGAGGCCAAGGAAAGCGGTCGCAACACCTATCGCTCGTTCCGCCAGCACATGAAGGCCCATGCGGTCGAGCGGCAGTCGGTCGAGGGGCGGCTGCTTCGCGCGATCGACCAGAACGAGTTCCGGCTCCACTACCAGCCGCGCGTCAGTCTGGCCTCCGGCGCCGTTGTCGGTGTGGAGGCGCTCTTGCGCTGGAACCACCCGGAGCGCGGCCTGCTTCCTCCCTCCGAATTCGTGCCGGTCGCCGAAGAATCGGGCGTGATTGTCCCGATCGGGCGATGGGTGTTGCGCGAAGCCATCCGCCAGGCGTTGCGCTGGCATGGTGACGGCCTGCGCTATGGGACGATGGCGGTGAACGTCTCCGCCGTCGAGTTCCGCAGCGCCGGCTACACCGACGGCGTCGCCAGTCTGCTTGCGGAGAGCAAGCTCGATCCGGGCCAGCTTGAACTGGAACTGACCGAAACGGTGCTCATGCAGGACACCGAGCTCACCAGTTCGTCCCTGCAGGCGCTGACCGGCCTCGGGGTGCGCTTGACCCTCGACGACTTCGGCACCGGTTTCTCGAGCCTCAGCTACCTCAGACGCTTCCCGATAAGCACCTTGAAGATCGATCGCTCGTTCGTACGCGAGCTTCCCGGCAGCGCCGGCGACCGGACCCTGGTCGCGGCGATCATCGGCATGGGTCGAAGCCTCGGCCAGACGGTCATCGCCGAGGGCATCGAGACCGAGGATCAGCTCGACGTGCTGCGCAGCCTTCACTGCACGGAAGGCCAGGGCTTCCATTTCTGCCGGCCGCTACCGGCGGATGATTTCGCGACTTATCTTGGCGCCGTGCAAAACCGCCCGGCCACCAGGGGAAGTTCCGGCAACGGCGCCACGGTGATCAGCATCGCCGGCGCGGCCTGAACCACTTCCTCCGCAAAGTCCCAGAACCCGTCCAGGTGGGGCGGACGGCTCAAGCAGACACGGGCTACGGCGGGTGGCGGGTTAACCGGCGATTCACTTCGCAAGGCGGATAGTGAAAAGCAATCTCGCCCCACATCTTATGGATCGGCTCGCACATGGCGCATATCGCGCGCGCGACGCGTTGAACGTCGAATTCCTGCGGCGGCGAAAGCTGCCGCTCGCATTCGCGACGGCAATCGCGATTCTGCTGATCGTCGACGTATTCTCCTATCGCAGCATCGTG
>JBBQGL010000145.1:0-9883 GCA_038323025.1 Hyphomicrobiales bacterium
TGGGTGCCGGTATCGAAGAGCGCGAACCGGATCGGATAATCGGGCACAGCCGCCCGCACTTTCCGGTAGAAGGCCGCCTGATCGCGCCAATTCAGGATCGGGTCGTGGTTGCCGTGGCCGAGATAGATCGGGAAGCGTTTCGCCCCGCCCTTGATCGCCGGGGATTTGAGGAAGCGATCGTCGTGGGTGGAGCCCATCAGGATGAGGCCGCCAAGCAGCGCCGACGCCTCGGGGTCGAGCGCAATCGCCCAGCACACGCGCCCGCCCAGCGATCCGCAAGAAAGGAAGATCGGCGCGCCCGGCGATTGGCGCGAATATTCCAGCATCAGCGCCTTGACTTCGGCCACTCCCGGCGCGCCGAGGTCATGCACTTCGGGCGACAGGTAGATACCGCCGTTCCGAACCATCAGGTTCTTGATGCGATTGAAATTGCCGCCGAACATCCCATCGTTGGCGCCCTGGAAGCGGTTGCCGCCGCGGCCGTGCACGTAAATGACAATCGCCTTCGCCTTGGCGGCCGACTTGCCGACAAAGATGTACTTCGTCGTCCGATCGCCGACGCTCAGGACCATGTCCTTCTCGTAGGCCTTGGGATCGAGCGACACGTACTCGGGCCTGGCCTGTTTTTCGGGAATAGTGTCGCGCTGGTTGAGGTCGCGGGTCTCGTTGTACTGCACGACGACGTTGTCGCCGTTGGCGTCGGATGACAGCAGCGCCGGGTATTTGAAAAGATCGTCCTTCCAGGGCGCCAGCCGGTAACCGGAGGCGGCTATCGCGGATGTCGCGGAGAGCCCTGCCGCGAGGGCGAGAAAGGTCAGGAGGACGCGCTTCATGTGAGCCTGCTTCTTTCGCGCTATCTGCCGGCCGCACCGACCATCCAGTTCAGCTCCGTCCGCCAATCGATCATGCGCATCGGGGTGCCGTGCTTGCCGCTCTTGAAGATGACGACGTGGATTGGGTAGCCCGGATCACGCGCCTTCAGGCCCTTGTACAGCCGGTCGGCGCTGCGGGCGCTGACGATGGTGTCGGCACTGCCCGCGCCGACGTAGATCGGCACGCGGCCGATCTTGGGGATTGTGGTGCCGAAAATGCCGGTGGAAGTGATCGCACCAAGAAAGAACATTCCGCCGAGCAACTGAACCGACGCCGGATCCTCAAGGAGGCGCATGCACAGGCGGCCGCCGTTGGAGCTGCAGGCGACGTAGATCGGCGCGCCCGGCGAATGCTTGGCGAACTCCCGCATCAGAAGCTTCACCTGGGCGGCGCCCTTGTCGGTCTCGTCGGTCAGGCCCGGCGAGAGGTAGACCCCACCTGCCCTGGTCACGAGGTTCTTGGCCCGGTTGAAGTTGCCTCCGAAGGTGTTGTCGTCGACACCCTGGAACCGGTTGCCGCCGGCGCCATGCACGAAGATGAAGGCGAGCTTCGCCGGCTTGGTCAGGTCACCGACCTCGATGAAAGGCAAGGTGATACCCGCGTCGCTCAGCACCAGGTCCTGCTGCGATTTCTCCACCGGAGCGATACGATCCGGCATTGCCCGGGTCTGGGGAACCGCATCGCGGCCATCGAGGTCGCGCTTGGCGGAAAAATCCACGACGATGCGCGAACCGTCGTCGTTCGTGGAGAGGACCTTCGGGTATCCGAAGAGTTCATCCTTGAAAGGCGCGAATATGAGCTTGCCCGGCGGCACGGCGTTCTTGCCAATCGCGAGCTTCTTCACCTTGGAAACGGCGGCGGCCGCAGCGGCCTTCGCCGTCACGGAATCGGCCGGCGCCGGATTGTCCGCGGCAAAGGCCATGGAGGCGAAGCAAAATAGGGCGATGGTTGCTGCTAGTCGTTGCATCTGTTGACCGACTGACTGGTTACCGCATCGCGGCATGCTAGCCACGCATGGCGCGACCGTCACCCCGATGCAACGAAAAAGGGGCCGAACAACGGCCCCTTTTTGTCTCAACGCGACGTCTGGGCGTTATTCGATGACCGTGCCGGCCCGCTTCAGCACTGCATCAGGAACGGTGACGCCCAACTTGGCAGCGGCGCCCTTGTTGACCACGAGATCGGTGCCACTCGCGAAGCTGACGGCAATGTCCCCCGGCTTCTCGCCCTTCAGCACGCGCGCGACGATCTTGCCGGTAGCGATGCCGATGTCATGGTAGTTGAAGCCGATGGTCGCGATGGCACCGCGCTTGACCGTGTCGGTATCGCCGGCAAAGAGCGGGATCTTGTTTTCGGTGGCCACTCCGAGGGCGGCCTCGAAGGCCGACACGACGGTATTGTCGGTCGGGATGTAGATGGCGTCGACCTTGCCGACGAGGGCAAGCGCCGCCTGCTGGACCTCACTCGACTTGGTCGCCGGCGATTCGACAAGCTCGATGCCGGCCGGACCGACGACTTCCTTCATGCGGGTCAGCAGCGATACCGAGTTCGCTTCGCCGGGATTGTAGATGAATCCCAGCTTCTTCACGTTCGGCATGATCTCCTTGATCAGCGCGACGTGATCGGCGAGCGGCGACATGTCGGAAAGGCCGGTCACGTTGGCGCCCGGATGATCGCGGTTGGCCACGATCTGCGCGGCGACCGGGTCGGTCACCGCCGTGAACACGATCGGGATGTCCTTGGTTGCCGCCACGGCGGCCTGGGCCGAGGGTGTGGAAATCGGGACGATGACGGTCGCGCCGTCGCCGACGAACTGGCGCGCGATCTGCGCGGCGATCGCCGGCTGGCCCTGCGCCGACTGGTACACGAACTTGATGTTCTCGCCGTCCTTGAAGCCCTCGGCGGCGAGTTCTTCCTTGATGCCGTCACGGGCGGCGTCGAGCGCCGGATGCTGGACGATCGCGGTAACCGCGACGGTGATGTCGGCCGCAAAGGCGGGCGTGACCAGCAAGGCCACCGCCAGCGCCGGAAGGAATTTGCGCATAGCTATCTCCCTCGATTTCTTCTTTGCGCGCGAGACCCCCGCGCGCGTTTCGGCGAAAGACGATCTTTTGACCGGAGAGTCAATCTCCGGGCAGATTGCGCGGAATGCGCTCAGGTCCGGTTTAGCGTCGCCGTGGCAACCCCCATTCCGACGAGGAACGACGCCCCCAGCCGATTGATCCACCTCAGGACGCCCGGACGGCGGATGCGCAGCCGCAATTGATCGGCGGCGAGCGCATAAAGCACGGCGTTGGTGGCCGCGAGGGCAATAAACGTGGCCTCGAGGATTGCGAATTGGGGCAGCAAAGCTGCCTGGTGGTCGACAAACTGAGGCACGAAGGCAAGGAAGAAGGTGATGCTCTTCGGATTGAGAGCGGTGACCGCGAAGGCGTGGCTGAAGATACCGCGGTCGTCCGTCTTCTGTTCGCTGAGATCGGGCAAGGTGGGCGTCGAACGCCAGAGGCGAATGCCGAGATAGACCAGATAGGCGGCGCCAATCAGCTTCAGGATCGTGAATAATGTCGACGAGGCGGACAGAACCCCGCCCAGCCCCGCCAGCGACAAGGTCATGGCGACGAAATCCCCGAGCGCAACACCTGCAGCCACGCGAAACGCGACCCGGCGTCCCTGCGAGAGCGCGTAGCTCACGACCAGGAGAACGGTGGGCCCCGGACTGAAAAGGAGCACGATCGACGCCGCGACAAAGGCAAGCCAGGCGAGAATGGTCATCGTTCGGTCCCATCGGTTCGCTGCCGCCAGCAAGCCCGAACCGCGGGACCCGCGTCAAGTGTGAAGCCTTTCACTTGACCGTTCGGACCATCCTCGGGCATTTGCCGCGGCTTCTGAAATGAGGCCGCGCGCGCTCTAGCCAGCGGACGCGATTCCGTCTTAAGTCGTCGGATCCTCAGCCGGGAACCGTAAGCATGCATGAGCCCACTCTGATCGCGACGGTGGCGATCGGCTTCGTGGCAGCCTTTGCCATGGGCTACGTAGCCGATCGGGGCAAGCTTCCACCCCTCGTCGGCTATCTCGTCGCCGGCATCCTCGCCGGACCCTACGTTCTGGGCTTCGTCGGTGACGTTGAGTTGTCCAACCAGCTCGCCGAAATGGGCGTCATCCTGCTGATGTTCGGCGTCGGACTTCACTTCTCGGTTGCAGATCTGAAGGCGGTGCGCGCGATCGCAATTCCCGGCGCGGTTATCCAGATCGCGGTGGTGACGCTGCTCGGGACCGGCCTTGCCATGCTGCTTGGCTGGAAATTCGGCGGCGCCCTGGTATTCGGGCTGAGCCTGTCGATCGCCAGTACGGTGGTCCTGCTTCGGGCGCTCGAGGCGCAGAACAGCCTCGACACGCCGAACGGGCGCGTAACCGTCGGCTGGCTGATCGTGGAAGACCTCGCCATGGTAGTCGTGCTGGTGCTGCTTCCGGGCCTTGCGCAGGTCCTCGGAGGGCATGCGGCCGAGGGCCCCGCCGGGGGAGCGAGCGGCAACCTCCTTCTCGAAATCGGGATTACGCTTGGCAAGGTCGCCGCCTTCGTCGGCATTGCTATAGTGATCGGCCCGCGCATCGTCCCCTGGATCCTCAGTCAGGTCGCGCGCACCGGCTCGCGTGAGCTCTTCACCCTCTCCGTCCTCGCGGTTGCGCTTGGCATTGCCTATGGCTCGGCGCAGGTGTTCGGCGTTTCCTTCTCGCTCGGAGCCTTCTTCGCCGGCGTCGTGTTGAGCGAGTCGCGGTTCAGCCATCGCGCGGCCGCGGAATCGCTGCCGCTCCAGGATGCCTTCGCCGTTCTGTTCTTCGTCTCGGTCGGAATGCTGTTCGACCCATCTATCCTCATCCGCGAGCCGCTGGTCGTGCTGGCGGTGGTGCTGCTGATCATGGTCGGCAAGTCGATCACCGCATTCCTCGTGGTGCTATTGCTGCGCTTCCCGGTGCGGACAGCGGTTAGCGTGGCGTCCGGACTTTCGCAAATCGGGGAGTTCTCCTTCATCCTCGCCGGCCTCGGAATCTCATTGGGCCTTCTCGACAATCAGGCGCGCGACCTGATTCTTGCCGGCGCGCTCGTCTCGATCACGCTCAACCGGCTGTCGTTCACCGTCGGCGATTTGGTTCTGAAGCGCCTCAACACCCCGGCTTTCCTGGCAAGCCCGTGGGCGAAGTTCGGGGTGGCGAAATTCGATGCGCTGCGGGCGGCGCTCCACTCCGTGCACGAACGCCATGAGGCGCGCGAGCGCGAGCGTGCGGTGCGCGAGCGCGAGGTTATCGAGCGGTTTCCGCTCTTCGCGGCCGTCGAGCCGGAAAAACGCGAAGAGTTCTTCCTCCTCTTCAAGCCGCGCGACGCCTCTCCCGGCGACCGCATCATCCGCACCGGCGACCGCGCCGATGGCATCTATTTCCTGTCTTCGGGCAGTGTCGAAGTGGATGTGAAAGGGCGGAAGTTCCCGCTGAAGCCCGGCGACTTCTTCGGAGAAATGGCGCTCCTGAGCGGTGCGCGGCGCAACGCCGACGTGACAGCGACCGACTATTGCAAGCTGCTGGTCATGACGGTGCGCGACTTCCAGCAGTTCATGGCCCGTAACCCGGCGCTCCGTGCCGAGCTCGATCGGATGGCGGCGGAACGCGGCGCCCTCAACCGGACCCTGGAGGAGCCGCCCGGCGTCCTCGCCGACAGCTAGCCATCACGCCGTTTCTGCCTGAATCCGGCAGCGGCACACGATGCAAGAAAGGGACGCGAGGCGTCCCTTTCCGATCCGCTTGGTGCCAACCGGTCGCCTACCCCTTCAGGCGCAGATTCGAAAGGGCCGTGCCGATCGAGTTGAAAGTCGTGACGATCTGATCGGCCGACGTGAGCAGGAAGAACTGGCTGGAATCCGTAGCGCAGTTCTGCAGGAGGGTGGATGTCGGATCGCCGCCGGTATTCACCTGGACGGCGTAGAGCGAGATCCCGGCAGCCCGGATGTTGTCGCAGGTCATCTTCTCCCGCGCGTCAATCGAGGACTGCCTCGTGTACCATCGATCCTCGGTATTCAGGCCGTCCGTCAGCAGGATGATGATGGTCTTGTAGGTGTACTTCGGATCGAACGCCGGGATGGTGAACGGCGCCGCCGTCAGCGATTGCCAGCCGACCTGCAGCCCAATCGCCTGATTGGTGTTGCCGTTTGGCTGCATCGCGTCGACCTTGTTGTTCAACGCGGTCCAGTCGTAGGTAAGGCCCAGGAGTTGTTCCGGGCAGCTGCCATACTCCTCGGCGGGGAATTGGGTGGCCGGCGTGCCGCTCGAGGCCGCGGTGTTCTTGGTGTCATAGTCTTTGTCACGATCCGTGACGCAACCGTTCCAGGTGTTGTGGTTATCGGGCGTCCAGGTCCGCCCGGCGTTCTGGCAATCGGTCTGGTTGTTGTACCACGACCTGCCGCTGCAACTGCCGTTGTCCTCCTCCCAGATATCCCAGCGCACCCAGGACTGATTGTAGTTTGTCGAGCCGAAGTTGACGTCCTTGCTGAAGGGAACCATCGAGACATAGACGTCGCCATCGACCGCAGCGGCGTTCTTGAGCTGGGTGAGCAGGTTGTGCGTCGCGGTGTGCAGCGCGGTCATCTTGCCGTCGTCAGCCATCGACCCCGTGTTATCGAGGACCAGCGCGACGCGGAGTCGCGACTGTCCCCAGATGGTGGTCGAGGTGGCGGTGATCGGCAGCTTCTGAAGGCCTACGAGGCCGAGGAAGTTCATCGGCACCTTGCCGGAGCCCGCGACCGTCACCGACGGCCCGGCCGACGAATAGCTCGGCGTGAGGGTGATGCCGGAGGCGTCGATGTTGCTGGTGGTGAAATTGGCGTTGAAGTAGTTCGTGGCAAAGGTGAGCATCTGCGCCGAAGTCATCGTGGCGATATTCGTCTGGCGCGACAGCGCCAGCGAGGTCGCGTCGAGCGCATCCTGCATCTCCGTGCGCGCCATCGCGGCGCGCGAATAGTCGATGACGCCACCGACCGCCACGATCATCGGGATGCTGCCAATGGCGAACATCATGGCAATGTTCCCGCCCTTGGCCTGCGGGAAGCGCTTGGCCGCGACGCCAAGAGACGCGATCAGACGAGGGATCATCTTTCTACACCTCACACCGACACCCCCGAATTTAGGCCGATGTCCTTCAAAAAAGGATGAATCTAACCTTCCGGTTTTTTGAGTATTTGTGAGATTTTCTGGAAAAGTGAGGCTCGCCCACGGTTTACTTCAAAATAACCTTACCGGCGGCGTCCCAGAATTCGGCGGCCCGGGCCAATAATCCGCCGATTCCTGCGGGCCATCACCAGAGGACGCGCAGCTCGCCGGACCAAGAATTGGGCCTGAAGAACAGAAATCCGCTCCAAATAGTCGCACCGATTTTCAAATATTCGAGAAGTGGCCAGATAAATGCTCTGGTAAATTTATTGTTTATTGTTGTTCGAGGGTCAGGCCTTCTCAGAGGTCAACCCCATGTCACTTCGATTCATCGCCGCCATCCTTACTGCAGCAAAGAGATTCCCCCGCGGGACACGCGGTAATATCGCGATGATGTTTGCCGTCGCGAGCATTCCAATGATCCTGGCCGTCGGAGGGGGCATCGATTATTCGCGTGCGACCGTGGCGCGAACGCAGATGCAGGACGCGCTCGACGCGACCTCGCTGGCCCTTTCCCGGCAGAAGACCTTGGGCACGATGACCGGTGCCCAGATGCTGACTTTCAGCACGAATTATTTCAACGCCAACTTCACCAACACAGACCTCGATGCGGCGGGCGTGATCCTCGTGCCGAGCTACGCCTCGGCCGGCCCATCGGTCACCATCGGCGGATCGGGGAAGGTCACGATGGCCTTCCTCGGGCTGATCGGGATCACAAACATCCCCATCACGGCAACCTCGACGACCATCTGGGGACAGTCGCGCCTGCGCATCGCGCTGGTTCTCGACAACACCGGCTCGATGTCGTCCGCCAACAAGATGTCGGCCTTGAAGACCGCCACCCATGCGTTGCTGACACAACTGCAGAACGCGGTAACGACGCCCGGCGACGTGTACGCGTCTATCATACCGTTCGCCAGAGACGTGAACGCAGGTGCGTCCAACTACGGCCAGACCTGGGTCAGGTGGGACCTGTGGAACGAAGTCAACGGGACCTGCAGCCGGACGACCTACACGACCAAGACCACGTGCGCGAACGCCGGCAGGACCTGGACGACCGCCAACCACAACACCTGGAATGGATGCCTCACCGACCGCGACCAGAACAACGACACGACCAATACCGCCCCATCGACCGGAACCGCGGCGACGCTGTTCCCGGCGGACCAGTATTCGGCGTGCCCCCAGCAGCTTCTGGCGCTCACCTACGACTGGGCGGCGCTGAGTTCAAAGGTCGACGCCATGCAGCCGAACGGCAGCACCAACCAGGCAATCGGGCTGCAGATGGGCTGGCAATCCTTGAGCGCGGCTCCCTTCACCATTCCCGCGGAAACTGCCCCCTACAAATACAAGAAGATCATCATTATTCTGTCCGACGGTCTGAACACGCAGGACCGCTGGTACGGCGACGGGTCCAATCCCGCGCCTCAGGTGGACGCGCGCCAGGCCATCCTGTGCACCAATGTGAAGGCCACCGGCGTGATCGTTTACGCCGTGCAGGTCAATACCGGCGGCGATCCGACATCGACGCTCCTGCAGAACTGCGCGACCGAACCGAGCGATTTCTTCCTCCTGACCACCGCCGGCGAGATCGTCACCACCTTCGAGGCGATCGGGACAGCGCTCTCCGATCTGCGCCTGAAGGGCTGACCATCGTCCGATCGGGTTGGCTCCTGCCGGGCCGCACCGCCAACCGGAAGCGGGTCGCAATTGCCGGCCGGTCGGGCTCCGGGCCCGCGAGGCCAAACTAACTCTCGCTGTCGCCTATCGGCCGCTGTCGCGCGTCGCTCCGAGAAGCGAACGCAGTCGACGCTCCACCGTGCCGCCGAAGACGAGCAGCAGCATAAGCACCATCGAAATGACCAGCAGCCCCCAGTCCCCAAATCCGCATACCAATGATGGTCGTCGACCACACGGCGGCCGCGGCTGTGAGCACGTGAATCCGGTTGGGCGGAGGTCCGGCGCGTAGAATGACGCCCGCGCCGATGAAACCGATGCCGGTCAGGACTCCCTTCGATCACTTCCGTTTGACCCAAGTCAAATTTCACGCGCGTCTTGCCACTATTGTTCGCATGGGACTTCAGCCGTCCGAGGCGCGGAGGACCACAACCGGAGGCGAATCCAATGCCGACACTGTTGCCATGGACCAACGTTGAGATTGGCGACCTCGATGTGTTTGCACCGACGCTGCCATCCCTCGTCGTCTACACCTGGTACGTCAACGAAGAGCCGGAAAGCACGGTCACCCATTTCTGGCGCGACGAGAGCACCGGAGCGGTTCGCCACGAGCTCGTTCAGGTCGGTCCGCTGACCTTCGAAATGGCGGTGGCACGTGCTCAGGAAGAAGCGCCGAAGCGCAGCGTTGAACGAATCCACGTCAAGCACGCAAGATCGCCGTCAAAGCCTGCGGCCAAGCCGAAGACAAAGCGCGCGGCCACCGGCAGCGGCGTCTCGGCGAAGAAGCGTACGGCAGCCAAAAAGGTCGGGAGCCGCAAGCGCCAGAAGGCTTGAACAGCGGCCCGGCGTCGCAACACGACGCCGGTCCCGGAGCGAGTATTGCCGCCCCGGGAGGCGAGCCGACATCGGATCATGCCGGTTTCGACGGATGGTCTCGTCCGCGCTCACACGGGTGCCGGGGGCTTCATCATTTGATCCACGGCCTCCAGCGCCTGCGCCGCGTACATAACCGACGGCCCGGCACCCATATAGATCGCCATCGCCAGGATCTCAGCGACTGCCTCGCGCGAAGCCCCTTGCTTCACCGCGCCTTCGGCATGGTAAGCGATGCAGGGTGCGCAATGAATGGCTACGCTGA
>JBBQGL010000146.1:0-9551 GCA_038323025.1 Hyphomicrobiales bacterium
TTGTCGACCTTCAGGCTGCCATCAACCGCTTCGTCCAGGAAACCAATGCCGACCCCAAACCCTTCGTCTGGACCGCCGATCCAAACCGAGTTCTCGCTGCAGTCCAGCGAGGGAAGCATGTGATTGAATCGCTCCACTAGCTCTTGGATAAACGTGAAGGCAAACACATCGTGGGGGAGGCCCCTGAATGCGTCGTTTGAACGCATGTAGACGATGAGATCAAGCCGGCCCGACCTGATGAAGAACTGCAGAACGCAAGTACAGGGAACGTCTTTGTGTTCTTCCACAACGTCAGCCTTGTCGAACAACTGAACGACGGCCTTCCTCGTACTCGGCCTAAGTTTGAGAACCCGAGTTATGTATCCGATCTGATTTGGCGTGCCGGATGCGCCAAACAAACGAGGCCCGTATCCACCGTAAACGGTCTTGCCGTCGTCAGAATATTTCCCGTAGTCGCTGATGTAGTGTTGCATGAAGCTGACGTCGTTCTTTCGGGAGAGGTACCAGAGGGTCTCGCCGAGGCAGCTGAAAACGGTGCCTTTCGTCTCACTGCGGCTGAGCCGCGCCCGCGGCCGGCGCAGCTCCAAGGCAGCGCCGGTGATCTCTACATTTTTCCCTTTGGTTGCGCTGACGTTCCTGCGGACGCGTAGCAGCTTTCCCAAAACCGCGCGAAGCAAGTCGTCAAGGGTGTCAGCCACAAACGCCATGTCCGGACGATGCCACAACCGCCGGTCGCGTAGAAGAGAGAACCCCGATCGGGGCGGAGAGCTCTGCCCGCAAGCCCGGCGCCCGGCTAGTTGTCGAGGAAGCTCCGCAGCTTCCGAGACCTTGACGGATGCTTCAGCTTGCGCAGCGCCTTCGCCTCGATCTGGCGGATGCGTTCGCGCGTGACCGAGAACTGCTGGCCGACTTCTTCGAGCGTATGGTCGGTGTTCATGCCGATGCCGAAGCGCATGCGCAGGACGCGCTCCTCGCGCGGGGTGAGCGAGGCGAGCACGCGCGTGGTCGTCTCGCGCAGGTTCGACTGGATCGCCGCGTCGATCGGCAGGATGGCGTTCTTGTCCTCGATGAAATCGCCGAGATGGCTGTCCTCCTCGTCGCCGATCGGCGTCTCGAGGCTGATCGGCTCCTTGGCGATCTTCAGGACCTTCCGCACCTTCTCCAGCGGCATCGCGAGCTTTTCGGCCAGCTCTTCCGGGGTCGGCTCGCGGCCGATCTCGTGCAGCATCTGGCGCGAGGTGCGCACGATCTTGTTGATCGTCTCGATCATGTGCACGGGAATGCGGATGGTGCGCGCCTGGTCGGCGATCGAGCGGGTGATCGCCTGGCGTATCCACCAGGTGGCGTAGGTCGAGAACTTGTAGCCGCGGCGGTACTCGAACTTGTCGACCGCCTTCATCAGGCCGATGTTGCCTTCCTGGATCAGGTCGAGGAACTGCAGGCCCCGGTTGGTGTATTTCTTGGCGATCGAGATGACCAGGCGAAGGTTCGCCTCGACCATCTCCTTCTTCGCCTGGCGGGCCTCGCGCTCGCCCTTCTGCACCATGTGGACGATGCGGCGGTACTCGACGATCTCGAGGCCGGTCTCCGTGGCGAGCGCCTGGATGTCGCCGCGCAGTTCCTTGATGCGCACCTTCTCCTTGGCGACGAACTCGCGCCAGCCGCGGCCGGACAGCATCGAGATGCGGCGCAGCCAGTTCGGGTCGAGCTCGGCGCCCTGGTATTCCTTCAGGAAATCGTCGCGCGAGACGCGATAGGATTCGGCCAGCCGCAAGAGGCGACCCTCGTAGCCGATCAGGCGCTTGTTGATGTCGTAGAGCTGCGCCACCAGCGCGTCGATGCGGTTCTGGTTGAGCGACAGCGACTTTACGCTGGCGACGATCTCGTCCTTCAGCTTCTTGTAGCGGCGCTCCTGGGAGGGCGACAGCGACGTGTTCTTCAGCTTGAACTCGACGTCCTGGTCCTGCAGGCGGCGCAGCTTCTTGTAGAGGTCGGCGACGGTGTCGAAGGTCTCCACCACCTTCGGCTTCAGCTCCGCTTCCATCGCGGCGAGCGAGATGGCGTTCTCGAAATCGTCCTCGTCGTCCTCTTCCGCGGCAAGGCGGGCGCGCTCGGCCTCGACCTCGTCGACCTCCTCGCCATCGGCGAGCGGCGGGCGCGGCGGTGGCGGGGGAGCGGCGGCGGCCGCGGCGGCTGCAGCGGCGGCGGCGGCGGCGGCCTGGGTCTCGGCGGCGGGCACGCCCGGAACGCCCGGCACGATCTTGGCGTCGGGCGAGTAGGTCGCCTCAAGGTCGATGATGTCGCGGAGGAGGATCTTCCCGGCGTTCAGCTCGTCGCGCCAGATGATGATCGCCTGGAAGGTCAGCGGCGATTCGCAGAGGCCCGCGATCATCGTCTCGCGGCCGGCCTCGATGCGCTTGGCGATGGCGATTTCGCCCTCGCGCGAAAGCAGCTCGACCGAGCCCATCTCGCGAAGGTACATGCGCACCGGGTCGTCGGTGCGGTCGGTCGGTTCGCGCGCCGGCTTGGCGACGGCGGTGGGCGCGGCTTCGGCGACTTCGGTGGAGTCGGGCTCGTCCTCGCCCTCCTCCGCCTCTTCGGCCTCGTCGGTCTCGACGACGTTGATGCCCATGTCGTTGAGCATGGCGTAGATGTCCTCGATCTGGTCGGAGGACACTTCGCCGTCGGGCAAGACGCCGTTCAGCTCGTCGATAGTGACGAAGCCGCGCTTCTTGGCGACCTTGATCAGCTTCTTGACGGCGGCGTCGGAGAGGTCAAGGAGGGGGCTGTCCGCGGTCTCGGCGGGGGCTTCCGGGGCTTCTTCGTTTTCCTGGACCTTGGTTGCCATTCATACTCTCCAGACGGGCGGGCGCTTTGGCAGCGGCCACACCGGAAATCGCCAAAATCGTTTCAGTACTGCCGCCGGCAACCACCCGCGCCGCCGGCCTGCCCCCGAATCAGGAACCTAGAGCCCCCGCCTTAAGCCGCGCTTAACCACACCACGGCATTTCACTACAACACCCGCTTTTCGCGCCCCGCCGCACCGAACCCCTCGATCAGGGCCTCGGTGCCTTCCGTGCTCGCCATCTGTGTCTGAATATCGACCAGCCGTGCAAGATTTGCCTCGGTCGGCTCCGCCGCGAGCGCGTCCTCGGCTTCCTTGAGGTCCTTATGTAACGTCCGCTTGCGCCGGTGCAAGGTCAAAGCCTGCGTCCACCCCTCCGCCGCATCGCTATCGGAAGCTGCGGGAAGCGCCGGCCACAGCCGGCAGGCGGCAAGTTCGGCATCGAGGCGGCCGATGAGTCCGCCGAAACGGCCGGAAAGCAGGGTTTCCCGCAGGTGCTCGGCCTCGCCGTCGCCGTGGGCAAGAATCTCAAGAACCGCCGAACGCAGGTCGTCGAGGTCGGGATGGCCGAGTTCGAGGTGGGCGAACTCGTCGAGCCGTTCCGGAATCAGCGCCGGATGGTTGACCATGGTCATCACCAGGACGACCTCGCGGAGCGGATGGGTCGGCCGGCCGGCGAGCAGGCTGGAACGCTTCAGGCGGTCGGAAACGGGTATCGGCAACCGGAGAACGGAGGACGGAGGACGGGAATCGCGGCTGCCGCGGGACTTCTGTCCCCTGCTCTCGGTGCGCTGCTGCCTGGCATCCGGGAAGAACGCCGCCACGCGCTCGGCGAAGGCCTGCTGGTAATGGCGGCGGACGCTCTCGTCAGCGATCGCCCGGGCGACGTCGCGGAGCCGGGCCTCCAGGGCCGCGCGCCGCTCGGGCGTGTCGAAAACTCCGCCCTCCGTTTCCCGCATCCAGACCATCTCGACCAGCGGACGGGCCGCCGCGATCACCGCCGCCACCGCATCGCGGCCGCCGGAGCGGACCAGATCGTCCGGGTCCTGACCGTCGGGGAGGAGCGCGAAGCGAAGGCTCTTGCCCGGCAGCAGCATCGGCAGGGCAAGCTCGGCGGCGCGGAACGCCGCGCGCCGGCCGGCGCCGTCTCCGTCGAAGCAGAGGATCGGCTCGTCGGTCATCCGCCACAGGATCTGCAGCTGGCGCTCGGTGAGGGCCGTGCCGAGGGGCGCCACCGTATGGGCAAAGCCGGCGCCGACCATCTGGATGACGTCGACATAGCCTTCGACGGCGATGACGGTGCCGGCATCGTGGACGGCCTTCCGCGCCTCGGCGCCGTTGTAAAGGAGCGAGCCCTTGTGAAAGAGGTCGGTCTCCGGCGAGTTCAGGTATTTGGCCGGGACGTCGGCGGCGAGCGCCCTCCCCCCGAAGCCGACGATCTGCCCGCGGAAATCGGCGATCGGAAAGATGACACGATCGCGGAAGCGGTCGAAGGACACCGGAATGTCGTCGCCTGAGATAAGCAGGCCGGCGGCGATCATCTGATCCTGCGCCACGCCTTTTCCGGCGAGCCATTCCTTCAGCGCGCTGCGGTCCGGCCGGGCATAGCCGATGCGGAAGCGCCGCTGCAGGTCCGGCCCGAGGCTGCGGTTGAGAAGGTAGCCGCGCGCCGCCGCGCCGGCGCGGGACTGCAGGCTCTCCTCGAAGAATTTGGTGGCCAGCTCCAGCACCTCGTGGAGGGAGGCGCGGGCCTCCTCGCGCTCCTCCGCCTCGGGGTCGCGCGCCGGCATCGGCACGCCGGCCTCCCCCGCCAGCCGCTCGACCGCCTCGGGGAAGGAAAGGCCGTCGGTCTCCATGAGAAAGGTGAAGATGTCGCCGTTCTTGCCGGCCGAGAAATCGAACCACTTGCCCTTGGCGTCATTGACGAAAAACGACGGCGTCTTTTCCTGGTTGAACGGCGACAGGCCGGCGAACTCGCGCCCCTGCTTGCGCAACTTCACGCGCCGCCCAACCACCGCCGAGGCCGGCAGGCGGGCGCGGATTTCTTCAAGGAAGCTCGGCGGAAAGCGCATGGTGATTCGGGGCCGGAGAACGCCGGAGTATAGGGGCCGGATCGGGGCGGCGGGGATAAGCCGGGGTTCTCCCGGTTATCCACAGGGGGGCCCTCAACCGCCGATGCCAAGAAAGATCACGATAGCCCGGCTGATGCGGGTCATGTCCTCGCTGCTCAGAACGCCAAGCGAAATTCGCAGGCGATGCTTTGGCATTGTGGTGATCTTATCGACCATCGCGTGGGAGACCGCCCGAAGTCCATTCGCCTCCGCCGGCTCCAAACGCACCCTGAATTGAGGCGCCTTGATTGGGTCAGTCGTCAGCGGAACGACGGTGATGGACTCGGTCGCGTCGAAGCGGTCGTCCTGAACCACGACAACCGGGCGGGGCTTTCCCGCGTAACCGCCGCCGCCAGCTGCAGTCCAGACCGTCCCACGATTCACTCATCGTTCCATTCGGAGATTGCGTCGACGAAAGCCTGATCCTCCTCCGCGTAACTGGAGCGCGCTACTGCCAACGATTGCCGATGGGCCTCTTCGGCAAATTCCGGCAATCGAGTATCCGGCACCCATACTTGAATTGGTCGAAGACCCTCCGCGCGCAGCCGAGCTCGGTGCGCTCGAACCTTGTCGCGAGAAGACCCGCGCTTGGAAGCAGCCGTCACAATCTTGAACTCCAGGTTACATGTAACCTAGATTCAGCACTCACAAGAATCAAGTCGGCGCCGCCCTACTGCACGCCGCCCTGGGCGGGGGCGACGTTGGGGATCGGTTCGGGGGGGATCGGGCCGTCCTCGTCCATGGCGCCGGGGGCCGCGTCAGCGGGAGCGCCCGACGTGTCCGCCAATGGCACGGGCAGCGGCGCGAGCTGCGCCGAAGGCTGCGTCGTCCCGGCGGGAGCGGCGGGTGGCAAGGCCGGCGATGGCCCGGTCACCGCCGCGGCCGGCGGCGCGTCGGCGAGAATCCGCTCGATGCTCTTCACGTAGGTAGAGTCGTCGGCGACCGGGAGGCTCAAGTCGGCCGGCGGCGAGCCGGTCCCGGGAAAGCTTGCCTGGATCGTCGCGGGGTCCGGCCGCGGCCGGGGAACCGGCGGGATGACCGCCACAACCGGCGCCAGCGCTGGCAGGTCCTCGGGGCTCGCCACCGTGCCGTCGGCGCTCGCCAGCGGCTGCGGCATCGGCGCCGGCAGCGGCGCGCTATCGGTCACGTTGCGAATTGCTGGCTGAGCCGGTTGACTGTCCGATGCATCCTGCGCGGATTCCTCCAGCCTCGCCAACTGGGTCTGCAACTCCGCCGTCTTCTGTCGCGCGTCCTCGGCCGCCGCGGCGGCCTTCCGCGTCACATCCTCGATCTGCTGCCGGAGGCTGAGGATCTGCGCCGCACGATCGTTACCGGGAGCGGCAACCGTCGCGACCGGAGCCTTCGTCCCATCGAAGGATGACACCAGTATCCCGAGCAGCGCCGCAGCGACGACGACCACGATCAGCACGATCAGGCCGAACCCGCGCGGCCGCCTGTGTCCGCCCCCCGCAGACGCGATCTCCTCATCTCCGTCGATATCGATCGCCGCGCCGGCGCCCGGCGCCCCGCCGATGGCGTCCGCCGGGTGCACGGCTACGTAGGGCACTTCGGTCGCGGTCAGCCGCGGCTCGGCGCGCCCCGGCGATTCGCCCGCGGCGCGCTCTGCCTCGGCCGGGACCCTGGTGTAGGTCACGACCCCGGGCTGACCCGGCAGTTCCGGCAGTTTTTCGCGCCCGCTGTTCAACCCCGTGACTCCCTCAGGACCAATATCTCACCTCGGAGAATGGATCGGATCGATTGCGCAGAGAACATGGCATTGCGGACCTTTCGTGGCACAACTCGGCCTCTTCTGCGGCCCGCTCCGGACAACCTCGCCGCTTCCGCGATATGCTTTCAGCCCGCGGCGGGAAGGCAAGGAGGTGACGATGGGCTACGAACTCTACTACTGGCCAGGGATTCAGGGGCGCGGCGAGTTCGCCCGCCTGGCGCTGGAGGAAGCGGGCGCCGGCTATGCCGATGTCGGGCGCGAGCCCGGCGGCATGGAAAAGATGCTGGCCCTGATCGCCGGCAAGGGCATCGGGCGGCCTGCTTCCTTTGCGCCGCCGTTCCTGAAGCACGGCAAGGTCATCGTCGGGCAGAGCGCCAATATCCTCTTCTACCTCGGCCCGCTCCTTGGCCTGACGCCGAAGAGCGAGACGGCGCGGCTGTGGGTCCATCAGATCCAGCTGACCATCGCGGACCTCGTGCTGGAGGCGCACGACATCCACCATCCGCTCGGCGGCGACCTCTACTATGAGGACCAGAAGCCGGAAGCGAAGCGGCGCGCCGCCGCTTTCCGCAAGAACCGCATCCCCAAGTTCCTCGGCTGGTTCGAAGCGATCCTCCAGGCGAACGGCAAGGGCCGCCACCTCATCGGCAGCCGGCTGACCTATGCCGACCTGTCGCTTTTCCAGGCGGTGGAGGGGCTCCGCTACGCCCTGCCAAAGACGATGCAGAAGCGCGAGAAAGATTCTCCGCTGGTGGTGGCCCTGCACGATGCCGTCGCCGCCAGGCCGCGCATCAAAGCCTATCTCGAAAGCCCGCGGCGGCTTCCGTTCAATGAGCACGGAATCTTCCGGCACTACCCGGAGCTCGACGATTGAGACGAAGCGCTTCCGTCCGGTCAAAATAAAAGCCGGGCCCCACCGGGCCCGGCAGTTGTGCCGCCCGGTAGCACCGGGCAGCCGCTTCCAGAGGGAACAGCCGACGCGGCAAACCGCTCGCAGGGAGGAAGAAACGAACGAATCACCGCATCGACAAATTCAGTCTAGGCTCAACCGCAACGATGTAACGACAATGTTCGCGACAAGCTAAAGTTTCCGTGGATTGCTGTAAATCTGCAACAGTTCAATTCTGTACAGTCAGTACGGCCAGTTCTGAGCTTTCGCGAGGATAAAATCGCGAAAGACATGAACCCGCGCAGAACTCTTCAGTTCGGCCGGGTAGACGAAATAGGCCGCGAAGCTCGGAACCTCCGCCTCCGGCACGACCCGTTCCAGCGCCGATTCCGGCTCGACCATGTAATCGGGAAGTACAGCGATCCCGATTCCGCGCATGATCGCGTTCTTGATCGAGAAGATGTTGTTGATGCGCAGCACCGGCATGCGCGGATCGCCGGCATCGCGGCCGGCCGTCTCCAGCCAGTTCACATCGCGCAGATATTGCGGGATGGGCTGGCCGTAGCTGACGATGCGATGCTGATCGAGCTCGGCAATCGAGGCGGGCCGGCCGTGCTTGGCGAAATAGCTGGGGTGGCCATAGACGTGCATGTGCACGGTGAACAGCCGCCGCTGGATGAGGTCGGGCTGGACCGGCTGGCGCAGGCGGATGGCGACATCGGCCTCGCGCATGCCGAGGTCGAGCTCCCCGTCGTCGAAGATGAACTGGACGTGGATGCCGGGATGTAGCTCGATGAATTCGTGGATGCGGTCGGTGAGCCAGGTGGAGCCAAGCCCGACGGTTGTGGTGATGCGCAGCGTACCGCTCGGCTTCTCGCTCGAATCCGAGAGCCGCGCCTTTACCGCCTCCAGCTTCAGCACGACTTCGCTGGCGGTGCGGAAGAGATGCTCGCCCTGCTCGGTGAGGATCAGGCCGCGCGCATGGCGGTGGAAGAGCGGCACGCCGAGGTCCTGCTCGAGCGCGCTCACCTGCCGGCTCACCGCCGACTGACTCATGTTGAGCGTCTCGCCGGCATGGGTAAACGAGCCCGCCTGGGCGGCGGCCTGGAAGATACGCAGCTTGTCCCAGTCCATCCCGCCCCTCGCGGCCTCGGCTATTCGGCAGCTACCGCCGGCAGCTCGGTGTGCGCCAGAAACTTCTCCGCCTCGAGCGCCGCCATGCAGCCCTGGCCGGCGGCGGTAACCGCCTGGCGGAAGGTATCGTCGGTGACGTCGCCGGCCGCGAATACGCCCGGAATGCTGGTGGCGGTCGAATCCGGCGCCGTCCAGATGTAGCCGTTGGCTTTCATGCGCAGCTTGTCGCCGACCAGCGCCGTCGACGGGGCGTGGCCGATGGCGACGAACACGCCGTCGGCCTTCAGCTCCTCGACCTTGCCGGTCTTGACGTTGCGGATGCGCACGCCGGTGACCGTCGCCGGCGGCCCCGGCGCGACCGGAGCGTTCAGCGGCGCATCCGCATGACGGCCGCCGGTACCGAGGATATCCTCGACGACGCTGTCCCAGACGACCTGGACCTTCTGGTTGGAAAGCAGACGCGCCTGCAAAATCTTCTCGGCGCGGAATTCGTCGCGCCGGTGAACGATCGTCACCTTGCTGGCGAAGTGGGTGAGGAACAGCGCGTCCTCGATCGCGGTGTTGCCGCCGCCGACCACGACGACCTCGCGGTTCTTGAAGAAGAAGCCGTCGCAGGTCGCGCAGGCCGATACGCCGAAGCCGCGAAAGCGCGACTCGGAGGGCAGGTTCAGCCACTTCGCCACGGCGCCGGTGGCGAGGATCACCACATCGGCGGTGTAGACGGTGCCGGAATCGCCGCTGAGGCGGAACGGCCGGCGGTCGAAATCGACCGAGACGATATGATCCGAAACGATGCGCGTGCCGAAATGCTCGGCCTGCAGGCGCATCTGCTCCATCAGCCAC
>JBBQGL010000147.1:0-9520 GCA_038323025.1 Hyphomicrobiales bacterium
CAGCTCGACTGGTCGATGGCGCGCTTGCGGCCGAACTCGGTTTCGACCGGAATCACCGCGACGCAGTTCGACTGCACGCTGCAATCGCCGCAGCCCTCGCACACGAGTTCGTTGATGACGACGCGCTTGTCGGGATCGGGATAGAGACCGCGCTTCCGCTTCCGCCGTTTCTCCGCCGCGCAAGTCTGGTCGTAGATCAGGACCGACAGGCCGCCGACGGTCGCCAGCTCTTCCTGCACGGCATCGAGATCTTCGCGATGGCGAACCGAAGCGCCGTACGGCCATTCCGTACCGCTGGCGTAGTTCTCCGGCTCCTCCGAGACGACGATAATCCGGTGGGCGCCGGCGGCCGCGACCTCGGCGGCAACCTGCGGCACGGTCAGTCCGCCGTCCATCGGCTGGCCTCCCGTCATCGCCACGGCGTCGTTGAAGAGGATTTTGTACGTGATGTTGATGCCCGCCATCGCGGCGGCGCGGATGGTCAGCAGGCCGGAGTGGTTGTAGGTGCCGTCGCCGATGTTCTGGAAGACATGGCCGCGTCGGGAGAATGGCGCCTCGCCGATCCAGTTGGCGCCCTCGCCGCCCATCTGGGTGTAGCCTTCGGTGTGCCGGTCCATGCCCTGCGCCATGTAGTGGCATCCGATGCCGGCATAGGCGCGCGAGCCTTCCGGCACGACGGTGGACGTGTTGTGCGGGCAGCCCGGACAAAAATACGGCGTGCGCTCGGCGATCTCGCGCGTGCCGGCGAGCACCAGTTCCGCCGACTTCAGGGCGGCCACGATTTTCGCAAGCCACTCGCCCGGGCTTCGTGTCAGCAGCCGCTCGCCGATCGCGATGCCGATCTCGTTCGGATCGAGCGATCCTTTCGACGGGAAGAGCCATCCTCCCGTCTCATCCTTCTTCCCCACCACGACCGGGGCATTGGCGGTGCCGTAGAGGATCTCCTTGATCTGACCCTCGATCAGCCCGCGCTTCTCCTCGACCACGATGATCTTTTCGAGGCCTTCGCCGAACCGGCGAATGGAGTCCGGTTCGAGCGGCCAGGTGCATGCGATCTTGAGAAGGCGCAGGCCGAGGTTCGCGGCGCGTACTTCGTCGATGCCGAGCGAATCGAGCGCCTGCAGCACGTCGAGATAACTCTTCCCCGCGGTGGCGATGCCGAGCCGCGGCGTGCGACCGCCGGCGAGGATCGTTTGGTCGGGCGCGTTGGAGCGGAGGAAGGCGAGCACCGCCGGCATCTTCTGCTCGTGCAGCCGGGCTTCCTGGGCGAGCGGATTGTCGTTCGGCCGGATGTTCAGTCCGCCGGGCGGCATGCGGAACCCGCCGGGTACGGTCGTAAACACGCGGTCCAGCGAGCCGTCGATCACCGCCGTCGACTCGACCGTGTCCTTGACGCATTTCAGCCCGGCCCACGTCCCGGTGAAACGCGACAGCGCGAAACCGAGCAGGCCGTAGTCGACGATCTCCTGCACACCCGCCGGCGAGAGAATCGGAATCATCGCGTCGACGAACGCGTATTCCGATTGATGCGCCGTGGTCGATGACTCGCAGGTGTGGTCGTCGCCCATCAGCGCCAGCACGCCGCCCCACGGCGAGGTGCCGGCGAGGTTCGCGTGCTTCAGCGCATCGCCCGAACGATCGACGCCCGGCCCCTTGCCGTACCAGATACCGAAGACACCATCGTAGCGCCCCTCGCCGCGCATCTCGGCCTGCTGACTGCCCCAGATCGCCGTCGCGGCGATGTCCTCGTTCAGCCCGGGCTGGAAAACGATATTCGCCGGCTCGAGGACTTTCTTGGCCCGCCAGAATTGCTGGTCCAGTCCGCCGAGCGGCGAGCCGCGATATCCGGTCACATAGCCCGCGGTGCGCTTGCCCATGCGGCGGTCGCGGGCAGCCTGCAGGAGCGCCAGGCGAACGATCGCCTGCGTCCCGGTGATCAGGACCTTCCTCGTGCCGAGGTTGTATTTGTCGTCGAGGGTGACCGCCTCGAGGCGCATCTCTTCTTGCTCCGCCGGCGCACTCCGGCTTGGGGCTTTTCCGCCCCTGTCCTGCTTCGCCCTGCCGATAACGCGGCGCGAAAAGCGCGTCGATACGAATCCTATCCCAAACCAAAGCATAGCGGCGGATTCTTCGCGGGACAGTACAGGAACACAGATTCGCGCCGGCTTGCGACGACCGCGCTGTTGCGTCCCGTCGCGCGGTGAACCAAGGTCGGTTCAAAAGGCGTCAAAGACGCTCAGGGGAGGCGCGCGTGAAGGGTCTTTTGCGGCTGAGTCGCGCCATCGATGCGCTGAATACCGGCTTTGGCTCCCTTTCCGACTGGCTGATCCTGATTTCGGTGCTGATCAGCGCCGGCAATGCCACCGTGCGGTACCTTCTCGACTACAGCTCCAACGGCCTCCTCGAAATCCAGTGGTACCTGTTCGGCGGGGCTGTCTTCCTCGGCGCCTCTTATACCCTGAAAATGAACGAGCACGTGCGCGTCGACGTCATCTACTCTCACCTGTCGGCCCGCGGCCGGCTCATCGTCGACATCTTCGGGCTGCTGGTCTTCCTCCTGCCCGCGATGGTCTTCCTCGCCTGGCTGTGCTGGCCGGTATTCGTCGCCGCGTTCCGGAGCGGCGAGGGATCGTCGAGCTACGGCGGTCTCGTGCAGTGGCCGATCCTTTTGGTGCTGCCGGTCGGCTTCGGCCTCCTCACGCTCCAGGGAGTTTCGGAACTGATCAAGCGCGTCGCCGCCCTCCGCGGCGATGTCACCCTCGACACCGAATACGTTCAGCCGTTGCAGTAGGCGGGCGGGCCGGGGAGCGAAACATGTTCCAGTTCGGCGTCATGCCGCCGCTGATGTTCGGCGCCCTCATCGTCTTCTTCCTCCTCGGATTCCCGGTCGCCTTCACGCTCACCGCGCTCGGTCTAGGTTTCGGCGTCATCGGTATACTCACCGGACATTTCCCCGAGGTCTTCCTGCAGGCCCTGCCCTATCGCTTCTTCGGCACGATCTCGAACGAACTGCTCCTCGCTATCCCGTTCTTTACGTTCATGGGGGCGATCCTCGAGCGTTGCGGCCTAGCGGAAGATTTGCTCGAGGGCACCGGCCAGCTCTTCGGCAAGATTCCTGGCGGCCTTGCCTACGCCGTCATCATCGTCGGCGCGATCCTCGGGGCGATCACCGGAACGGTTGCCGCCTCGGTGATCGCCATGGGCGTCATCTCGCTCCCGATCATGATCCGCTACGGCTACAACATGCGGCTGGCAACCGGCGTCATCGCCGCCGCCGGGACGATTACCCAGGTCATCCCGCCGTCGCTCGTCCTTATCGTGCTGGCTCAGCAACTCGGCCGCGACGTCGGCGCGATGTATCTCGGCGCCACCGGGCCCTCGATCCTCCAGGTCGCGATCTTCCTCGCCTATATCGCGATCCTTTCGATCGTGCGGCCCGAGACCATGCCGCCGCTGCCGGAAGAGGCCCGCGGCGAGCGCGGCTGGGCGCTCGCCTGGAAGGTGATGAAGGGCATGGTGCCCTCGGTGGTGCTGATCTTCCTCGTTCTCGGCACCATCGCCCTCGGGCTAGCGACGCCGACCGAGGCGGGCGCCATGGGGGCGGTTGGCGCGATTGGCCTCGCCGCCATCAACCGGCGGCTCACCTGGACGCTCGTCCGCGAAGCGATGGCGACCACCATGCGCATCACCGCCATGGTGGTTTTCATCCTCATCGGCTCGACCGTCTTCACCCTCGTCTTCCGCGGCATGGATGGCGGCTTCTGGATCGAATATCTGCTCTCCTCGCTCCCCGGCGGTCAGGTCGGTTTCCTGATCTTCGTCAATGTCTTCGTGTTCTTTCTTGCATTCTTCCTTGATTTCTTCGAGATCGCCTTCATCGTCATCCCGCTGCTGGCGCCGGTGGCGGAGAAGCTCGGCATCGATCTCGTCTGGTTCGGGGTGCTGCTCTGCGTCAACATGCAGACGTCGTTCATGCACCCACCCTTCGGCTTCGCGCTTTTCTACCTGCGCGGCATAGCGCCGCCGGAAGTGAAGAGCTCCGACATTTATCTCGGCGCCATACCCTGGGTGGTGATGCAGCTGATCCTGGTGGGAATCGTGATCTTCTGGCCGGCTTCGGTGACCTACTGGATCAGCACCGGCAAGCCGGCAAACCCGACGCCCTTGCAGATCCAGATCGCGCCGCCGAGCTTCGACAAGCCCGGCGGCGACAAGGGTCCGCGATTCTGAGGCGTCAGATTCCGCCGCTGCGCTGTTGCGCCATCATGTAGTCGTCGTAGGTCCCGTCGGCGACCTGGAACCACAGGTATTCCTCGCCGCGGAACGCTTTCATGGCGTCATAGATCTTCTTGAAGTCGGCGTTCTTCGCGCCGGTCTCGTCATAGATCGCATTCGCTGCCTGGAACGAGACGTCGAGCACGTCCTTGTTGAACGCGCGCAGTTGCGCCCCGCCCGCCACCAGCCGCCGCAGCGCCGCCGGATTGAGCGCGTCGTAGCGCGATTGCATACGCACATTGGCGTAGCCGGCCGCGGCGGTCACGATGGCCTGGTAGTTCTTCGGCAGGCTGTTCCACTTGTCGCTGTTGATGAAGAAGTGGAGCATCGCCCCGCCTTCCCACCAGCCCGGGTAATAGTAGTACTTGGCGACCTTTTGGAAGCCGAGCTTCTCATCGTCGTAAGGGCCCACCCACTCGGCCGCGTCGATGGTGCCCTTCTCCAGCGCCGGATAGATGTCGCCGCCGGCGATCTGCTGCGGGACGACGCCGAGCTTCGACATGACGGCGCCGGCGAAGCCGCCGATGCGCATCTTGAGACCGGCGAGATCGGCGGGCGTATTGATCTCCTTCCGATACCATCCGCCCATCTGCGCGCCGGTGTTGCCGCCGGGAAGTGCGTGGATGTTGTACTTCTTGTAAAAGTCATTCATCAGGTCGGCGCCGCCGGCCTCGTACATCCAGGCATTCTGCTGGCGCGGATTGAGCCCGAAGGGTACTGCCGTGCCGAAGGCAAAGGTTGGGTCCTTGCCCCAGTAGTAGTAGCTGGCGGTGTGGCATAGCTCGAACGTCCCGTCGGTGACCGCGTCGGCCGCCTTCAGCCCCGGGACCAGTTCGCCCGCCGCGAACACCTCGATCTGGAACTTGCCGTCCGTAGCCTCGGCAATCGCCTTGGCGAACACCTCCGCCGCGCCGAAGAGCGTATCAAGCGCTTTGGGAAAGCTCGATGTGAGCCGCCATTTCAACTCGGGCGCCGTGTCCGCGAGGGCCGGCGCCGCCAGAGACGATGCGGCTACGGCGCTGGCCGCAGCCAGTCCCGTTTTCTTGATGAAAGTCCTGCGATCCATCTTTCTTGTTCCCCCCGAAGCGAGTCTTGACGCGACCCTGTTCGAGCGGACCTTCCTTCGCTTGCGGTGTCAAGCCGAAGCGCCCATTTCGCCACGGCGGGCGATTGCGCTATGAGAAGCCTGTGACCAGCCCCCCCGCCACTGCCACCCCGATCGTCCTCGTCGCCGCCGATTTCAAGGAAATCGACGGGTACCGCTGGCACGCCACCGCGGAGACTTATCTGAGGGCGATTGTGACCGGCCTGGGCGGGATTCCGCTCATCCTGCCATCGCTCGGCGAGGCCATCGACCTGGACGCCGTGCTTGACCGGGTCGACGGCGTGCTGCTTCCGGGCAGCCGGTCGAATGTCCATCCGTCCCGTTATGGGGAAGAGCCGACGCCTGCGGCCGAGCCCTATGACCCCCGCCGGGACTCGACCACCCTGCCGCTCATCCGCAAGACGCTTCAGCGTGGCCTCCCGCTCTTCGCCATCTGCCGGGGGATGCAGGAACTGAATGTTGCCCTCGGCGGCACCCTTATATCCGAGGTACACGAAGTGGCCGGCCGGCACGATCATCGCGCGCCCACCAGCACGGATCAGGACGCCCGCTTTGCCATCCGCCAGGACGTGAGGATAGAGCCTGGCGGAACGCTCGCCGGCGTCCTTGGCGAAGGCACCGTCCGCGTCAATTCCCTCCACCGCCAGGCGCCCGGCCGGCTCGCTGCGAACCTTGCCGTCGAGGCGACCGCCCCGGACGGGACGGTCGAGGCGGTGCGCGTCACCGACTCGGCGGGGTTTGCGATTGGCGTGCAATGGCACCCGGAATACTGGGTGGAAACGGACGTTCCATCGTCAAAGCTCTTCGCCGCATTTGGCCGCGCCGTTCGCGCGCGGCTTGCGGAACGGGCTCGCGTCCCGGCGACAGTCTAGCCCGAGCCCGGCAACCCGCTCGCCAGCGATCCGCCGAGGAGGAGCAGGCCAAGCAGAAGCACGGCCGCGGCGCCCGCAATCTCCACGCCGCGCGCGAGGCGCGTCACCATCACCGACCCACCGCCGGAAAATCGGAGAACGACATCCTTGGCTGTCACCGCCAGCGTCGCCAGCGCCGCGACGGTCAGCCCGGTGCCGAGCGCCATGACGAAGGTAGCTGCGATGCCGGCTGCGAAGATGCCCTGTGCGAGGGCAAAGACCAGAATGATGATAGCGCCCGAACAGGGGCGGATGCCTACGGCGACGACCGCCGCCCACGCCCGCGCCATCAGCGGGACCCGGCGCGTCGACGGCCGCCCGGGCGCGGACCGGTCACCATGATGGTCATGATCTTCATGCCCGTGGTCGTGGGTGTGATCATGGGCATCGGCGTGAGCCGCATGATCATGGTCGTGGTCGTGGTCTGAATGATCGTGAACGTGACCGTGCCCGTCGCCGTGCCCGCCTCCGGCCGGCGCCACGACGTGATGATGGTGGTGGTGATGGTCGCCGCGGATCTTCGCCCACAGCAGCCAGGCCCCGAACACGGCGATGGCGCCGTAGCTGACGATCTCGATCCAGTCGGTGGCGAAGGTCATGGCAACGGCGCTGACCCGGAGCACGACCGCGCCGATCGCGACGATAACCACGGCGCTGATCGCCTGCACCATGGCGGAGAGAAACGAGAGCGCGATTCCCCGTCGCGCTGAGGCGCCCGAGGCGACCAGATAGGAGGTGATCACCGCCTTGCCGTGCCCCGGGCCCACGGCGTGGAAGACGCCGTAGGCGAAGCTGAGGCCGAAGAGGAGCCAGACGCCGGTCGAGTCATCCTTGAGGCTCTTCAGCGCGCCGGTGAGCGCCTGGTAGAAATGCGCCTGGTGGAAGGCAATCCACGCAAAAATCGGCCCCAGCGGGCCGCCGAAATAGTTGCCCGACGAATCGGGAGTAGCGATGCCGAACGGGCTCTTTGCCGCATGTGCCTCGAGCGCGACCAGCACGACCGCCGTTGCCAGGGTCGCGACCTTCAGGAGCCGGGAAACCTTCATTTGCAGGCGATCGAGAAGCTGTTGGCCAGAACCGAGGCCATCTGAACGAGGTCCGGCGGCAGGTCATGCTGGTCGATCGGAATGGCGGCGAGCGTGGCCATCGTCTGGGCATCCAGTTCATGGGGTGGATGAAACGTCGCGGAGCAGTTCTTGGGGGCCTGGTCGAGCTTGATGGGATGGTCCTTCACAAACGTGAAGGCGACAAAGTACTCGGGGTCGAATTCCTCCAGCACCGTCTTCGGCCCAACCGCCATCGGCTTCTCCAGCGGCAGCGTGAAGAAGAGCGTCAGCCGGCTGTTGTGGATCTCCAGCCAGTATTCCTTCGGCGGCAGGAATTTGGCCTCCTCGTTTCCATCGGCGAGGTACGTGAAGAAGTCGAATTCCTTCAGCGACTTGACATTGATATCGGCGAGCGGCTTCAGCTCTGCGTCGCTGAGCTTGCCATCATTGTTGGTATCCAGCCCCTGGATGGCGAAATCGGTAAACGTCTCGTCGAACTGCCAGATGTTGCGAACCGCGCTGATGTGCCCCTGCGCATCGAACAACACCTCGGCATGGGCGTCGACAAAGACGTGCGGATGCGCCTCAGCCACGACGGCCCAAAGTCCGGTCGCGCAGAACGCCGCGACAGCCGCAAGCCGGCGAAGCTCCATGCAGTTCCCCGTTCGCACACAGGACGCCGGGACAGTAAGGCAGAATCGCGGCCACCGGCTGCGGCGTGCTGGCGCAACGAACACGGCCCCCGCCATCCTGAGGTGCGAGCGCGAAGCGCGCGCCTCGAAGGACGGGCTAACGGTATGGGCAACCGGCTATTCGCCGAGTACCTTCCGCGCCAGCGCGAGGAGCGCCCGGTCGCGCCCCGGCGGGCCGACGAGCGACAGCCCCAGCGGACAGCCATCGACCCTGGCCAGCGGCAGCGAAACCTGGGGCAAGCCGGCGAGTCCGGCAACGCACATCAGCGATATCGCGCGCACCCGGAACGCCTCGAACTCTTCCTCCGGAGCGTCGAGCTTCGGCGCGATCGCCGGCATGGACGGAAGCACCAGGACACCGTCGTCGCCAACCAGTCCACGCACGCGCTTCGCGATAATCGCGCGGGTCTTGCGCGCCTCGGCCGCTTCGGCGGCGGTCACTTTGCTCGACACGGCGAAGCGCGTCGCGGTCTGCGGCCCGAGCGGTGCGTTGTGGCTGGTGATCCATGGCCCGTGATTGGCCCAGGCCTCGAAACCCTGGAGGACGCGATAGAGCTGCTGCCAGGCGATGAGTCCCTCCGGCGCAACCGTCACGTTTTCCTGCGATAATAGCTGGGCGACAACTTTGGAAGTAGCGGGCGCGAGGGCGGCTTTTTCGGCCTCTCCCATCAGCAGTGCGAATCCGTCGTCGGCGATCACCGCGCGCTTAAGCGCCGGCCCCGGCGTATCCTCGCCGAGAAGCACGGCGCCGACGCGCTCGTAGAGACCGATCGAACGCGTGAACCAGCCAACCGTGTCGAAATCCTGGGCCAGCGGCATGGCGCCGCCGAGGTCGATACGCCCGAAAGTGGGACGCAGCCCGATGATGCCGCAGAACGACGCCGGTCCGCGCACCGAGCCGCCGGTATCGCTGCCGAGCGCGAAATCGACCAGACCCGCCGCGACCGCGGCCGCCGAGCCCGACGAAGAACCGCCCGGCACGCGGCCGGGCGCCGCCGGGTTGATCGGCGTGCCGTAATGGGCGTTCCGCCCGTCGATCGAGAAGGCGAGCTCGGCGGTGTGCGTCTTGCCGACGAAACGGGCACCGGCGGCAAGCAACGCGGCCACCACCGGCGCGTGCGCCTTCGCCGCGCCGCTTTCGCGGCGCTTCACCGGATTGCCGCAACCGGTCGGGTAGCCGGCGACATCGAAGATGTCCTTGACGCCAAAAGTCAGGCCGGCGAGCGGACCGCTCGGAGCGTTCGGCACGGGAACATCGGGATAGTCGACGAAAGCGTGGACGGGATCGGCGGGAATCAGCATGGGGGTGCGCGGGGACAGGGTACGATTGCGGGAAGCGAACTGTAGCCCATTCTCCTCCCCCTCTGTCACCCCCGTTCAGGCAGAAATAGCGGCCCCGTCGGACCGCGGATCGGCGGCGCCCAGAAAACGCCCGTCGGCGCGCCGCACCAGGACGCCCGCATGCCCCATGCTGTGGACATACGGCTCCAC
>JBBQGL010000148.1:0-9420 GCA_038323025.1 Hyphomicrobiales bacterium
CTTCTCGACGACCAGCGTGCCGGCAACACCGCGGCGGCCGGTCGAATAGGTGGAGGTTTCGACGGCCACGTCATCATCGGTGACCACCTTCACGATCTCACGGCCGGCCATCTCGGCCGCCATGTCGAAATTCATCACGTCGCCTTCGTAGTTCTTGACGATGAAAAGGATGCCCGCCCCTCCGTCAACCGCCTCGGCGGCGCCGATCATCTGGTCGGGCGTCGGCGACGTGAACACCTGGCCGGGACACGACGCATCGAGCATGCCGTAACCGACGAAGCCGGCATGGAGCGGCTCGTGGCCGGAACCCCCGCCTGAGACGAGCCCGACCTTTCCCTGCTTGAGCACCTTGCGGCGGACGAACTGCCGTCCTTCCCCAAGCACCACGATGTCGGCATGGGCGGCGGCAAAGCCGTCGAGGCTCTCGCCAAGGACCGTCTCCGGCGCGTTGATCAGCTTCTTCATGAACCCCTCCCCTCGCGTAACCTATTCGCCTTCGATCAGCCTCGTCAGCCGCTGCACGAACTCCCCGACGGTGCGGTCGAGTTCATGGTTCCGCTCATCGTCGCCGAGGTCCGGCAGGTAGATCGTGTGCGCGCGGACGCGCCGCTCGCTGCGCTCCGTCCCGAGGCGCCGCGGATGCGCCTGGGAATAGGCGTCGAGAAACAGCTGCCGGTCGTCGGGCGCGAAATGGCATATCTCGAAGATCGTCTCGACATGCCGCGCCGGGATCGGCGTAGCGTAGGCCGGGTTGGTGATCTGCGAGATGAAGCTACGGTTCTTGCCGAGCGCCCCGGCGAGCCGCTGACGGGTGCCCGACGGGCGATGGTCCATGACGCGCTGAAGGATGGTCTTGTAGCGGGCAACCGCCTCCTCGCTGGTCGTCGCTTCCGGCCGGTCGGCCATCTGGCTAACCAGCTTCCGCTGAGAGCGAGGCGATGGTCCGCTTCGTCCGTCCGACCAGCGACGGCGGCACCGACAGCGAGCGCAGGCCCGCGCCGATCAGGCCCGGCAGGTGACGCGGATCGCCGCCCATGTCGCCGCACAGGCCGACATCGATGCCGAGTTTGGCGCCTGCCGCCACCACCTGTCCGATGAGGTTGAGGACCGCGGGATGGCCGGCGTCATTGAGGGCGGCGACGGCGGCAATGTCGCGCGCGCTTGCCGTGACGTATTGCGTGAGGTCATTGCTGCCGACCGAGAAGAACGCCGCACGCGCGAACAGGTGCGGGACAATCGCCACGGCGGGCACCTCAACCATGATCCCGAGCGGCGGCCGCGCATGCGGAATGCCCGCCACCGCAAGATCCGCAACGACCTCGTCAAGCAGCGTCGCAGCGGCATCGATTTCGCCGGGAACAGTTACCATGGGAAGCATGATCTTCACCGCACCGTGGGCCGCGGCGCGGGCCATGGCGCGGAGCTGCGCACGAAAGACGTCCAGCCGGGCGAGCGAGAGACGGATGCCGCGCGTACCGAGAAAGGGATTGGACTCGCCCGCGATCGTCAATCCCGCAATCGGCTTGTCGCCGCCGGCGTCCAGGGTGCGGAGGACCACCGGCCTGCCTCCCGCCCATTCCACGATCTTGCGGTAGGCGCGGTACTGGCTTTCCTCGTCGGCTAGGCCGCCGCTTCGCTCGAAGAGCAGTTCCGTGCGCACCAGCCCGATGCCATCACAGATGCCGGGGTCGAGCCCATCCAGTTCCTGCGGCTCGGCAATATTGATCATCACGGCCACCCTTACGCCGTCGCGGGTAAGGGCGGGGCCTGCGGATGCCGTCCGGTCGGCGGCCGCGTGGGTCGCCTGTTCGCCGCGCGCCGCCTCGTAGGCCGACCAGTCCGCGGCGGCGGGGCTGAGCAGCAGGCGGCCGGCATCCCCATCGACGATCGCAGTCGTGTGCCCGTCGCTATCGAAGCTGCCGAGACCCACCACCATCGGCACGCCGCGCGAGCGGGCGAGCATCGCCACATGGCTTGAGGGGCTGCCGTCCGAGAGCGCGATCGCGCCGCCATGCGACCAGTCGACCGAGAGAAAGCGGCTCGGCGTCACGTCGGTTCCGGCAAGCACCGCGCCATCCGGCACCGCGAGTTGGGCCTCGCCGGTGAGGTGCCGGTGCACCTCGTCGCGGAGATCCCGGAGATCGGCCGTCCGGGCGCGAAAATAATCGTCCCCGCCGCTTTCGTACTCGACGATCTGCAGGCCCACGGCCTCGGCCCAGGCGGTGGCCGCGTCCATACCCGCCGCGATTCGCTCGAAGGCCGGCTCGATCAGCGCTTCGTCCTCAAGCATCACGACCTGGAATTCGAGAATGGCGGCGGCGTCCTCGCCCTGGGCTCGCGCCTCCAGGCCCCGGATCGACCCGACGGCCGCGCCGATCGCCGCTGCAAGGTCGCTCCGTTCGCGCGCCGGGTCCCCCGTCGGCTGGCGCACGACCGGATTCCGATCGAGCCGGACAAGCGGACCGCCGGCGATCCCGGGCGAGGCCGGCCTGCCGAATTGCTCAACCGTTCGCGGCATCCGCCTTGGCCTCATCGAAGTCGCGCTCGACGAGCCCGATGAGCGCGGCCACCGCTTCGTCGGCATCCGCGCCGGCGGCGCGAAAGTGCAGGTGGCTGCCCTGGGGGACCTTGGCGGCCATGACCTTGACGATGCTCTTGGCATCGATCCAGGGCCCCTCGGCACGCGGGCTCAGTTCCACCCTCGCGCCAAACGTCTTGGCCAGCTTGGTGAGCTTCACCGACGGCCGGGCGTGCAACCCGATGGCGTGGGTGAGGAGGACCATTCCCGAGGCGGTTGCGTCGCTCATGTTCATTTCTTCGCCGGTCAGACCGGCGAAAGCTCCTCGGCTGTGCGCTTCACATCGGCGAGCGGCGCCCCACCGGAGGCCTCGGTCGCCGCCATCACCGCGCCCTCGACGATCGGCGCGTTGCACACGACAATACGCGACTGCCGTTCCGGCGGCTGCAGTTCGATCGCCATCTCGCTGTTGGTTTCCGCGCCGCCCAGATCGACCAGGATGGCGACGCCCGAATCCGACCAGGCGCGATCGATGGCGCCCATGATCGCCTCGACATTGGTGCCGAGTCCGCCGTCGGGATTGCCGCCGCAATAGGCGAGCGGGACCTCGTCGCCCACCATCTGGCGCACCATCTCCGCCGTTCCCCGCGCGACATCGGCCGAATGCGACACGATGACGATCCCGACATTGCCGTTGCCTTTGGTCATGTCCGTTCCAGAACCTCGCAGGCGGCGGCGATCATGAGGGAACTCGACCGGGCGCCGGGATCCATGTGGCCGATCGAGCGGTCGCCGAGAAATGAGGCCCGCCCGCGCACCGCCTTCATCGGGATGGTCGCATCGGCGGCTGCGGCGGCCGCGGCCGCAGGATCGCGACCGGCAGCGAAGGCGTCGCGCGCCGGCTTAAGCACATCGAGCATGGTCTTCATGCCGACGTCGGACTTGCCGCGTGCCTTCACCGCATCGAGTGCGGCGTCGAAGGCGTGGAGCAGCTCGGCGCGCGTCGGCTGGGCCGGCAGCTCCTTGCCGATCCCCATGAACAGCGTGCCGTAGAGCGGCCCGGAAGCGCCGCCGATCTTCATTACCAGCGTCATGCCGATCGCCTTCAGCGCATCGGGCAGCGGCCTGGCGGCAAGTTGCGCACGGTCGGCAAGCACGGCCTCAAACCCGCGTTTCATATTGAGGCCATGGTCGCCGTCGCCGATTGCCTGATCGAGAGCGGTCAACTCGTCGGCATGGGCGATCACGCGCGCGGCAATCCCGTCGATCAGGTCGCCGATGAGGCCGGCACTGGATAGCATTGCGACCTCCATGTCAGCTTTCAACCCGCTCGCCGGCCGCATCGAAATAGAGCGGATTGACCAGCGCCAGCGAGACGGTGTCGCCGTCGGCGAGCCCGACCTCGGGATCGACCAGGGTGACGATCTGGTGATCGCCGATACGGACGTGCAGGTGGTTCTGATCGCCGAGGTGCTCGATCCATTCCACCTTGCCCTGCGCCGAACCATTGGTCGCCTTGGCGATGCGCAAATGCTCCGTGCGGGCCCCGACCGTCTTCGACCCGGCCGGCATCCCGCCGGAGGGAATTAGCTCCGCCGGAACCAGATTGATCGCCGGCTGGCCAAGGCGGGTGGCGACGTAGATGTTGCGCGGCTCGGCGTAGATCTCGCGCGGCGAGCCCACCTGCACCAGCACGCCCTTGTCCATGACGCCGATCCTGTTCGCCATGGTCATCGCCTCGGTCTGGTCGTGGGTGACATAGAGAATTGTCGCGCCCAGCTCCTGCTGGATGCGCTTCAGCTCCAGCCGAAGGTCGGCGCGCAGCTTGGCGTCGAGCGAGGAAAGCGGCTCGTCCATCAGATAGATCGCCGGCCGGCGCACCAGCGCCCGACCGATTGCCACCCGCTGCATTTCGCCGCCGGAGAGCTGGGTGGCGCGGTTCTGCAGCTTGCCACTGATCCGCAACATCGCGGCAATTTCCTCGATGCGGCGCTTGATCTCGGGTTCCGGAACACGGCGGGCGGGCGAACGGAGGGGGAAGGCGAGGTTGTCGTAGGCGGTGAGGTGCGGATAGAGCGAATATTGCTGGAAGACAAGCGTGACGTCGCGCTCGGCCGGCGCGGCGGCGGTAACATCGATGCCGCCAATGCTGATGCGGCCGGCATCGGGACGCTCAAGTCCGGCGACGAGGCGGAGCGTCGTCGTCTTGCCGGCGCCGGTCGGGCCGAGAAGCACGACGAACTCGCCGTCGGCGATCGTCAGATTCATTGCGTCGACCGCGGCCTTTCCCGCGAAGCGCTTGGTGACATTGTCGAGGCGCACCTCAGCCATGACCGCCCCGCTCATGCAGCGCCGTGCGGATGGCTCGCCCCGAGGCCTTGTCGAACAGCGACAGGCGCTCGGCGCGCAAACTGAGGCCGACGGTCTCGCCGGCGCGCACTGCGACATCGGCCGGGAGGCGCGCCTTCACCTGCCCGTGGCCGGTATTGACCGTGACGATCTGTGTCGTGCCGAGGTACTCCGCCCCGAACACCGTGCCGCGCAGCCCGGAGCCGTCGTCGAAGCGGATGTGCTCGGGCCGGACGCCCAGCGCGAGCTCGCCCTCGCCGCGATCCTCCTGGACCTGGGGCACCGCGACGACGGCGCCATTGACGCGAACCTCGCCGCTGCCGCTCCTGAGGCCGGAACGGAAGTGCAGGAAGTTCATCGGCGGCGAGCCGATGAAGTCGGCGACGAACATGGTCGCCGGCCGGTCGTAGATTTCCTGTGGCGCCCCGAACTGCTCGATGACGCCGCGGTTCATCACCGCGATCTTGTCGGCCATGGCCATGGCCTCGAGCTGGTCGTGGGTGACATAGACGGTGGTGGCGTGGATGCGGAGGTGGAGCTCGCGCAGCTCGCGCACCATGAGGTCGCGGAATTCGGTGTCGAGCGTACCCAGCGGCTCGTCCATCAGGAACGCCATCGGCCGCCGGACGATCGCGCGGCCGAGGGCGACGCGCTGGCGATCCCCGCCGGCCAGCCGGGAAACCGGCTGGTCGAGCAGGTGATCGATGCGCAGGAAGCGCGCCGTCTCCTCGACCCGCGCCCTGATCTCCGACCGTGCCACGCCCTGACTGACCAGCGGGAAGGCGATATTCCGGCGCACGTTCATGTGGGGATAGAGCGCGAAGAGCTGGAAAACGAAGGCGATATCGCGCGCCGCCGCGCGGTTGAAGGTGACGTCATCGCCGCCGAGGAGGATGCGGCCCGAAGTCGGCAGCTCGAGACCGGCGATCATGCGCAGCGTCGTCGTCTTGCCGCACCCGGACGGGCCGAGCATGACAAAGAACTCGCCGTCCCCGACGGTGAAATTGGAGTCGCGAACCGCGACGAACTCGCCGAAGGCCTTGTGCAGATTCTGGACCCGGATCTCGGCCATCGCGCTATTCCGGGAAGTGGCTGACGACGATGAACATCACGGTCCCGGCGAGGATCGTGACGAACGAATAGGTGTAAAGCGCGAGCGCCAGCGGCTGCATCAGCATCACCACGCCCGCCGCGATGACGAAGATGGCGAGCCATTCCCAGGGGCCGCGCCGGAAGCGCAGGAAGCGCGACAGAAGGCCCTCGCGCCGCACGGGCAAGGTGGTTTCGGGCGCCGTCATTTGCGCACCGCGCCGAAGGTGATGCCGCGCAGCAGGTGCTTGCGGAGGAGCACGGTGAAGACGAGGATCGGGACGAGGAACAGCGTTGTCCCCGCCGCCACCGCCGGCCAGTCCTGCCCGCCCTCGCCGATGATGAACGGGATGAACGGCGGCATGGTCTGCGCTTCGCCGGAGGTGAGCAGCACGGCAAAGGCGTATTCGTTCCAGGCGAAGATCAGGCAGAAGATCGCCGTCGCGGCGATGCCGGTCGCCGCCTGCGGCAGCACGACCTTGATGAAGGCCTGCAGCCGCGTGTAGCCGTCGATCATTGCGGCTTCCTCGTATTCGCGCGGAATCTCGTCGATGAACCCCTTGAGCAGCCACACCGCCAGCGAGACGTTCACCGCGGTGTAGAGCAGGATCATCCCGAGGTGCGTATCGGAGAGGCCGAGCGCCCGGTACATCAGGTAGATCGGAATCGCCACGGCGATTGGCGGCATCATGCGCGTCGACAGGATGAAGAAGAGGATGTCGTCGGCGAGCGGCACCTTGAAGCGCGAGAACGCGTAGGCCGTGAGCGTGCCGAGGAAGACGGCGAGGAACGTCGAACCGAAGGCGATGATGATCGAATTGGTGAAGCGCGGGATGACGTTGGACGGTCCGGCGATCACCATGTTCCGCGAGCGCACGAGCTTGTCGCACTGGCTTTGCGCCGGTGGCAGCGCCGCGATGTAGTCCGGTGTCTGGCGGGTGCGGGTCGTGAACAGGTTACAGAAGCCCTCGAGCGACGGCTCGAACAGCACCTTCGGCGGATAGGCGATCGAGTCCGGGGGCGTCTTGATGCTGGTGAGCACGATCCAGAGCAGCGGCACCATCGTGATCAGCGCGTAGAGAATCACGATGGTGGCCGCGAACCTTCGCGACGTTGGCGTCGGGGCGACGACCGAATGGGCCTGGGTGGCTGCGCTCATGTCCGCCTCACCGCTGCCGAACCCGGTTCAGCGCCTTCACGTAGATGTTGGCGAGACCGAATACGGTGACGAACAGGATGATGGCGAAGGCGGACGAATATCCGGTCTTCCAGCTTTCGAAGGCCTCGCGCTTGAGGGTGATGGAGGCGACTTCGGTCGTCGACCCCGGCCCGCCGGAGGTGAGCAGGTTGATCAGGTCGAACATGCGGAAGTTCTCGATGCCGCGGAAGAGCACCGCCAGCATGATGAAGGGCAGCGCCATGGGCAGCGTGATCGACCAGAACTGCCGGAAGGGCGAGGCCCGGTCGACCTCGGCCGCCTCGTAGATGTAGTCGGGAATGGAACGCAGGCCCGCGAGGCAAATCAGCATCACGTATGGCGTCCACATCCAGACATCGACGATGACGATCGACCACGGCGCCAGCCGCACCTCGCCAAGCATCTGGAACGACGACGGATCGGCGCCGGAGATGAACGAGACGGCGTAGTTGAAGAGCCCGATCTGCGGCTCGTAGATGAATTTCCAGAAGTTGCCGACCACCGCCGGCGACAGCATCATCGGAATGAGGATGACCGTCGTCCAGAAGCCGTGGCCGCGGAACTTCCGGTCGATCAGCCAGGCGAGCCCGAAGCCGATCAGCGTCTCGAAGAGGATCGTCCAGAAGACGAAATGCGCCGTCGCCTGCATCGCCTGCCAGATATCCGGGTCGTTCAGGATCGACGAGTAGTGCTGCGTGCCGACGCCGACGACCGGGGCATTGGGGCGGTTGGCCCGGAAATTCGTGAACGAGAGATAGATCGTCCACAGCAGCGGAAAGATGTTGATCACCAGGAGGAGGAGGATCGTCGGGGCTATGAACAGCCAGGCGATCGAGCGGTCGCTGAGCCCGCGGATGCGCTTCGCCAGGCCGGCCGGCGTCGCGATGGCGACGCGCTCGGCGATACTCGCCTTGGTGGCTGAAGTCTGGCTCATCGCCGCGAAAGGTCCTGCCGGGTCCGGTTGGAAGAAGCCCCTCCCGGGATCATCCCGGAAGGGGCGATTGTCGCGATCTTGGCAGAACTACATCTTGCCGTCTTCCTTGAAGGTGGCCGACCAGTCCTTCACCAGCGAGTCGAGTGCTTCCTTCGCGGTGCCCTTGTCGGCAACGACGAAGTCATGCACGCGCTTCTGCATGGCCTGGAGCAGTTCGGCATAGGTCGGCTCGGCCCAGAAATCTTTCACGATCGCCATCGATTCGAGGAAGGTCTTGGCGTAGGGCTGGCTGGCGACGAAGCCCGGATCGTTGACCACCGACTTGGCGCACGAATAGCCGCCGAGCTGCCACCACTTGGCCTGGACGTCGCCCTTCACGAACCACTTGATGTACTTGAAGGCGTCGTCCTGGTGGTCGGAGTAGGAGACCACCGAGATGCCCTGCCCGCCGAGCTGCGCGAAGTGCCCGCCGGGGCCGGCGGGATTCGGGAAGAAGCCGATCTTGTCCCCGCCGACGTTCGGGTCCTTGAAAAGGCCCGGCCAGGTGAAAGCGAAGTTCATGTGGAGAGCGACCTGCCCCGACTTAAAGGCGTCGGCCGACTCGCCCATGTAGACGTTGGAGGCACCGGGCGGAGTGCAGCACTTGTAGAGGTCCTTGTAGAATTCCAGGCCCTTCACCGCCTCGGGTGAGTTGACGAAGCCCTCCATCTCGTACGGCTTCTTCGGGTTCTGGTAGTCGAAGCCGTAGTCGTAGAGGACGTTGGTCACGCCCATGGTGATGCCTTCCGAGCCGCGCTCCGTATAGATCGAGGCGCCGTACACCTTCTTGCCGTCGATCTCGCGGCCCTGGAAGAACTCCGCGATCTGCTTCAGTTGGTCATAGGTCGCGGGCGGGCCGAGATCCCAGCCGTACTTGGCCTTGAACTCCTTCTGGAGATCGGGCCGCGAGAACCAGTCCTTGCGATAGGTCCAGCCGACGACGTCGCCCATGGCGGGCAGCGCCCAGTAGTTCGGGGTGTTCTTCGGCCACTCGGAATAGCCGACGACGGTGGCATCGACGAAGTCGGACATCTTGATGCCCTCCTTGTCGAAGAAGTCGTTGAGCTTGACGTAGTGGCCATTCTCGGCGGCGCCGCCGATCCACTGGCTGTCGCCGATGATCAGGTCGCAGAGCTTGCCGTGCGAGTTGAGCTCATTGAGGAAGCGGTCGGCGTAGCTCGTCCACGGGACGAACTCGAACTTCATCTCGATGCCCGTCTCCTTGGTGAAGTCCTTGGACAGTTCGACCAGGGCATTGGCCGGGTCCCACGCGGCCCAGCAAAGCGTCAGGCT
>JBBQGL010000149.1:0-9197 GCA_038323025.1 Hyphomicrobiales bacterium
GCGAGCACGCAGAAATGATGCACCTCGCGCGCCTCGCCGGTCTCAACGACGAGGCCGACCGACGTACGCAGGCCAACCCGGATCAGGTGATGGTGGACGCCGGCGGTGGCGAGCAGGGCAGGGATCGCGATGCGGTCCGGCCCCACCATACGGTCGGAGAGAATGATGATGTTGTTGTTGTCGCGGATGGCGGCTTCCGAGCCGGCGCACAGGCGCTCGAGCGCAGCCGCCATGCCGGCGGCGCCCTCGGCGGCCGGGTAGGTGATGTCCAGCGTCTTCGAACGGAACGGGTTGTCGGCCATGTCGCCGATGGCGCGGATCTTCTCGAGGTCCTCGTTTGTCAGGATCGGCTGGCGCACCTCGAGCCGCTGGCGACGTCCCTGGCCCTCGCGGTCGAACAGGTTCGGCCGCGGCCCGATGAACGACACCAGGCTCATCACGAGTTCCTCGCGGATCGAGTCGATCGGCGGGTTGGTGACCTGGGCGAAGTTCTGCTTGAAGTACGTGTAGAGGAGCTTCGGCTTGTCGGAGAGCGCCGAGATTGGCGCGTCGTTGCCCATCGAGCCGACGGCCTCCTGCCCGGTCACCGCCATCGGCGTCAGCAGGATGCGCAGGTCTTCCTCGGTGTAGCCGAAGGCCTGCTGCCGGTCGAGGAGGCTCAGGTCCGTGCGCGGCGCGCGCGGCGCCACGGGCGGCAGGTCCTCGAGTACGATCTGGGTGCGCGCCAGCCAGGAGCGGTAGGGATGCGCCCGCGATAGATCGGCCTTGATCTCGTCGTCGGAAATGATGCGGCCGCGGGCAAGATCGATGAGGAGCATCTTGCCTGGCTGTAGGCGCCACTTCTGCACGATGCGGCTGTCGTCGATGGGCAGCACGCCGGCCTCCGACGCCATGATCACCTCGTCGTCGGCGGTGACGATGAAGCGCGCGGGCCTGAGACCGTTCCGGTCGAGGGTCGCCCCGATATACTTGCCGTCGGAGAACGCCATAGCCGCCGGCCCGTCCCAGGGTTCCATGAGCGCGGCGTGGTATTCGTAGAAGGCGCGCCGGTCCTCGTCCATGAGCGGGTTGCCCGCCCACGCCTCGGGGATCAGCATCATCGCGGCGTGCGGCAGCGAATAGCCGCCGCGGATCAGGAATTCGAGGGCGTTGTCGAAGCAGGCGGTGTCCGACTGGCCCTCATAGGAGATCGGCCAGAGCTTCGAAATGTCGTCGCCGAAAAGCTCCGACGAGACGCTCGCCTGGCGCGCCGCCATCCAGTTGACGTTGCCGCGCACGGTGTTGATCTCGCCGTTGTGGCAGACCATCCGGTAGGGGTGGGCGAGCCGCCAAGACGGGAAGGTGTTGGTCGAGAAGCGCTGGTGGACAAGCGCGAACGAGGACTCGATCCGCGGGTCGGCGAGGTCCTTGTAATAGGCGGCGAGCTGGAAGGAGAGGAACATCCCCTTGTAGATCACCGTCCGGCACGACATCGACACGACGTAGAAGTCGTTCTTGAGGCCGCCGAAGGCCGCATAAATGCGCGCCGAGATGACCTTGCGGACGATGTAAAGCTCGCGCTCGAAATGATCGTCGTCGGTCACATGGGCGCCGCGGCCGATGAAGACCTGGCGATGCGCCGGCTCGCCGGCGACGATTTCGGGCGCCTTGGAAAGGCAGGAATTGTCGACCGGCACATCGCGCCAGCCAAGCAGCGTGTGGCCTTCCTCGCGCACCACTTCCTCGACGATCTTCTCCATCGTCGCGCGGATCGTGGCGTCGCGCGGCACGAACAATGCGGCCGCGGCATAGCGACCGGGCTCGGGCAGGGCAAAGCCGAGACGCTGCGCCTCCTCGGCGAAGAAGCGGTGCGGCGTCTGGATCATGATGCCGGCGCCGTCGCCCATCAGGGGATCGGCGCCTACGGCGCCGCGATGCTCGAGGTTGACGAGAATCTGCAGCCCGTTCTGGACGATGCGGTGCGACTTTTCCTTGCGCAGGTTGACGATGAAGCCAATGCCGCAAGAATCGCGGTCGTCCTCGGGATTGTAGAGACCCTCAAGGGCAGGGCGCACGCCCAGCCCGGTCGGCTCGAACGCGCGCTTCACGATGGTCCCGGACTCGGCCGTTCCATCCGCTGCCGCGCCGGACTTGATATCGATCCGTGACATGACCGCCCCCTCCGTGGACGCATCTGCCGGCATCCGGTCGCGCGCCCTCTCGTCCGCCATCGGCGAAAAGCAAAGGCTGCTCGGCCCGACGCTTCTTTCCGAACGATCCTGGCTTCACCGGAAGCCGGACCGCGTTCTGGGCGACCTGCGGCACGAGCGGCGAATCTTCCGGCGCTTTCGTGCCGGTTTTCGTCGTTCATGCCATCCCCGCGGCATAGCCGCCCAATTGGACAGTGATCCTGTCCTATTCCGCCGACAATGGCAGAATTCCAATCTCCGGGCAAGATATCCAATCATCCCTTTTCCGCTGCCTGGATTGCAAGGCCATCTTTTGGCCGTTCGGGGTCGCAGCACGGGAGAAGCCGAGGTATGTCTCGATCAAAAGGCGAGGGAAGAAGCAGGCGATGATCTTTGCGAGCGATACATGGTCCGGGGCCTCCGACAAGGTGATCGCGGCGCTTAGCGACCAGGCCCGGCGGGGCGGCCCGGCCTATGGCAGCGATCCGCTGACCCGCCGGGTCGAGGCGCGCTTCTCGGAACTGTTCGAGCGCGATGTGGCCGTATTCCTGGTGGGTTCGGGCACGGCGGCGAATACCCTGGCGCTGTCGACCTTCGCCCGTCCGGGCGGCGTCATCCTCTGCCACCGCGAGGCCCACATTCTGGTCGACGAGACCGGCGGTTCGGAGTTGCTCGGGAGCCGGTGCCAGGGGCTTGAGGGGAGGGGCGGAAAGATCGCGCCGGATGTGGTGGAACAGGGGCTGGCCCGTTTCAGCCCGGACCGTGTGCATGGCGGCCGGGCGGTGGCCGTCAGCGTGACGAACATCACCGAACTGGGCCTTGCCTACCAGCCTGCGGAAATCGCCGCGATCTCCGAAGTTGCAAAGCGGAATGGCCTGCCGCTTCATCTCGACGGGGCACGATTTGCCGGAGCCGTGGCCAGCCTCGGGCGGTCGCCAGCCGATATCACCTGGCGCGCCGGGGTGGACGTCATGTCCTTTGGCGGTACCAAGAACGGCTGCATCGCCGCCGAGGCCGTGGTGTTCTTCAACCCCGATCAGGCACGCGACTTCCCTTATGCGCGCCAGCGGGCCGGGCATGGCTTTGCCAAGGGCTGGTTCCTGTCGGCGCAGTTCGACGCCTATCTCGACGGCGGGCATTGGCTCGACCTTGCCCGCCATGCCAATGCCATGGGTGCGCGGCTCGGCGAGGCGGTCCGGCGCAGCGGTTCGGCGCGCCTCGCGCTGGAGCCCGCGGCCAACGAGGTGTTCGCGATCCTGCCGAGGAGCCTCGACAAAAGGCTGAGGTCAGCGGGAGCGGTCTACGGGCCGTGGTCGGCGGCGAGTTTTCCGGCGGCCGAACAGCCGGGTCCGGACGAGGTGCTCGTCCGCTTCGTCGCCACCTGGCAGACAAAGGCGGAGGACGTCGACCGGCTCGGCGGACTGCTCGCCTAGCACGACCTCCGGAATCAAGAAGGGCGCCCCGGAGGGCGCCCTTCGAGATCGAGCGGGTTTCGCGCGTTACGCGGCGGCCGCGTCGATCTGCTTGGCAGTGCCGTTGGTCTTCTCGGCCTTCGTGATCGCGATCGAACGAGGCTTCATCGCCTCCGGAATCTCGCGCACGAGGTTTACGTGCAGGAGGCCGTTCTCAAGGCTCGCGCCCTTCACCTGGACGTAGTCGGCGAGCTGGAAGCGACGGTCGAAGGTTCGCGCCGCGATGCCGCGGTAAAGCACCTCGCCGCCATTGCTCTCGGTCGTCTCGACCTTCTTCTCGCCCTTGATGGTGAGGGTGTTTTCCTTGGCCTCGATGCTGAGTTCATCCTCGGCGAACCCGGCAACCGCGAGGGTCACGCGATAGGCGTTCTCGCCGGTCTTCTCGATGTTGTACGGGGGATAGCCCTGGGCGCCGTCGGCGCCGCCGACGAGCGAATCGAGGGTCGAGAAAAGCCGGTCGAAGCCGACGGTGGAACGATAGAACGGGGTGAGATCGAATTGACGCATGTGGTCCTCCAAAATGAGCGACTGGGGGTCTCAGGAACCGGCTGCCCGCCTCTTCGGCCGGACGTTGGTCCCCACGGATCCGCGATGGCATCCGCGTGACTTCAGGTGGTGGCGGAGGTCCTTTTCTTCAACCCCCTTCAGCCGCTTTTTGAAGCTGAACGGCGGATGAACAACGGCTTCGGGAGGCGTTCAGGCAACGGCTGCCATAACCCCTCCCGTCAGTTCGGTCGTGCGTGCCGTTTCTTCCCCCGACGCGCCGACCATCAGAAGCAAGGCCGGTATCGTCCCGCCCCCCTCCGGTGCCGGCTCTCGCTGCCGGCGGCGTCCCTAAAAAGGCGCCGCCGGCTTTATTCCGAAGCACTGCGTCGCCCTGTGCCTATCGCGGTTTCGCCGACTTGAGCTATCAGCGGCAGGTGGATCTTTTCGCCCTCGATTCCAACCCGGTGCCGGAAGGCGGCGTCGCCGGCGCCATCACGGCGGCCGACGGGATCCGGCTGCGGACCGCGCACTGGCCGGCAACCGTTCCGCGACCGCTCGGGACCGTTTGCCTTTTCCAGGGGCGGAGCGAGGTGATCGAGAAATATTTCGAGGTGGTCTCCGACCTGCGCCGGCGCGGTTTTGCGGTCGCCACTCTCGACTGGCGGGGGCAGGGCGGCTCGGAGCGACGCTTGCGCAACCCGCGAAAAGGACACGTCGACAGCTTTGCCGAGTACGACCGCGACTTCGACGCGTTCATGGAGCAGGTGGCGCTGCCGGAGTGTCCGCCGCCGCACTACGCGCTTGCCCACTCCACGGGCGCCCTGATTGCGCTCCGCGCAGCCCATCACGGCCGCGCACGGTTCGCGCGGATGGTGATGACGTCGCCGCTACTGGCTCTCGCCCCGGCGCGGCCGTCGCCGGAGACAGCCTTCCGTATCGGCGCGTTCCTTACGGCCATCGGCCTCGGTGAAATATCGGTGGTCCATGGGCGCACCAGGCCGATCGAGGATATCCCGTTCGAGGAAAACCCGGTTACCAGCGACCCGGCGCGGTATCGGCGGGGCATCGCAATCCTGAAGACATTCCCGCAACTGGCGATCGGCCCGCCGACCTTCGCCTGGCTCTACGCGGCCGGGAGGGCCATGCGCGAGGCGTCCGATCCGGATTTCGGGGCTGCGGTGAGGATCCCCACTCTGATGGCCATAGCGACGCAGGATGTGATCGTGTCGCCGCAGGCCATCGAGGCCCTGGCGCTGGAGCTGCGTGCCGGCTCGCAGGTGATGATCCCCGGCGCCCGGCATGAAATCCTCATGGAGCGCGATGCCCTGCGGGAGCAATTCTGGGCGGCGTTCGATGCCTTCGTTCCGGAACGAGGAGCGGACTAACCGCCCGCCAGGCGGGTGAGCACCTGGTCGTGCAGCCGCCGGTCGCCGGTGGCGACCACGCGCCCGCCGCCGGCGGCTGAGTTGCCCTGCCAGTCGGTCACCTGGCCGCCCGCGCCTTCGACGATCGGGATGAGCGCGACAATATCGTAGGGCTGGAGGCCGCATTCGACGACGACGTCGGCGCTGCCCGCCGCGACCATGCAGTAGCCGTAGCAATCGGTGCCATAGCGCGGCATGCGGACCGCTTTCTCCACGCGGTCGTATGCCGCCCGGTCCGAGCCGGTGAACAGGGCAGGCGTCGTCGTCAGGAGCGAGGCGCCAGCTATGTCGGGGCAGGGGCGCGTCTTCATCAGCGGAGCGCCCGCCGGTCCCCTGTACCAGGCGGTCCGGCCGTTTCCGCCAAAGCGCTCGCGGGTAAACGGCTGCGCCATCATGCCGAGTACGGGCTTCCCGGCCCGGATCAGCCCGATCAGCACGCCCCAAAGGGGAAGTCCCGTGATGAAGGACCGTGTCCCATCGATAGGGTCGAGGACCCATACATATTCGGCGTCCGTACGCTCGGGCCCGTACTCCTCGCCGAGGATGCCGTGATCGGGATAGCGGGCGTTGATCAAGGCGCGCATGGCGGCTTCCGCGCCGCGGTCGGCTGCGGTCACGGGGTCAAACCGTCCGCCGCCTTTATCCTCCACCGAACCGCCTGCCCGAAAATGCGGCATGATCGAATCGGAGGCAGCGTCGGCGAGCAAATCGAGGAAGGCGGCGGGGACCGTTTCACTCATTTGGGCCCTCGCATGGCAGCTTTGCCACTCGCGCATACCCCGTATTTCCTGGACAAGATGATTCCGGAAATTCCTCTATCCATTTGATTTCACGCCTTATTTACCAGCGTCATTGGCGGGAAGTGTCACGATCGCTGACCTATATCGCAAAGTCGTGTTCGAGTGTGGCAAGGAAGCCCTTGATTTTTGTGCGCCGCGCGGACACTTTGTTGCGGTGCGGTAGCGATATCGCATATGCCCTCCTTGGGCGTTTCCTCCCTAGACTTGGGCCGTCTTGCCAAAAGCAAGCGGCCCTTTTTCTTTGTCATTCAGCCGCATCGGCCCGAATGAAAAGGCCGGCGGCGAAGGCCCGCGCCAGTTCGCCGGCGAGCCTGGCGAGGTCGGCGACGAGGCGGGGGAAGCCGGCGGTCTTCTGCAGGGACCTTTCGTCCATGTAGAGGCAGCGGTTGATCTCGATCTGCATGGCGTGAACGCCGCGCGCCGGCTGACCATAGTGCTCGGTGATGAAACCGCCGGCGTAGGGCTTGTTGCGGCTGACGGAATAGCCGAGGCGGCCCAGACATTGCGCGACGACATCGGTCAGTTCGCCGGCGCAACTCGTCCCGTAGCGGTCGCCGAGGACTATGTCGGGGCGCAGGCGCCCGCTGCCGCTCCGCACGCTGGACGGCATGGAGTGGCAGTCGAGGAGGACGGCGAAGCCGTAAGCGGCATGGGTGGCGACCAGCAGGTCGCGGAGCGCCTTGTGATACGGCTTGTAGACGCCGTCGATGCGGGCGAGCACATCCTCGACGCGCAGGGGCTCGGAATATATCTCCTCGGTTTCCGAGACGATGCGGGCGATTGTGCCGAGGCCGCCGGCGACCCGCACCGAGCGGACGTTGGCGTAGGCGGGCAGCGCGCCGGCGAACATCTTCGGGTCAAGCTCATACGGCTCGCGGTTCACGTCCAGCCAGGCGCGCGGGAAGTTGGCCCTGAGGAGCGGCGCTCCTGCGGCGACCACCGAAGCGAAGAGTTCGTCTATGTATGAATCTTCCGAGCGCCGGATGGCGTGTTCGTCAAGCCGCGAAAGGGCGAGGAAGTCCTTCGGATAGCAGCACCCGCTGTGGGGGGAATTGAAGACGAGCGGCAAGAGCTGCTCGGGCGGAGCCAGAATTTCGAACGGCGCCTTGCCGGCGGAATCGATCAGCGTTTGCATTCAGGGAAGGGGCGTTCCTTTCCGAGCGGACACAGCCGTCAGCGAACAGGGATGTTGCCAAGATCGACAAGGTCTGTCCACAGTAGGACCGGCCGGTGAAATGGCCCCGTTCACGCGATCTTTACCGGGTGGCCGTTTAATCGTGCCACGCCTCAAGGCAGACAGGCCCATCTCCCCGATGTCCAGAATAATTCTCGCCGAAGACGATAGCGACATGCGGCGCTTCCTCGCAAAGGCGCTGCAGAATGCCGGCCACGACGTGGTCTCGTTCGATAACGGCAAGAGCGCCTATGACCGGATTCGCGAGGAGCCGTTCACGCTTCTCCTCACCGACATCGTCATGCCGGAGATGGACGGGATCGAGCTCGCCCGCCGGGCTACGGAACTCGATCCGGACCTGAAGGTCATGTTCATCACCGGCTTCGCTGCGGTGGCGCTCAATCCGGATTCGAACGCGCCGAAAGACGCCAAGGTCCTGTCGAAGCCTTTCCACCTCAAGGACCTCGTCAACGAGGTGGAGAAGCTTCTCGCCGCGTGAAATGCGCCGGGAGGCTTGAACCGGCTTCAAGGCGCCTGTTATATGCCGGCAGTCAGCCGCCTCAAGGGCGGGCGCGTAGCTCAGCGGTAGAGCACTGCCTCGACACGGCAGGGGTCACAGGTTCAATCCCTGTCGCGCCCACCATTGTTCTCAAATACTTAGCTTTGATGCCAGCGATACCGGACAGTTATCCGGACAGAAATCCCCTACGTGCCCGGCTTTCTCCCGATCCTCGTGGCAATATCCCTCTGCCAATCCGGATGATGATGCCCATATACCCGCCACAGGATCTCCGGCGACATCCCGAGGAATCCTGCGGCATCCCAGAGATTGATCCCTCCCTGCATCATCCAGGTCGCTGCGGTATGGCGCAGGATGTGCGGAGTCAGCCCAGGATCCATGCCCGCACGCTTTCGCACCCACTCCCATGACCGGCGCTGGCGGAATAGCGGCTCACCGCGTCTCCGCACAACGTACACCGCGGCATCGCCGTCGAGCGCCTGCCAGCGTCGCAAATGACCGAGCAAGCGGGTCGGGATGCGAATCGGTGGCCGGCGCTTCTTACTCTCCGCCGCTCCTTCAGCTCGTCGGTGCATGACGCCGTGCTCTAGGTCTACCCAGCCGCCCGTCGTTGTCGGCATCCATGCGAGAAGGCGCACGGCCCCCGACCGCGTGCCCGTGTAAAGGCCAATCAGAAAGAAGCGGATCAGCGCCGTGCGCGCGGCCTTGTCCGGATGGTGCCGAGTTGCCCGCAGAAAGCGCGCAACTTCCTTTCTCGTCAGCCAGCGATCGCGCGGTGCCGGCGTTTCGGGCATGGTGACGATCGGCACTGCGTCGAGCACGTACTCGGCGTGGTAAGCGTTGATCGCAGCCTGAAGCACCGTCAACTCGCGGGCGACCGTGCCGGCGGATACGCGGCGCTTTCGCGCGGCGGCCGTCTTTGCCTGTCGTAGCGGGCTCCCCATGCGCGAGGCAGCGTATTCTTGGCACGTCGACCGCTTCACTTCGGACAGCGGCTTGTCGGACCACCAGTCTAGTGGATCGCCCCATTCAGAGGATTCCCTGACTGGGCGAAGCAGTTCATGCTGCCGGCATGAGAGCAGGGATCGTCGTCGACGTAACTTCTGAGGATCGCCGCCGACTGGAGGCCATCGTCAGTGATCGCAACCGCCCG
>JBBQGL010000150.1:0-9171 GCA_038323025.1 Hyphomicrobiales bacterium
GTGCCTACAACTTCGGCCGCCGCCTGAAGACCCTCAAGGGCCTCACCCCCTTCGAGTTCATCTGCAAGACATGGACTTCACAGCCCGAACGCTTCAATCTCAATCCGCTCCAGCAAATGCCGGGACTAAACATCTAGGCGCCCGGCCCCTCCGCCGCGTTTATCAGCGCCTTGGCATCGTTGCCGTCCCACTCGGCCGGGCCTTCGACGACACCGATCCGGCAGCCCTTTCCATCGATGAGCAGGCTCGTCGGGAGACCCAGCGCCAGCCCGCGCCCGCGGAGCTTGGTGAAGGCTCCCATCGAGGGGTCGGAATAGAACGGCAGGGAGGCCACACCGATCTCCGCCAGAAACGCCCGCGCCTTGTCCGGGGCGTTCAGGTCTATGTTGACGGCGACAACCTGGAACCGGTCGCTTGCGGTGGAAGCCTGGAGGCGATCGAGGGCCGGCATCTCCTTCCGGCAAGGGATGCACCAGGTCGCCCAGAGGTTGACGAGAACCGTCTTGCCGGCGAACGAGGCGAGCGTCAGGTCGGCGCCGTCGGCGCCCTTGAAGGCGAGGCTGCCGAGGGAATCCGCCGAGGTCGCCGCCTGAAATGCCGCAATCTCCCCTTTGGCGAACGGTGCGGCGCGTTTGGCCGCCGCGAGCGCCGGCGAGCAATCGACGCCGGCAACGACGTTGCCATCGCCGGACTGCATGAAATATACCGCAAGCACTCCGGCCAGCGCCCCGGCCACAGCGGCGAGGCCGAAGATTTGCAACCGTCGCCGCGTATTTAGCCCTGCTTCAGCCATCGGACATTTCTCTTCGGAGCGCCTCGTTCATGACCAATCGCATGTGGGGCGGCCGCTTCCAGGAGGGTCCGGCCGCTATCATGGAAGAGATAAACGCGTCGATCGATTTCGACCGCAAGCTATTCCGCGAGGATATCCGGGCGTCGCAGGCCCATGCCCGGATGCTCGGCAAGACCGGCATTGTTGCGGCAGACGATGCCGAAAAGATTCTGGCGGGTCTAGACACGGTTCTGCGAGAAATTGAAGCGGGCGGGTTCACCTTCAACCGCGCGCTGGAAGACATCCATACCCACGTCGAGGCGCGTCTGGCCGATTTGATCGGCGAGCCCGCTCGCCGCCTTCACACGGCGCGCTCGCGCAATGACCAGGTGGCCACCGATACCCGGCTCTGGGTGCGTGGAGCCATCGACCAGATCGACGCCGGCCTCTCCGATCTTCAGTCGGCGCTGGCGGAAAAGGCGTTGGCGCACGCGGCCACGGTGATGCCCGGCTTCACCCATTTGCAGCCGGCCCAGCCGGTAACCTTTGGCCATCATCTGCTCGCTTATGTCGAGATGATCGGGCGGGATCGCGGGCGGTTTGCCGACGCGCGGAAGCGGCTGAACGAGAACCCGCTCGGGTCGGCGGCGCTCGCCGGCACATCGTTTCCGATCGACCGTCAGATGACGGCGAAGGAACTGGAATTTACCCGGCCGACGGCGAACTCGCTCGATGCGGTTTCAGACCGCGACTTCGCGCTGGAAGCGCTGGCAGCCGCGAGCATCGCGGCGATGCATCTCTCACGCTTCGCCGAGGAGATCGTGCTCTGGGCGACGGCCCAGTTCCATTTCATTGTTCTCAGCGACCGCTTCACCACCGGCTCCTCGATCATGCCGCAGAAGCGCAATCCGGATGCCGCCGAACTCACCCGGGCGAAGACCGGGCGCATCGCGGGCGCGTTCGTCACCCTGCTGGTCGTGATGAAGGGTCTGCCGCTCGCCTACTCGAAGGACATGCAGGAGGACAAGGAGCCGCTGTTCGACGGCCTCGAATCCCTCACGCTTGCCATCGCTGCCATGGCGGGTCTGGTGCGCGACATGCAACCGGATGCCGCCGCGATGCGGAAGGCTGCCAGTTCGGGCTATGCCACCGCCACCGACCTCGCCGACTGGCTCGTGAAGCGTCTGAACCTTCCGTTCCGCGAAGCGCACGAGGTCACCGGCCGGCTGGTCAGAATGGCCGAGGAGCGTGGTTTGCCGCTCCACAAGCTGACCCTCACCGACTTCCGGTCGGTCGAACCCCGGATTGACGACGAGATCTATTCGGTACTGACCGTCGCCCAGTCCGTGAAGAGCCGGACGAGCTATGGCGGCACCGCGCCGCAAAACGTCCGCCGCGAGGCGAAACGCTGGCTGGCGCGCCTGAAGAAAGAAGGCACGGCGGGAGTCACATGACGGGTGGTAGCGCCGCCCGAATCCGCTATTATGCGGTCCGCGGCAAGCGCCGCGTGAGGATTGAGGGGGTGGGCAGTGGCGCCGAGTGATCGCCCGATCTGGTTTCGTGCCGCCTTAGGCTTGGTAATTCTGGCCGCCCTTGGGCTGTCCGGATGCGGGCGCAAGGGGCCGCTGGAGCCGCCGCCGAGTGCCCGGATCACAAACCCCGATGGCACCACGGCCCCCGACACCGGGCCGACCAGGCCAAGCCGGCACTTCGTCCTCGACCCGTTGATCTGAGGCACCGCGGGACCGACCCCCGTGAACCATTTTGCGTACCAGAACGGCGTGCTCCACGCCGAAGAGGTTTCGCTGCCGGCAATCGCCGCCGCGGTCGGCACGCCCTTCTATTGCTATTCCACCGCTACCCTCACCCGGCACTATCGCGTCTTCCGCGACGCCCTCTCCGGTCTCGACACGCTGATCTGCTACGCGGTCAAGGCAAACTCCAACCAGGCGGTCATCCGGACTTTCGTCAAGGAAGGCGCTGGTCTGGATGTGGTTTCGGAAGGGGAGCTTCGCCGTGCGCTGGCTGCCGGCGCGAGCGCCGACAAGATCGTCTTTGCCGGGGTCGGCAAGCTCGCCCGCGAGATCGCCTTCGCCCTCGATGTCGGCATCCTTTGCTTCAACGTGGAATCGGAGCCCGAACTGGCGCTGATCTCGCGGATCGCGACGGAGAAGGGCGTGACCGCGCCGGTTGCTATCCGCGTCAATCCCGACGTCGATGCGAGGACCCACGCCAAGATCACCACCGGGAAGGCCGAGAACAAGTTCGGCATCCCGTTCGAGCGTGCCCGCGCCGTTTACGCCGAGGCGGCGCAATTGCCCGGCATCAAGGTCACAGGTGTCGACATGCATATCGGGAGCCAGATCACCGATCTCGCGCCCTTCGATGCCGCCTATGAGCGCCTGGCCGACCTGACCCGCGAGCTTCGTGCCGACGGCCACGCCATCGACCATGTCGATGCCGGAGGCGGCCTCGGCATCCCTTATCGCCTCGACGACCCGCCGCCGCCCTCTCCGGCTGCTTATGGCGAGATCATCCGCCGCCGCCTCGGCAATCTCGGCGCGCAGATTCTTTTCGAACCCGGCCGCCTCTTCGTCGGCAATGCCGGGATTCTCGTGACCACCGTGCTTTTCGTGAAGAAGGCCACGGCCAAGACCTTCATCGTGGTCGATGCCGCCATGAACGACCTGATCCGCCCGACCATCTACGATGCGCACCACGACATCCAGCGCGTCAACCAGGTCGCGCCGGGAGAGCCGACGATGGTTGCCGACGTGGTCGGCGGCGTCTGCGAGACGGGCGACTATCTGGCCCTCGATCGCACGCTGCCGCCGCTGAAGACGGGCGACCTCATCGCCATCATGACTGCCGGCGCCTATGGCGCCGTACAGGCGTCCAACTACAACACCCGGCCACTCCTTCCCGAAATCCTGGTCAGCGGCGCCAATTGGGCCCAGGTGCGCCCCCGCCAGACCTATCACGACCTGATCGGCCAGGATCGCATGGCGCCCTGGCTCGCCTGATTGTGACCGGCCGGCCTCGCCGGCGCCTCGCTTTGCTGTCATCGTCCTGTTAGATTCCCCGCCGGCGAGATTTCGGGGACCGGGGGCACGGCTGAAGGCTAGGCTCGCATGAGCAGTTCCGGGGGCGCCCTGCCCAACGGTGACGACCGCAGCGCGATCGAGAACGCCACGCGCGAGGGGATAGGGCGCGCCCTGGCGCGCGCGCGGGCCGTTCTCCTCTGGGAAACCCTGTGGCCGCTGATCGCGCCCTTTCTGGCCGTTGGCGCCCTGTTCGCCATCGTTTCCTGGTTCGGGCTCTGGCGCGAAATCCCGGACGTCGCCCGCGTCGGCATCCTCGCGCTCTTTGCCTTTGCGCTTGCCTGGCTGCTTTTCCGCACGCGTTCCGTCACGCGGCCGTCCCGGGCCGCCGCACTGGCGCGCGTGGAACAGGCGACCGGAGCCCTGCACCGCCCGGCGACCGCCTTCGCCGACCGCCTCGCCGCGGGCGGAAACGATCCGGCCGCGCGGGCGCTATGGGCAGCGCACCGCGAGCGCCTGCTCGCCTCGCTCGGCCGGCTCAAGGCCGGCATCCCGGCGCCTGGCCTCGTCCGGCGCGATCCCTACGCGCTCCGCTTCCTGATCGCGGTGGTCTTCCTCATCGCCTTCGTTTTTGCCGGTCCCGAGCGGGCCGAGCGGCTGGGCGAAGCGTTCCGTGGCGGCGAGCCGGCAAGCGTGACCATCGCCCGCATCGACGCCTGGGTGACGCCGCCGGCCTACACCGGACGGGCGCCCATCTTCCTGACCGGCGATGCCGCCAAGCCCTCCGGCACGGAATACTCGGTCCCGGTCGGCAGCATGGTCACCGTACGCACCGGCGGCGCCCATGACCTCGATGTCTTCAGCACGGAAGCCGGCGGCTCAAAACCGGCGGAAACCATTGCCACCGATAAGGCAGCGGCTCCGGATGCGAAGGCCGGGCCGGCGGACGCCACGCCCCTCGAGCGGCAGGTGAAGCTCGCCAGCGCGGCGACTGTCTCCATACGCAAGGGCGACCACGACGTTCTCGCCTGGCGCTTCACAGTGATTCCGGATGGCGCGCCGCGGATCGCTTTCCTGAAGCCGCCGGGGCCGACGGTGAGCGGCGCCCTTTCGCTCTCCTATTCGCTGCAGGACGATTACGGGGTGGTGGCGGCGCGGGCGGAGATCGTCCCTGCCGGGGATGAATCGTCGAAGGCGGGAGCGCGTCCATTGATCGCGGCGCCGGAAGTCGCGCTTTCCCTGCCGCAATTGCGCACGCGCAGCGGCAACGGCGAGACGATCCGGGACCTCACCTCCCATCCCTGGGCTGGCGGCAAGGTGCGCATCACGCTGGTCGCGCGCGACGAGGCCGGACAGGAAGGCCGCAGCGACCCGGTGGACGTGGTCCTTCCGGCCCGGCAGTTCACCGAGCCGCTTGCCCGCGCCGTGGTCGAGCAACGGACAAACCTGGCGCTGGACGCAAACGCCGCCGACAAGACAGCCGATGCTCTCGACGCCCTCACCTCCGTGCCCGAGATCGGCATCCCCAATCCCAGCGACTATCTCGCCTTGCGAAGCGCCTACTATCGCCTTCTGGGCGCGCGGAACGACGACGATCTGAAGGGCATGGTCGAATATCTCTGGGCGATTGCGCTGGGCATCGAGGACGGCGACCTGTCGCTCACCGCCGACGCACTGCGCGCGGCCCAGGAAGCGCTGCGCCAGGCGCTCGAGAAAGGCGCGCCCGACGCGGAGATCAAGCGCCTCACGGAACAGCTGCGCGACGCCATGCAGAAGTTCATGCAGACGCTCGCCGACGAGGCCCGCCGCAATCCGCAGAACTCGCATCTGCCGCCCAACGCCAACATGAAGACCATCCGCCCGCAGGACCTGGAGCGGATGCTCGACCAGATCGAAAACCTTGCCAAGAACGGCGCCCGCGATGCCGCCCGCCAGCTGCTCAGCCAGATGCAGAACATGCTCGAGAACCTGCAGAGCGGCCGGCCGATGACCGGCGACCAGCAGAACAGCGATCAGATGATGGAAAGCCTGAACGACCTTTCCGACCTGATCCAGCGCCAGCAATCGCTGATGGACCAGACCTTCCGGTCCCAGCGCGGCGTGGGTGAAGACGGCAAGCCGATGACCAAGGGCGAGATCGAGCAGGCCCTTCGCGATTTGAAGGCCGGCCAAGAGGCCCTGCAGAAGCAGCTGAACAACCTGATGTCCAAGCTGCAGGACATGGGAATCTCGCCGAACGGCAAGCTCGGCCAGGCCGGCGAGGCCATGGGACGCGCCGCCGGCTCCCTCGGCAATGGCAACCCGGGCTCCGCCGTTGGCGACCAGGGTCAGGCGCTCGACGCGCTGCGCCAGGGCGCCCAGGGCATGGCCCAGCAATTCGCCAGCCGCGGCAAGGGCGGCGGAGGGCTGCGCGGCGGTGACGGCATGCCGAACGAGGACCCGCTCGGCCGGCCGCAGCGAAACTCGGGCCCCGACCTTGGCAATACGGTCAAGGTCCCCGATGAGATCGACGTCCAGCGCGCCCGCGAGATTCTGGACGCCATCCGCAAGAAGCTCGGCGAGCCCGGCCAGAGCGAGCTCGAGCGGGACTATCTGGAACGTCTGCTCGATCGACTCTGAGAATCACGCCCGACGGTTGGCGACGAACGCGGCCACGTCGCGGAGAACGTCGGCGCGCGCGCCGTAGGGTGCCAGCAGCGAACTCGCCTCGGACACGACCTCCGCGAGCATGGCGCGCGCCTTGTCGATTCCATGCAGCGCTACCAGCGTCGCCTTGCCGCGCCGGGCATCCTTGGCCGTCGCCTTGCCGGTCGCCTCGGGCGAACCCGTTGCGTCGAGAAGATCGTCGGCGATCTGAAACGCGAGACCGAGGGACTCGCCGAACCGCCTCAGCCGCACCTGATCGGCCGGCTCCGCGCCGCCGATCAGCGCTCCGCCTTCACAGGCGAAACGAATGAGCGCTCCCGTCTTCATCGCCTGCATGCCACGGATTGCCGCCTCGTCCGCCGGTCTCCCCTCGTTGGCGAGATCGAGGTGCTGGCCGCCGGCCATTCCGCCCGCCCCCGATGCCCGGGCGAGCCGCTTCACCAGGGCAACGCGAGTCGTGGCATCGATGTCGAGCGAGGCAATGATGTCGAAGGCGATCGTCAGCAGTGCGTCCCCGGCGAGTATGGCGGTCGCCTCGTCGAATGCCTTGTGCACGGTCGGCCGTCCGCGGCGGAGATCGTCGTCATCCATCGCCGGAAGGTCGTCGTGGACGAGGCTGTAAGCGTGCACGCATTCCAGCGCAGCGGCGCAGTCGGCAACCGCGGTACCGGTGGCGCCGAACAACCGGGCCGACTCGATCAGCAGGAAGGGGCGGAGCCGCTTGCCCGGAGAAAGCGCCGCGTAGCGCATCGCTTCGATCAGGCGTGGCGGGCGCGCCGCCTCCCCTTCGTGCATCGCGGTAGACAGGAGATGCTCCAGGGCCGTGTCGGTCGCCTTTGCCGCGTCGGCCATCCTGGCTTCAAATGTATCGATCATCGGCATCCCGATGCGGCCAATCCCGCCGCCGGTCAAGCGGTAGCCGGCTTGCGGATTGCACCCGGCCGGGCGGGCGGATATCGCTTCTTCGGTGACGACCGCGACCACCCGGGGTGCCGAAAACTCCCGCCGGACCGGCGGTGCCCGGCTGTGGGTGCGCCGAATCGTGCGTATTGTCGCAATCCTCATCGCGATCCCGCTGATCCTCGTCCCGGTCTACCTGGTGGTCTCGCCGCCGTTTACGCCCCTGATGCTCTATTCGCGACTGTTCGCGCCAGTAACCCACACGTGGGTAGGCTTGGACGCGATGGCGCCCTCACTCGCGGCCTCGGTGGTCATGTCCGAAGACGGCCGCTTCTGCGAGCACCACGGTGTCGACTGGCAGGAATTGATGAAGGTGCTGGACCGCAATGCCGGGCCCAATCGCGGCGCCAGCACGGTCACGATGCAGACGGTAAAGAACCTGTTTCTCTGGAAGTCGCCGCTCAGCTACCTGCGGAAGGCGATCGAGATCCCTCTCGCCCTTTACGCCGACCTCGTCTGGTCCAAGCGCCGGACCATGGAAATCTACCTTAACGTCGTTGAATGGGGACCCGGCATCTTCGGTGCTGAAGCCGCCGCCGAGGCCTATTTCAAGCGCCCGGCGAAGGATTTGACCCCGGGCCAGGCCGCCCTCCTGGTGGCTGCGCTGCCGAACCCGATCGAGCGCAATCCCGGCGCGCCGACCCGCTTCCTCAGGGTGCGGGCGAATGTCATCGCCGCCCGCGCCCGCCAGGCCGGCGCCTATATCGATTGCCTCAAGTCCTGAAGCGCCTTATAAGCGCGCCCAACCTCACGCATTCTCAGGAAAACACCGATGGCCGTTCCCAAAAGAAAGACCTCGCGCATGAAGCGCGGCTTCCGCCGTTCCGCCGACGCGCTGAAGGCCCCGACGTATGTCGAGGACAAGGATTCCGGCGAGCTTCGCCGTCCGCACCACATCGACCTCAAGTCGGGCATGTATCGCGGGCGTCAGGTGATCGAGCCCAAGACCGAGGCCTGATCGGCCTTTTCGGTTTGCTTGAGAGGCCGGCGCTTTCGCCGGCCTTTTTCGTAGCGGCTGGCCTTTTGATATATGATCGGCGACGCAATGCTCCGGTTTGAGACAAGGATTGGCCGATGAACCCGATTTCCGTCATTCCCCTGACCATCCTGCCGCTTATCGTCTTCAACGTGGTCGCGCTGATTTTCGGCTTCGACGTCTGGAGCGGTACGCTTCTCTCCATCACCATGGTCTCGGGACGCGTCTGGGTGTTCTCGCTCGGCGATCTGATCGTCCTCTTTGCTATCGGCTGTCTCTTCTTCGAGATCCTCCGCTCGACAAGTTCCTCGTCGCGCGAGATCGTCAACCACATCCTCTCGACCATCGTTTTCGTGGTCTACCTCATCGAGTTCATCCTCGTCGGCATCGCCGCCCATTCGGTCTTCTTCCTGCTGATGTTCCTTTCCCTCTTCGACGTGGTCGCCGGCTTCAGCATCAGCATCAAGGCGGCGTCGCGCGGCATCGCCCTCAATCGCGACACGCCGCTTTAGGCTTCGCTGAGCCGGGATTTGACCGTCCGGCAGTACCTGCGTTTGTCGCTTCCTTAACGCTGCATCGGGCATGCTGCCCGCCATGTCAGAGGCAGCCAACCGGCGCATGGACTCACCGATCCCCGCTTCCCCTTTGGCGGTCGTCGATCACGATCACCGCATCATTCGCTCGGGTGCTCGCGAGATCCTGACCGCTGTCGGCGAGGTGATCTATGAATGGTCGATCGGCGACGATACGATTCGCTGGGGTGGTAACGCCCTGGA
>JBBQGL010000151.1:0-9147 GCA_038323025.1 Hyphomicrobiales bacterium
GATCTACCTGCCGACAATGGCGGTGCTGCCGTTTGAGAACATGAGCGGCGATCCGACGCAGGAATATTTCGCCGACGGCATCGTGGAAGACCTGATCACCAGCCTCAGCCGCTTCAGGTCCTTCGCGGTGATCGCCCGCAACTCCTCATTCGTTTTCAAGGGGCACGCCGTGGACGTGCGCCAGGCGGCGCAGCGACTGGGTGCGCGCTACATTCTGGAGGGCAGCGTGCGCCGTGCCGGGACGCGACTTCGCGTCACCGCGCAACTCGTAGACGGCACCACCGGCGCGCATCTCTGGGCGCAGAACTTTGACGGCGTCGCTGCCGAAGTTTTCGACATGCAGGACCGGATCACCGAGAACGTCGTCGCGGTGGTCGAACCCCGGATCCGCCAGGCCGAAATCGCCCGCTCGCGCCGGGAGCGGCCGGAAAGCCTCGATGTCTATGATCTCTACCTCCGCGCCTGCTATTTCCTCGGCACATGGCGGGCCGAAGACAACGCAAAGGCGATCCGGCTCCTCGAACAAGCGATCGCGCTCGAGCCTGGCTACACCACGGCCGTGGCGCACGCCGCCAATGCCTATGAGCATCGGATATCGGTCGGCTGGGCTCCCATCGGAGCGAACGATCGCGAGCGGGGCCTGGAACTGGCCCGGAGCGCGTTGGCGCTGGCACCCGACGACCCGACCCAGCTCGCCCGCTGCGGGCTGGTCCTCATCATGCTTGGCCGCGAATACGATCAGGGCAACCTGATCCTGCACCGAGGCGTCGAGGGCAACCCGAACAATGTTACGGCGTTGCTCCACGCCGGTATCGGCCAACTCATCGGAGGGGACCTTGATGAAGCCCTCCGTTACCTGCACCGGACCGTCGGCCTTACCCCCGGCGACAGCCTCGCGGCGATGACCGGGGTCGGACACGTCTTGTTCTGCCTCGGCCGCCATGAAGAAGCGCTCGACTGGGCATCCCGCTCGCTTGCCGAACACGCCAGTTTCGCCGTAACCCATTGGGTGCTGATCGCCGCCAACGCGCATCTTGGCCGTCAGGACGAGGCCCGCCGTTCTCTTGCGAGACTCCAGGCCTTGATCCCGGACGTGAGGATCGCGCAGGTACGAGGCGTTCACCACACCAAGGACCCGCGACGGGCCGATCTACTCATCACCGGACTGCGCATCGCCGGAATGCCGGAATAATGCCCGAAGTGCGCACCACGCGCCGGCTTGCGGCGATACGAACGGCCGATGTCGTCGGCTGCTGCGCCTTCTGGCTTACTTCGGCTCGATGAAGTGCCCCGGCACCAGCACCCCGTTCTCGACCTTGGCCGGGACATAGGTCGCGCCGGGCTCGCCGCTGCTGAACGAGATGAAGGCGACGAGCGCGATCAGCATGATCGCCGCCCCGGCGATGGCGAGGTAGCCGATCGTGCGCAGCGACCAGTCGCCGGCAGTCCCGACGTGACCGCGGGTAGCCAGCAGCCAGCCCGCGTAGACCACGAAGGGCACCAGGAAGAAGATGCCGTCGAAGGCGAGGAGACGCGCCATCAGTCGAAGACCCGCTCGTACAGCGCGCGGATGATGCCCGCGGTGACGCCCCATATATACCGTCCTTCATAGGGCATCTCATAAAAGCGCCGCTCGGCGCCGAGGAGAACCCGGCTGCCTTGCCGGTGGTTGGCGGCGTCCATCAGGAAGGACAGTGGCACCTCGAAGACTTCCTCGACCTCGTTGGTATTCAGCCTCAGCGTCATGGCCGGGCCGACGCGGCCGAGCACCGGCACGATCCGGTAGCCGGTGCGCGTCAGGTAGGGATCGAGATACCCGACGATCTCCACCTTCCGCGGATCGAGTCCGATCTCCTCCGCCGCCTCGCGCAACGCCGCCGCGCCGGCATCGGCGTCGGACGGCTCGATCTTGCCGCCCGGAAAGGCGATCTGGCCGGCGTGGGACGACAGATGCGGGGTTCGCTGGGTGAGGAGGACGCTTGCCTCGCCTTGCCGCGCCACCACCGGCATCAGCACGGCCGCGTCGCGATAGACAGCATCGGCGAGCAGGAAACCCGGATTGAGGGAATCGTCGCCGGAGCCGCGGCCGGACGGCGGATCGCGGCTCAAACGCGCCGCGGCACGGCGGAAAAAATCCGCGGAATCGAAGAGGGAGAGCGGCGCCGTCGGGATAGTCATGAAAGAGCAGATGCGCCGGCGACAGCCAGTCCCGCCATCACAATGCGGTGAAAGCCGGGCTCGTTCGTCATGGTTATCCGGGGGTTGAGCACGCCCTGGCCGCGGGAACGGCCGCCGCGGCCACGGTTTCGCCGCGCTTTCCCGCTTCGCTGCGGCGCTTGAAGATGCATCTTCGGCTCCCGGATCCGGCCACAATCCCCTATTGCGCTCCCGGCGCCCATGCAACACTCGCCCGGCACGTTCCTTGCCGGGAATCGCTGTAACCTTTTCGCGGGAATCCTGAAAGCGACATGAGCGCCCTGACCCAGACGCCCCCTGCCCCCGACTCCGACCGAATCGTAGCCGACGCCGAAGCCGCCATCGCATCGATCCGGGCGGCGCGCACGGCCATCGGCAGGGTCATCTACGGCCAGGAAACGGTTGTCGACCGCACCCTCGTCACCATCTTCGCCGGCGGCCACGGCCTGCTCATCGGCGTCCCCGGCCTCGCCAAGACGAAGCTCGTGGAAACCCTCGGCACGGTTCTGGGGCTGACCGCGCGGCGCGTGCAGTTCACCCCCGACCTGATGCCCTCCGACATCCTCGGCTCGGAAGTGATGGACGTCGCCGCCGACGGGAGCCGCGGCTTCCGCTTCATCCGGGGGCCGATCTTCGGGCAACTGCTCATGGCCGACGAGATCAACCGCGCCAGCCCGCGCACCCAGTCGGCGCTCCTCCAGGCCATGCAGGAACACCACGTCACGGTTGCCGGCAACCGCTACGACCTGCCGGCGCCGTTCCACGTGCTCGCCACCCAGAATCCGCTCGAGCAGGAGGGCACCTATCCGCTTCCCGAAGCCCAGCTCGACCGCTTCCTGTTGCAGATCGACGTGGTCTACCCCGACCGGGACGCCGAACGGCAGATGCTGTTCGAGACGACCGGCGCCAGCGAAACCACCGCCACGGCGGTCCTCGACGGCGAGACCCTGCGCGGCATACAGCGGCTGGTGCGCCGCATGCCGGTGGGCGAATCCGTGGTCGAGGGAATCCTCGAACTGGTGCGCTCCGCCCGGCCGGAGGGCGGCGATCCGAAATACGCCGCGGCGATCGCCTGGGGCCCGGGACCCCGCGCCAGCCAGGCCCTGATGCTCGCATCGCGGGCGCGCGCCCTCATCGACGGACGCTTCGCCCCTTCGCTCGACGACGTGGTGGCCCTCGCCGAGCCGGTGCTCCAGCACCGCATGGCGCTTGGCTTCGCCGCCCGCGCCGATGGCCTGACCGTGCGCGATGTGATCGCCGGCCTGAAGGCGAAGATCGGCTAGCAGCAATGGCAAAGGCGGTCAGCGCCAACGAGCGTTTCGGCAGGGTTCGCACATCCCTGACCGAGGCCAAGGGCGTTGCAGCCGGCCTGCCCGACCTGCTCATCGCGGCGCGCCGCGTCGCCGCCACCGTCATCGCCGGCTGGCACGGCCGCCGGGTAGCCGGCCGCGGCGAAACCTTCTGGCAGTTCCGTCCCTTCCTGCCCGGCGAGACCGCCAACGCCATCGACTGGCGCCGCTCCGCCCGCGACGATCATTTCTATATCCGCGAGAAGGAATGGGAGGCCGCCCATCTCGTCTGGCTGTGGGCCGACCTGTCGCGTTCGATGGACTTCCGCTCCCGCCTCGCCCCCGTGTCCAAGCGCGACCGGGCGATCGTCCTGCTGCTGGCGCTCGCCGAACTGCTCGCCACCGCCGGCGAGCGCGTCGGGCTGCTCGGCGAGAGCGATCCGATCCTCGCCCGCAATGCCGCCGAGCGCATCGCCGAGTTTCTTGCGCGCGCCCGGCCGCGGCCGCCGGAGACGGCCATCCTCCGCCGCTTCTCCGACGTGGTGCTGATCGGCGACTGGCTCGATCCGCTCGACGATACCGAGCGCATCCTCGACCAGGTCGTGCGCTCCGGCGCCCGCGCTCACCTCGTCCAGGTGGTCGATCCGATCGAGGAGACGTTTCCCTACGCGGGGCGCACCGAGTTCCACGATCCCGAATCAGGCGCCCGCTTCGTTGTCGGCCGCGCCGAGCAATACCGCGACGACTACCGCGCCCGCCTCGCGGCGTTGCGCGAGCGGCTGGCGCTGCTCTGCCGGCGCCTCGACTGGACGTTCCTGATCCATCGCACCGACCGGCCGGCGACGGAGGTCCTGCTGGCGCTGCACGCGCGCCTTGCCGACCGCCACGGCCAGTCGCCCTTCTTTGCCGGGGAGCATGCCGCATGATGGGCCTGCCCTTCGCCTTCACCTACGCGCCGGTCCTGCTGGCGCTGGTCGCCCTCCCGGCGATCTGGTGGCTGATGCGCGTCTTCCCGCCGCGGCCGCGCACCGAGGAGCTGCCCTCGACCCGGCTGCTCCTCGACATCGCGCGGAAGGAGGAGGAACCGGCGCGCACGCCGTGGTGGCTGCTCCTGATGCGCCTGCTGCTCGCCGCGTTCATCATCATCGCGCTCGCCGGCCCGATCTTCAGGCCGAGCGCCGAGATCGCGCCGGGCGACGGTCCCCTCCTCCTCGTCGTCGACAATGGCTGGGCTTCGGCGCCGCGCTGGAAGGCGATCGTCGAGACCGCCGGCCGTATCAACCGGCTGGCGGAGGAAGCGGGACGGCCGGTGGCGCTCGTCGCCACCGCGGAAGGGACCGGCCAGCCGCTCGGGCCCACGGATGCCGCCTCGGTCGCCAAGCGCCTGGAGGCGCTGGCCCCTCGTCCCTATGCCGCCGACTATCCGGCATTGCTGCCGGCCCTGTCGGAGGTGGAAAAGGCGAGCCCCTTCGGCGGCGTTGCCTGGCTCTCCGACGGCATCGGCGGCGATGGCCCGGCCGCGTTCGCGGGCTTCCTCACCCTGCAGGTGGCGGCGCCGATCGCGGTCTATGCCGACAGCCGTTCCGAACTGGTCGGGCTGAAGCCTCCCACCGGCAGCGCTGACGCGCTGGTTGCCTCGCTGGTCCGGCGCGATCCCGGCCTTCCCGCTGCAGGGTTCGTCCGCGCCAGCGACCTGAAGGGCCGCACCATTGGCGACGCGCCGTACAGCTTCGCCGCAGGCAAGTCGGCTACCGAGGCGAGGTTCACGCTGCCTGTGGAACTGAGGAACGACATCGTCCGCCTCGAGGTCGTCGGCGCTGAAACCGCCGGCGGCGTCCAACTGCTCGACGAACGCTGGCGGCGGCGGCGGATCGGGCTGCTTTCCGGCGCCGCCGCCGAGACCACTGCCCAGCCGTTGCTCTCGCCGCTCTACTACATCTCGCGCGCCGTCCAGCCCTTCGCCGACGTGCGCGAGCCGCGCGACGCCAACGCCGCCGTCGCGGTGCCCGAACTGATCGACGCCGGCGCCAGCGTCATCGCCATGGCCGACATCGGCACGCTCACCCCCGACGTCGAAGAGAACCTCGCCAACTGGGTGCTGAAGGGCGGAACGCTGATCCGCTTTGCCGGGCCGCGCCTCGCCGCCGCTACCGACGCGCTGATCCCGGTGCAGCTCCGCCACGGCGACCGCGTGCTCGGCGGCACCCTCACCTGGCAGCAGCCCGAACCGCTGGCGAGCTTCTCCGCTGACGGCCCGTTTGCCGGGATGACCGTGCCGCCCGATGTCCTGGTGAAGCGGCAGGTGCTCGCCGAGCCCGACGCGGAACTCGCCGGGCGCACGTGGGCGTCCCTCGCCGACGGCACGCCGCTGGTTACCGCCCACCAGTCCGGCAAGGGCTGGCTGGTTCTGTTCCACGTCACCGCCGACACGAGCTGGTCGAACCTGCCGCTCTCCGGCGCGTTTGTCGACATGCTCCGCCGCATCGTCGCCTTTTCCACCGCCGCCAGGCGGCCAACGGCAAAGGGCGGCGAGCCCGCCGCCACGCTGGCGCCCTTCCGCCTCCTCGACGGCTACGGCCGTTTCGTCAACCCGGGGTCCGAGGCCCAGCCGATCCTCGCCGACGCGACGGTGGCGCCCGGCCGCGACCACCCGCCCGGCCTCTACGGCGCCGAGGAAGGCTTCACGTCGCTGAACCTCCTCGACGACAACGCGACGCTGCCGCCCTTCGACCCGGCGCTCCTGCAAGGCGCGTCGCTGCGCCCCTACCCGAGCGAAGCGCCGATCGAGATACGGCCGGCGCTCTTCGCCGCGGCGCTGGCGCTCTTCCTCCTCGACGCGCTCGCCGTGCTCTGGCTGAACGGCGGCTTCAACCTCCGCCGCCGCGCCGCAACCGCGGCGCTCGTCGCCGGCCTGGCGGTTCTCCTGACCCTGCCTCCGGGCAACGCCCGCGCCGACGCCGCCGACAAGCTGGCGCTCCAGGCGGTCGACAAGACCCACCTCGCCTACGTCATTACCGGCAATCCCGAGCTCGACGCCAACAGCAAGGCGGGGCTGCACGGCCTGTCGACCGTGCTGGCCGAGCGCACCGCGCTGGAACCGGGAGATCCGATCGGCGTCGATCCCGCCCGCGACGAACTCGCCTTTTTCCCGCTCCTCTACTGGCCGATCGACCCGACCGCGCCGCTGCCGGACCCCGCCACCATGGCCCGCGTCGATGCCTACATGCGCCAGGGCGGCTCGGTGCTCTTCGACACCCGCGACCAGCTCGATCGCTCGACGACGTTCGGCACCCTGTCCGGCACCCCGGCAGTCGAATATCTCCGCCAGATGCTCGCCAATCTCGACGTGCCGCAGCTGGAGCCGGTGCCGGCGGACCACGTCCTGACCAAGGCGTTCTACCTGCTCAACGACTTCCCCGGCCGCTATGCCGGCGGGCCCCTCTGGGTGGAGAGCAGCGAAAACGACGCCGATCGCATCGACCGGCCCGCCCAGGCCGGCGACGGCGTCTCCACGATCCTCATCACCGAGAACGATTTCGCCTCCGCCTGGGCGACGGACGCCAGCGGCAACTACATGTTCCCGACCGTGCCCACCGACCCGCGCCAGCGCGAGATGGCCTACCGCGCCGGGGTCAACATCGTCATGTACACCCTCACCGGTAACTACAAGGCCGATCAGGTCCACGTCCCGGCGCTGCTCGAGAGGCTGGGGCAGTGACGATACCTGGTCTTCAAACCCTGGGCTTTGGCTCCGCATCCCCTCTCCCCGGCGGGGAGAGGGTTAGGGTGAGGGGGTTCCGGACATTTCCGAGGTGGTCTGAGCCCCCTCACCCTTTGCCTCTAGCCTCGCTTCGCTCGCCAAGAGGCAAAGCCCTCTCCCCGCCGGGTAGAGGGGGCGCCCGCCGCCATGCGCAGGCGACCACCACCGCCGGAGTGATCCAGTGAACTGGTCGCTTGGCTTCGAGCCGCTGCTGCCCGTCTGGCTGCTGGTCGCGGCGGGCATCGCCGCGCTGCTCTTCCTGCTCCCCGGCCTCTACCGCCGGATGCGCGGCGCGATCGTGCGGGCGGTCGCCGCGCTCGTGCTGTTCCTCGCCCTCCTCAACCCGATTGCGCTCCGCGAGGACCGCGAGCCGCTGCCGACCGTGGTCGGCGTAGTCGTCGACAAAAGCGCCAGCCAGAGCCTCGACGGCCGCGACAAGGCGACCGACGCCGCGCGCGCCGCCCTGGTCCAGCGCCTGGCGGCGTTCAAGGGGCTGGAGGTCCGCACCATCGAGGCCGGCGGCGGTACGGCCGTCGACGGCACGGCCCTGTTCGGGCCGCTCGCCACGGCGCTTTCCGACGTGCCGCCCGACCGCGTCGGCGCGGTGGTCATGCTGACCGATGGGCAGGTACACGATATTCCGGCGGGCAAGCAGGCGCTGCCCGGCAGTCCGCCCCTCCACGTGCTTCTCTCCGGCCACGACAACGAGATCGACCGGCGCATCGTCATCGACAGCGCGCCGCGTTTCGGCATCGTCGGAGAGAACCAGACGATCCATTTCCGGGTGCTCGACGACGGCGTCGCCAGTACCGGCAGCATCCGCGTCACCGTAACCCGCGACGGCAACCCGCTGTCGACCGAGGTGGTCACCCCGAGCGAGCCGGGCGAACTCGTCGTCGACATTGCGCACGCCGGCCCGAACATCCTCGAGTTCGAGGCCGAGCCGCTCGCCGGCGAACTGACGCTCGCCAACAACCGGGCAGTGGCCGAAATCGAAGGCATCCGCGAAAACCTGAGGGTCCTCCTGGTCTCCGGCGAGCCGCACGCCGGCGAGCGCACCTGGCGCAACCTGCTCAAGTCCGATGCCGCGGTCGACCTCGTCCACTTCACCATCCTGCGCCCGCCGGAGAAGCAGGACGGCACGCCGATCAACGAACTGTCGCTGATCGCCTTCCCCACCCGCGAGCTCTTCTCGGAGAAGATCGACTCGTTCGACCTGATCATCTTCGACCGCTACTCGCACCACGGCGTGCTGCCGATCCTCTACTTCGACAACATCGCTCGCTACGTCCGCGACGGCGGGGCATTGCTGATCGGGGCCGGTCCCGACTATGCCGACGACGGCAGCCTCTACGACACGCCGCTTTCGCCAGTGTTGCCGGCGGCGCCCACCGGCAAGATCGTCTCCGAGCCGTTCTTCGCCAGGCTGACCGATGTCGGGAAACGCCATCCGCTCACCCGAGGCCTTGCCGGCAGCGAAGCCAGCCCGCCGCACTGGGGCCGCTGGTTCCGCCTGATCGACGTCGAGAAGCCGGCGGGCGTGGTCGTCATGCAGGGGGCCGAAGACAAACCGCTCCTCATCCTCAATCGCGTCGAGAAGGGCCGCGTCGCGCTGCTCCTCTCCGACGATGCCTGGCTGTGGGCGCGCGGCTACGAGGGCGGCGGCCCGCACGTCGACCTGCTCCGCCGACTGGCGCACTGGCTGATGAAGGAGCCCGACCTCGAGGAAGAGGCGCTGCGCGCCAGCGCCAGGGCGGGCCTGCTCACCGTCGAGCAGCAGACCATGGCCGATACCAGCCTTCCGGCGACCGTGCGCTCGCCTTCCGGCAAGGTCACGACGCTGACGCTGAAAGCGGCCGAGCCCGGCCTCTGGCGGGCTTCGATGCCCGCCGACGAGATCGG
>JBBQGL010000152.1:0-9076 GCA_038323025.1 Hyphomicrobiales bacterium
TGGTGCCCAGGGCCGGAATTGAACCAGCGACACGCGGATTTTCAATCCGCTGCTCTACCAACTGAGCTACCTGGGCAGCAGCGGCCGCGGCTGCTTTGAGGACCGCCGCCGCGAGGCGCCGCGGTTTATAGTCAACTCGGCCATGGGTGTCCAGTTGGCCCAAGGCTGCCGCCGCCCGGCGGCCAAGTGCCTGCGGGCCGGGCAGGAAAACCTTGCGCCGGCGCCGTTCCGGGACCACCGGTTCGCCCCGGCCTAGTGCACCGTCTCCCCGTCGCCTTCCGATTCCGTCGAAGACTCGCCCTCGACCGCCGGAATGGCATAGCGCCCGCTCAGCCAGCGGTGCAGGTCGATGTCGGCGCAGCGCTTCGAGCAGAACGGCGCATACGCCTTTTCGGCCGGCTTGCCACAGATCGGGCAGGTTTTGGCGGCGGGTTTCTTCGCTTCGGGCACTTCGGTCAGACCGGGTTCAGCCAGCCGAAGTGCACCGGATAGCCTTCGCCGGCGAGGAGGGTCATGGTTTCGTAGAGCGGCAAGCCGACGACGCTCGAATACGAGCCGACGATTTTGACCACGAAGGCGCCGGCAAGCCCCTGAACGGCATAGCCGCCGGCCTTGCCCCGCCATTCGCCCGAGGCGAGATAACTCTCGACGTCCTCGCGCGACAGGCGCTTGAAGCGGACACGGGTCTCGATCAGCCGCTGGCGAATCTGGCCCCTGGCGGTGACCAGCGCCAGGCCGGTATAGACGCGATGCGAACGGCCGGAGAGCAGGCGCAGGCACGCCGTCGCCTCGTCGATCAGCTCGGCCTTCGGCAGGCATCGCCGGCCGACGCCGACGACAGTGTCGGCGGCGAGGATGACGGCGGACGACGGTTCGGGCCCGGCGCGGAGCAGCGCCAGCGCCGCCTCCGCCTTCTCGCGGGCAAGGCGGCGGGCGAGATTGCGCGGCAGCTCGTTCTTCTTCGGCGATTCATCGATATTGACCGGCATCAGCCGGTCGGGCTCGATGCCGATCTGGCCGAGGAGCTGCAGCCGGCGGGGCGAGCCCGAGGCGAGAATGAGTCTGATGCGTCCGCTCATCCCGAGCCTTCCGGTGCAGCCACGGCCCTGTTGCGGGACCGGTCTATTTGAAGCGGTAGGTGATCCGGCCCTTGCTCAGATCGTAGGGCGTCATCTCGACGGTGACCTTGTCGCCGGCGAGCACCCGAATGCGGTTCTTGCGCATGCGGCCGGCAGTATGGGCAATGATCTCGTGGTCGTTTTCCAGCTTTACCCGGAACATGGCATTGGGCAGGAGCTCAGTGACGGTGCCGGGGAATTCAATGATTTCTTCCTTGGCCATGCTTCCTCTCATGGCGGGTCCAAAGTGCGGCGGAACCTAGCGGATTATCGCTCGCTTGGGAACGCCCGGCGAATGCAGTCATGGGCTTCTCGCGCTAGTCCCGGCGGTTAAGGCGGATCGCGACGGAGCGGGCGTGGGCCCCAAGTCCTTCGGCCTCCGCCAGCGTGATCGCCGCCGGGCCGAGGGCGTGCAGCTGCTCCGGGCCGAGCTTCAGGATCGAGCTGCGCTTGACGAAATCGAGCACCGACAGGCCCGAAGAGAAGCGGGCCGAGCGCGCCGTCGGTAGGACGTGGTTGGGCCCGCCGACATAGTCGCCGATGACCTCGGGGGTGTGGCGGCCGAGAAAGATCGAGCCGGCGTTGCGGACCCTCGCGAGCAGCGCCTCGGGCTCGGCGACCGCAAGCTCCAGGTGCTCCGGCGAGATCCGGTTGGCGAGGTCCATGGCCCCGGCCAGCGAGCGCACGATGACGATGGCGCCGAAGTCGCGCCAGCTCGCGGCGGCGGTCTCCTTCCGTGCCAGCGTGCCCAGCTGGCGCTCGACGGCAGCGGCGACGCGCTCGCCCAGTCCGGCTGAATTGGTGACCAGGATCGATTGCGCCGCGCCATCGTGCTCGGCCTGGGCCAGCAGGTCGGCGGCGATCCAGTCGGGATCGTTGTCGCCATCGGCGACCACCAGCACTTCCGACGGGCCGGCGATCATGTCGATGCCGACGGTGCCGAAGACGATGCGCTTGGCCGCGGCAACGTACGCGTTGCCGGGTCCGACGATCTTGAAGACCGGCCTGATCGTTTCGGTGCCGTAGGCGAGCGCGGCGATCGCCTGGGCTCCCCCCACCCGGTAGACCTCGTCGACGCCGGCCAGGCGCGCGGCGACGAGGACCAGCGGATTGAGGACGCCCCCCGGCGCCGGGGCCACCATGACGACGCGCTCGACGCCGGCGACCTTGGCCGGCAGCGCATTCATCAGCACTGAACTTGGATAGGAGGCGGTGCCGCCGGGGACGTATAGGCCGACGGCCTCGATCGCCGTCCAGCGGCTGCCAAGCTCGACGCCAAGCGCGTCGGTGTAGCGCTCGTCCTTCGGCATCTGACGCCGATGGAAATCCTCGATGCGCTCGCGGGCAAATTCCAGGGCCTTCAGCGCCTCGGGGTCGACCGCTCTTTCGGCGGCGGCGAACTCGGCCGCGGACACCGCGAGGCCGGTGGCGCTCGGGTCGAAGCCGTCGAATTTCCGGGTATAGGCGACGAGCGCCTTGTCGCCGTTCCGGCGGACGTCGTCGACGATCGCGCGCGCCGTGGCGTCGACATCCTCGGACACCTCGCGCTTGGCGGCGAGCAAGGCGGCGAAGCGCTGCTCGAAGTCAGCGTCGCCCTGGTTCAGCCTGACGGCCACAAATCCCCCCGGACCAGTTCCTCGTTCAGGCGATCTTCGTCGCCGCCAGATCGTGGCTCGGCTTCTGCGCGGTCGCCCAGGCGGCGCCGAGATCGGCAAGGCGGGTCTCGATGACCTCGACCTCGAGGCGGACGGCCCCGCCGCCGGCGAAATAGAGCGTCACGTACCCGCCGGGGGCATCGGTCGGGTCAAAGCCCACCGCCAGCAGTTCGAGCACCGCATCGGGCCGGTCGCGGTTGATCTGGCTGACCTGTACCGCGCGCACGCGATCGAAGGAAAGCGCGGCGCGGCGGCGCTCAAAACTCTTGCGGCGGCCTTCCGCCTTCTCCCAGGTGAAGCGGTTCATGCCGACGGCGAAGCGCTGTTCGCGCGGCAGGTAGACCAGGTCGCTGACCTTTAGGACGGCATCCTGGACGTAGGCGGAAATGACGGCGAGGTCTTCCTCGTCGAGAGCCAGCAGCTTCAGGCAATCGGGCGCAGAGGCGGGTGTCGGCATCGGACTAACTCGGCTGCGGCGGCCCCTTGCCGCCTCGGGCCAGAGGTAGTGCGCCGCGCGGCCATGCGCAAGCCGCCATCCGCCTGACAGGCAAGGCCTATTGGCCGTGGCCGGCGTCACGCCGACAGGGCCACGCGCGTGTCCGCCGCCTCGCCGTCGATCTCGCCGATCTGCCGGTCCAGTTCCCGGATGAGGAATTTCGCGAACATGCCGAGGTGCAGGTAGAAGACCATGAGCACGACGACCTGTTCGAGCCCCTTCGGGTTGTGGCGAAGGCAGTCGATGAGCGTTCGCCAGAACTGCCCGCGCAGATCCGCCCGGCGCACCCCCATCTGCCACATGACCCGGCCGAGGACACGCAGCGCCTTGAGCATCTCGCCAAGCGGCTTCCTGTGGTGTGGACGGTTGAGCGCCCGCCCGACGTGGCGGACACGCGCAAAATAGCCCTCGGGCCGGTACACGCTTTCGAGCACCGCGCGATAGTCCGTCAGGACGTCGCGCAGCGGCCTTCGGGTGACAAAATTGAGACCCGCGGTGCACTGGTCTCCCTGACTCTGCTTCATCGGCAGGAGCCTGCCTTCGCTTTCGAGGCGCCGGGTAAGCTGGGTGTTGGGCAAGGCGGTGAGCAGGCCGACCATGCAGACGGGAATGCTCGTATCCTCGATGCACTCGATCATCCCGCGGGCGACACCGCGCTTCTCGGTGTCGAAGCCGATGATGAAGCCCGCCAGCACGAACATCCCGGCGTCGTAAATCTTGTGGACGCTTTCGGCGAGGCTGCGCCGGGTGTTCTGCTTCTTCTGGGTGGCAATCAGGGTCTCGGTATCGGGGCTCTCGATGCCGACGAAGATCGCGGCGAAATTTGCCTCGCGCATCATCGTTAGAAGCTGGCTGTCGTCGGCGAGGTTCATCGAGGCCTCGGTCGACAGGTGGAAAGGGTAGCCATGCGCCTTTTGCCACGCATGCAATTCGGGCAGGAAGCGCTTCAGGGCCTTCTTGTTGCCGATAAGGTTGTCATCGACGAAATCGACCGGGCCGCGATAGCCCATCCCATAGAGGGCATCCAGCTCGGCGAGCATCTGTTCGTTGGTCTTGGCCCGCGGCACACGGCCGTAGAGTTCGATGATGTCGCAGAATTCGCAGTTGAACGGGCAGCCGCGCGAGAACTGCACGCCGACATAGAGGTAGTGGCGGAAATCCAGCAGATCGAAGCGCGGGATCGGGCTCCTGGTCACGTCGACCTGGAATTTCTCGCCGGCGAACGTGCCGCCTTCGGCGCCGGCGCCCCACGCTTCGATGAACTGACCGAGAATGCCCTCGGCCTCTCCCAGCACGCGAAAATCCGCCGCGGCATAAATCTCGGGGCTGGACGTCGCGTCGGGGCCGCCGATCACAACGGGCTTGCCGCGCTCCCGGCACATGGCGATGAGGGCGAGCGCATCGTCCTGCTGCGGGAGCATCCCGCCGGTCATCACCATGTCGGCCCAGTCGAGGTCGCGGTCGGTGAGTTCCTCGGCGTTGCGATTGACGAGGCGCACGTTCCAGGCCGGCGGCAGGAGCGCTGCGACCGTGATCAGACCGAGGGGCGGCGCCGGACAGCGCGCGCCGCGGATGTCGCACACCGCCTGCAGGTTCCAGAACGAATTCGGATTGAAGCGCGGGAAGATCATGAGGACGTTGGGGGCGCTCAGTGCCTGGCGCAAGCGCGGCCCGGACCGGCTGAGAGGGACAGGACCACCCCCGGTCCTGGCGTATGCGACCGCCATGTTGACGCCTCCGATGCCCCACCGGATGCTGCGCCCAATTGTCACGACACACAAGGCAGGATCGACGCGCCGCAAGATGCAACTGCGGCCGCCGAGGATCGCCAGGACACGCGCGCCACTGGGCGACCCGGTTCGCGCGAAGAAGCGGTGCTAGCCCTTCAGCACGCCTTCCGCCAGACCCTTGAAGAAGAGCCTCTGCGCGAAGGTGAAAGCGACGATGCCGGGGGTGACCACGACGACGTAGACGGCGGCCAGCGCCGGCCACGACCATTGGCCGAGCCCGCCCTGCGCGCCGGCGAGGACCACCGGCATTGTGCGCGCGGTCTGATCGTTGGTGAGCGTCGTGCAGAGCAGGAACTCGCCCCAGGCGGTGACGAAATTCACGATGAACACGACCACCAGGCCGTTGCGCACCATCGGCAGCCCGACCAGCCACAGCGTCTTCCAGGGACCGGCGCCGTCCATGGTCGCCGCCTCGATCATCTGGTGCGGCACCAGCTGGAACATGCTGCGCATGATCAGGACGCTGATCGCCAGGTTGAGCGTCACGTAAGGCAGGATCAGCCCGCTGGTCACGTTGATCAGGCCGAGAAAGTTCTGGATCTCGTAGATGCTGATGATCGAGACGACGCGGATCGGCAGATAGAGCGAGACCAGCAGCGCCGCGACGATGTAGCCGCCGCCGCGGGGCCTCAGGTGCACCAGCGCGTAGCCGGCCAGCACGGCGCAGAACGTCGTGACGATCACGGTTCCGGCGGTGACGTAGATGCTGTTGAACAGATTGGTCGGAAAGGTGTCGATGCGTTCGAAGACGTAGCTGTAGCGGGTGAAGTCGAACTTCGTCGGCCAGAAGTTCCCCTGCGCCGCATCGGGGCGCGACTTGACCGATAGGAGGAGGATCCAGAGCAGAGGCAGGATGATGATGACCATGAACAGGTTGATCACCGCGTGACGGACAATCACGCTGCGGTTCCTCTGGAACCAGCCCGGCTCGCGAAGCCGGCGCACGACCGGTCTTACCGCCAGCCCGCCATCGTCAACTGCCTCGATAGTCATGCCGCTTCGTCCACGTTCAGTCCCGGTTACGGAAGATGCGGATCAGGAAGATCATCACGAACATCATGGCGACCGCACCGATCATGCCGATGGCCGCGCCGAAGCCCTGCCGCCAGAGGCCGAGATGGAAGGCCTCGTCGTACATGAACATGGTCCATGTATAGGTCGGCGAGTCGCGGTTGAAGCCACCGAAGATCAGGTACTCGTCGATCACCGCCATGGCCGTGCCGAAGCGAAGCACGACCAGGATCATCATGATCGGGGCGAGGCGCGGCCGGACGATGTGCCAGAAGATCTGCCACTCGCTGGCGCCGTCGATGCGGGCGGCTTCCGGCAGGTCCTTCGGAATTGCCGCGAGGCCGGCGAGGAAGAAGATCGTGTGGTAGCCCAGCCCCCACCACACCTCCATGATGGCTATCGACGGCAGGGTGAGCGACGTTCCGCCCAGCCATTGCGGCGCGTTCTGGATCGAGAACAAACCGAGGGTGTCGATCAGGAAATGGTTTATGGGCCCGGCCTGGTAATTGTACATCCACTTCCAGAGCACGAAGACGAGCGTGCTCGGAATCACCGCCGGAATGAGCAGGACCACGCGGTAGAAGGTCGCGAGCTTCGGCGTTTCGACACGGTCGACGAGGATCGCCAGGAGGAGCGGCAGGATGATCGTTCCGGGCAGGAACATGATCGTGAACAATGCGGCGCGCCAGAGGCTCGCCCACATCAAGGGGTCGCTCAGCGCCTCGCGATAGTTGTCGAACCAGACCCAGTTCGCCGGCTTGTTGGACAGGAACTGGTAGTCGGTAAAGCTGATCCAGAGGACGCGGAAGATCGGGTAGACCTGATAGCCGACGAAGAAAGCCAGCGCCGGAAACAGAAACCACCACGGCGTCATGCTCTGTCTCAGGCGGCCGAGAGGCCCGAGCTTTTCAAAGCCCCGCGGTGCGGCCCGGTCGTAGACGATCGTCTCAGCCATGCGCTATCCCGGACAGGCCGCAGCGCGCGTCATTGAATCGATGGCGCCCGGCAACACAGTCTCCGCTTCCCTGGTGTGGACCCGCACATCGCCGGTCCGACAGGCCCCCGCCTGCAAACTTCGGGCCGCTGTAAATGCTGCGATGTTTCTCATGAGGGGAGCGAGGACCGGCGACGGACGATGCCGTTCCGGTCCTCGCATTTCGCGTGCCGACGGCTAGCCGCCGCGCTTCATCTCTGCCTTGACGGCGTCGACAACCTTCTGCATCGCCACCTTCGGATCCGGCTCTTCGCCCTTCAGGTAGGTCTCCCAGATGGGCTTGCCGATGACGAACTGGTTCAGGCCGAAGATATGGTTCTCGATGGCCTTGGCCTTGTCGAGCTGGCTGCGGACCAGCGCAACGAAGTCAGGCATCCAGTCCGGCTTGTTGGTGTTCCAGTCGGCGTAGATCGACTTGTACGGCGGCAGCTGTCCGGGATGGGCGGCTTCGGTGCCGACGATCGAGTCCTTCCAGATCTGCGCGTCGTAGGTCAGGGCCTTGATGTACTCGGCCGCCTTTTCCTTGTTCTGACCGTGCTTGAACAAGGCGCAGCCCGTGGTCCAGAACACCGTCGAGCCTTCGCCGTTGGCGAATTTCGGCAGCGGTCCGAGGCGAAGCTGCTTCGGATCGTTCCAGTTCTGGGCCATGCGCAGCGGCGCATTGAAGTACTTGGTGTAGTAGCCGACGCGCTGGGCGGCAAAGGCCACCTCGTCCGGCGTGCCGTTGACGCCGCCGTCGGTGGCGCCCTCGAGCAGGATGTCGGGGTTGCCCACCGCCATGATGCTCTTCATCAGCTTCAGCGCCTCGATGGCGGCGTCGCTGGTGAAGTCGAAGAGGCCTTCCGGCGTGTAGACCTTGGTGCTCAGGCTGTGGGTGAACGGCACGAGCGAACGCCAGCCGTGCGAATCGAAGGTGGCGCCAAACGGGGCGGCCTTCGAGTCCGCGACCTTCTTGGCGGCGGCGAGATAGTCGTCCCAGGTGGCCGGGGCCGCATCAGGCAGGCCGGCCTTGGTGGTGACGCCGGAATGCCAGCTGGAGCCGATCACGTCGAGGAAGAACGGCCAGCTGTAGAGCTTGCCGTTGACGGTGCACTCCGCGCGAATCGACGGAATGATGTCGTCGATGACTTCCTTCGGGATGTAGTTGTCCAACGGCTCGATGACGTCGGCCGCGATCATGGCCGACATTTCCACGAACGGCGTCTGGCCGACGTAGACGTCCCACGTGCTCGTGCCGCTCTTCGCCTCGGCAACGAAGCGCTCGATGCCGAACCCTTCCACGGGCGCGATCTGGTAGTTGATGCCCGGGAACTTGGCGTTCACCGCCGGGATGCCGGGGTGGAGATCCTGGATCCACTGGTAGAACGTCGGCGTCAGCGGCCGATCGGCGGCCAAGGCCGATCCAATGCCCATTTTCGCCATCGCCCCGACACCGGCGAGGCCAAGACCGGCGACCAGGCTGCGCGTGAGAAATTCACGCCGGTCGACGGTGCCTGACAGCAACTGCTGGCGGGTTGATTCCTGCAGAATAAATTCCTGTTCCTTGCGTATGCTCATCGCTTCGCCTCCGGATTGGTCGAGTCTTGTTTTGGGGATCTCGTTCAATTCGACGGCTCAAGTGTCTTATAGATTTGCCGGCTCCGCAACGAGAACGAATCCCCCGCCGCGTCTATTTCCGACCTGTCCTGTTTGCACCCCCGGAGGACACAGCCTGCGCGTGCGCCCTTCCTCGCTTCCGGGCTCCGGCGATCCTCACAGCCAAGCCGACCAGCGGCACGGGTGTGCGATCCGGCGTTCGCCGGAACTCTCGCCACGTGCTCCCATCATCGGCCGGCGAACCAGCCCGCGAGCCCGCCAGCGCGCGGGCGTCCCCGTCAGGGGAAGGCTTTTGCCTGGAAAGCGGTACGCTCGACCTTGTTCTTGATCGGGGGGATGGTCCGCACATAGGCGACCACGGCGTCGAGGTCCTCGGCCGTCATGTTCTTGAAGAACGGGAACGGCATCGGCGGCGA
>JBBQGL010000153.1:0-9058 GCA_038323025.1 Hyphomicrobiales bacterium
CATGCGCTACGGTACCGCCGGGCTGGAGGAGATCGCCCTCGACATCGTGGCGCCGGGCGACCGGCTTCTCATCCGCCAGGGCGATGTCGTCGCCGTCGACGGTACCGTCGTCGACCACGTCGCCGTGGTGGACGAGTCGGCGCTGACCGGTGAGTCGCTCCCCGTCCAGCACTCGGCCGGCCAGGCACTGATGAGCGGTTCGACCAACGCCGGCGAGGCCTTCGACATGCTCGCCGCGCGCACCGCGGCGGAGAGCACCTATGCCGGCATCGTCCGCCTGGTCGAGGCCGCCCAGCGCTCGAAGGCACCCATGGCCCGCCTTGCCGACAAGTTCGCGCTCGGCTTTCTCGGCGTCACCGTCGCCATCGCCGCCATTGCCTGGTTCTGGACCGGTGATCCGATCCGCGCCGTCGCCGTCCTCGTGGTGGCGACCCCGTGCCCGCTGATCCTCGCGGTGCCGGTCGCGATCGTCGCCGGCCTCTCGCGCGCCGCCCGCCACGGCATCCTGATCAAGGGCGGCCAGGCGCTGGAGACTTTGGCGCGGGTGCGTAGCCTCGTCATCGACAAGACCGGAACCCTCACCGACGGCAGCGCCCGCCTGGTGGCGATCGACGTCGCTCCCGGGATGACCGGCGACGAACTGCTGCGCCTTGCCGCTTCGCTCGACCAGGCCTCGAAGCACGTCATCGCCGCTACCCTCGTGGCGGAGGCTCGCGCCAAGGGCTTGACGCTCAGTTCTCCGACCGGTGTCAAGGAAACCGCCGGCGAGGGCGTCGAGGGACTGGTCGACGGGCGCAAGCTCGCGGTCGGCGGCCGCCGCTTCGTCGTCGCCCGCTCCGGACCGCGCACCGACGGAGCCTCGGATCGCCAGGTTCCGCCGGGTTCGGTGGTGGTAGCGGTCGCGGTTGATGGCCAGGCCGCCGGAGAACTCGTCCTCGCCGACCGTCTGCGCCCGGGCATGGCCGACCTCCTGCGGCGCCTCCGCGAGACCGGAATCGAGCGCATCGTGCTCGCCACCGGCGATCGGCGCGAGGTCGCCGAGGAGGTCGTCGACGGCCTGCCGATCGACATGGTGCGCGCCGACCTCACGCCCGACCAGAAGACGCTGGTTGTCCTCGCGGAAAGGAAGCACGGGCCGGTCATGATGATCGGCGACGGCGTCAACGACGCGCCGGCGCTGGCCGCCGCCGACCTCGGCCTGGCGATGGGCGCCAAGGGCGCCGCGGCGTCCGCGGAGGCCGCAGATGTCGTGCTGCTGGTGGACGAGCTCGACCGTGTTCTCCCGGCCATTGCGATCGCGCGGCGCTCGCGCAGGATCGCCCTGCAGAGCGTCTATGCCGGTATCGGCCTGTCGACGGTCGGCATGATCGCGGCGGCGCTCGGTTACCTCGTTCCGGTCGAGGGCGCGCTCCTGCAGGAGGTCATCGACGTTGCGGTCATCCTCAACGCGCTAAGGGCGCTTGGCGATCGCTCGCGCATCTGAGGTAGGTAAACCGCTGAGGCTGCCGGTCAGGGTGATAGCCATGACGAGCATCCACAGAAGCACGCTGCCGATCGTGATCCGCTCCCACAACCCCATCAGCGGTCCAGCGGAGGCCGCCGACCAGGCGGCGATGCCGCCCGAGAGCAGCGTGGCGGCGAGCGTCAGCCAGGAATAGGCCGCCATCCCGCGGCGGCCCGCCTGCCCGAACACGATTGCAAAGGCGAGCACGGCGGCCATCGTTGCCAGGGACTCGAGCCCGGCGAGCACGATATGGGTGATGCCCGGCCCCGTTGCCGGCGTGCCGATCGCGTCCATCGGGAAGAATGTCATGATCAGGCCCAGGCACCCGGTCAGTCCAAGGGCGAGGGCACCGGCCTTGCAGGCTCTTCCACCGGCGGCAAACCGCCGCGGCAGCCCGGCGGCGAAGGCGATGACGAGACAGTTGTAGAGGATGAACAGCCCGTCGATCGCCGGCTTGTTGGGAGCTTCCGCCTCGATCAGTTTGCTGATCGGGTCGGCGATGTGGCTGTAGTCGGGCCGCGCCGCGGCGCCATAGATGACGGCCGCCGCGTAGACCAGCGGGGCCGCGACTCCCAGCCACGGGAGCAAGCCGGGGACTTTCCGCGATCGAGCCATGCGACGGCCGCTGGTATCCTGAATGTCGGTAGTGTCTCAGTCGGAAAAATCAGCCCATTGACGCGGTGAGTCGCCGGACCCCTATGCTTAGCGGCAAGCGATCGACGTCCGCAATCGCGGGCATGTCCGAGAGAGGGACCATCAATGCCCAAAGCATACATCGTCGCGAGTATCAACGTCACCGATCCGGATGGCTATGAGGATTACAAGAACGCGTCGGTGAAGGTTACGAAGGGTGTCGGCGGCAGAGTGCTGGTGAGCGGTGGCCGGACCGAGATTATCGAAGGAACGTTCCACAATCGAATCGTGGTCATTGAGTTCGACAGCATCGAAGCGGCGCGAGCGGCGGGAGCCGGTTACACAGCCTTGCGCGGTACGCGCGGCGCTTCCGCCTCCGACTACGATTCAGTCATCGTCGAAGGCGTATAGCGCCCGGGAATTCAAACTGAGCCACTACCTGAAGGTCGAGGCTCTTGCGGGCAGGCTAGGCCGCTGCCGCCTTGTCGGAATCGCCGGGGGTCTCGTTCGGCGGCTCGTGGACGATCTCGACCTTCACGCGTGTCACCAGCGCCGCCAGCGCCCCGAGAATCGCCAGCCACGGTGCCGCAAGCGCCATGACTCCGCCGCCGATCGCGCCGGCCGTGAGCGGGATTTCGAGGAAGATCTTGCCGTCCTCGGTACGCACGCGAATGGCGCGGGCGTTGCCTTCCGCAATGAGCTCTTTGATACGTTCGACGAGGTGAATCCCTGCTATTTCCTCGCTGAAGGTCTTTCGCCGCTCGCCATTCTCGGCCATGGGTCATCTCCCGTTCGCAATTAGCGATCAGTGAAATACGGTTCGATCGGACGCGTCATTGAGCAGGATCAAGCGTTCGCCGGCTGCGAACGGGCAATGACGGTACTCTGAGCCATCAACTCAGGCGGCGGCAACCATGACCATCCGGAACCTCGACGCACTCTTCACCCCGAAAGCGATCGCGCTTATCGGGGCGAGCAACCAGCCCGGCTCGGTCGGCTCGGTCCTCGCGCGCAATCTCCTCGATACGGGCTTCAGCGGACCGGTCTTCATGGTCAACCCGCATGAGGAGGCCATCCGCTCGACCTTGAACTACAAGTCGGTCGCCGACCTGCCGGCGGTTCCCGACCTCGCCGTGATCGCGACGCCGCCGGCGACGGTGCCCGGGTTGGTCGCCGAGCTCGGCGTCCGGGGCTGCCGCGCGGCGGTAGTGGTCACGGCCGGCTTCGGCGAGGGCGACCGCAGCGAGGAGAAGAAACTCCGCCAGGCAGTGCTCGACGCGGCGCGTCCCCACCTGCTTCGCATCGTCGGGCCGAACTGCCTCGGCTTCATTTCGCCGGCGCGCGGCATCAACGCGAGCTTCGCGCACCTGACGCCCGCCCCCGGCGGGCTCGCCTTCGTCACCCAGTCGGGCGCACTCGCGACGGCGATCCTCGACTGGGCCTCGGCGCGCAATTTCGGCTTCTCCCACGTCATCTCCGTCGGCGACATGGCCGACGTCGATTTTGGCGACCTCCTCGACTACCTGGCGGTCGATCCGGCCACGACGGCCATCCTGCTCTACGTCGAGAGCATCACTCACGCGCGTAAGTTCATGTCGGCCGGCCGGCTGGCGGCGCGCGCCAAGCCCGTCATCGTCGTGAAGTCGGGGAGAAGCACCGCCGGCGCCAAGGCGGCGATGTCCCACACCGGCGCGCTCGCCGGCGCCGACATCGTCTATGACGCGGCCTTCCGGCGCGCCGGCATGCTGCGCGTCCACGAACTGCGCGAAATGTTCGAGGCGGTGGTCACGCTCTCCTCCGGCGTCCAGGTCAACGGCGATCGGCTGGGGGTGATCACCAATGGCGGCGGCGCCGGCGTGCTGGCGGCCGACGCCCTCGACGAACGGGGAGGGCACCTCGCCGCCCTCTCGCCGGACGTGATCGCGATCCTCGACAAGTCGCTGCCCGGCACCTGGTCGCGCGCAAATCCGGTGGATATTCTCGGCGATGCGTCCGGGGAACGCTACACGGCCGCGCTGACGGCCATGCTCGCGGACAACGCACAGGACGCGGTTCTCGTCCTTAACTGCCCGACCGCGGTGGCCAGCAGCACCAGCGCCGCGGAGGCGGTCGTTGCCGCGGTCCCCGAGCATCCCGCCATTCCCATTCTCACCTGCTGGCTCGGCGATCCTGCCGCGCGCGAGGCGCGCGCCCTGTTCACCGCGCGCCGCATTCCGACCTACGAGACGCCCGACGAAGCCGTGCGCGCGTTCACGCACCTGGTCGAATATCGCCGCAACCAGAACCTGCTGATCGAAGCGCCGCCGTCCGGTTCGCCCGAGACGGTTCCCGACCGGGTTGCGGTCCGCAAGGTAATCGACGCGGCGCTGGCCGACGGCCGCAAGCTGCTGACCGAGCCGGAAGCGAAAGCGATCCTGCGCGCCTACCGGATAGCGACGGTCGATACCCGCACCGCCGCCGACCCGGCCGAAGCCGCGCGCATCGCCCGCGAGTTCGGCGAGCCGGTTGTCCTGAAGATTCTTTCCAGGGACATCAGCCACAAGTCGGACGTTGGCGGCGTCCGCCTTGATCTCGAAACGCCTGAGGCGGTCGAGAAGGCCGCCGTCGAGATGCTGGAGACGACCCACCGTCGCGTGCCCGGCGCGAAGATCGACGGCTTCGTCGTCGAAACCATGGTCCACCGGCCGACGGCCCATGAGCTCCTTCTCGGGCTTGCAGAGGACAGCGTATTCGGGCCGATCGTCCTGTTCGGCGCCGGCGGCACCGCGGCCGAGATGATCCGCGACCGTGCCGTCGGCTTGCCGCCGCTGAATATCGTCCTTGCCCGGGAGATGATCGCGCGCACGCGCATCGCCGTGCTGCTGAAGGGCTATCGCGACCGGCCGCCGGTCAACCTCGACGCCATTGCCGGCGCGCTTGCCGGCCTGTCGCAGCTTGCCGTCGAATTTCCGGAGATCGCCGAATTCGACATCAACCCGCTTCTCGCCGACGACAAGGGGGTGATCGCCCTCGATGCGCGCGCGGTCGTGCGGCCGGCGCCCGCCAACGCGGCGACGCGCCTCGCCATCCGTCCCTATCCGGTCGAGCTGGAGCACATCGCTGCCATTTCCGACGGCTCCGAGATCTTCATTCGCCCGATCCTGCCGGAAGACATGCCGAGGCTCGTGGACATGCTCCACAAGTCGTCGCTCGACGACATCCGCATGCGCTTCCTCGGCCACATGCGCAATTTCCCGCCCCTGATGGCCGCCCGCCTGTCGCAGATCGACTACGACCGCGAGATGGCCCTGGTGGCGATGCCGCTGCCCAACGAGCCGGACTTCGGCTCGATTGTCGGCGCGGCGCGTCTGGTTTGCGATCCGGACAACGAAATGGCGGAATTCGCGATCATGGTGCGCTCAGATCTGAAGGGCCATGGCCTCGGATTCCACCTGATGACGGAACTCCTCGCCTATGGCCGCAGGCGCGGGCTGAAGCAGGTATTCGGCGAGGTTCTGCGCGCCAACACGACGATGCTCGCCATGGCCAAGGAGCTCGGCTTCTCGACCGCGCCGACTGCGGCGCCGGACGTTCTGCGTGTTTCGATTGATTTGTGACCGCCAGCGGCGTTGACGTGGGTCAATTCGCCCGTGGTTCCCACGTGGCAGACAGGATGCAAATGTCCAGGCATTGGCTCGCCCGCGATATCGGGCTCGTAATCGCCCTGAAGCTGGTAATCATCGCTGCGGCGTCGCTTTTCGTCTTCAGCGCAAGGCAGTTGCCCGTGGTTGATGAGCACGCCGTCGAGGAACGTCTGATGGCCAATACGCACGCCGCGCAAGCGGAAAGGAACAACTGATGTCGGGACTCGATGTCGTCGATCTGTCGCGGATTCAGTTCGGCCTGACCGCCATGTACCATTTCCTCTTCGTGCCGCTGACGCTCGGCCTGTCGGTCCTCCTCGGCATCATGGAGAGCGTCTACGTGATGACCGGGCGCGAGATCTGGCGCCAGATGACCCGCTTCTGGGGCGCGCTGTTCGGCATCAACTTCGCCATGGGCGTCGCCACCGGCATCACCATGGAATTCCAGTTCGGCATGAATTGGGCCTATTACAGCCACTACGTCGGCGACGTCTTCGGCGCCCCGCTCGCCATCGAGGGCCTCATGGCCTTCTTCCTCGAGGCGACCTTCGTCGGCCTCTTCTTCTTCGGCTGGAACAAGCTTTCGAGGCTCGGCCACCTCGTCGTCACCTGGATGGTGGCGCTCGGCTCCAGCCTTTCGGCCCTGTGGATCCTCGTCGCCAACGGCTGGATGCAGCATCCGGTCGGCGCGCGCTTCAATCCCGATACCATGCGCATGGAAGTCACCGATTTCATGGCGGTGATCTTCAACCCGGTAGCGCAGGCGAAGTTCGTGCACACGATCAGCGCCGGCTACGTCACCGGCGCGGTCTTCGTGCTGGCGATCAGCGCGCTCTTCCTGCTCCGCGGCAAGCACAGCGAAATCGCCAGGCGCTCGATGACGGTCGCCGCCAGCTTCGGCTTGCTTTCCGCCCTTTCGGTCGTCGTGCTCGGCGACGAGAGTGGCTACACCGCCTCCGAAAACCAGAAGATGAAGATCGCCGCGATCGAAAGCGCCTGGGAAACCGAACCGGCGCCGGCCGGCTTCACGATCTTCGGCGTTCCCAACCCGGACACCCGGCGCACCGACTACGCGGTCAAGATACCGTGGATGCTCGGCCTCATCGCCACCCGTTCCATCAGCGCCGAAGTGCCCGGCATCAAGCAGCTCGTCGCAGAGACCGAGGTCAATATCCGCGACGGCCTCATCGCCTATGACGCCCTCGACAAGCTCCGCGCCGACCGGACCAATGCCGACCTCAGGCAGAAGCTCGACGATCACGTCGGCAATCTCGGCTACGCCTTGCTCCTGAAGAAGATCAGGCCGGATATTGCCGCTGCCACCGACGCCGAGATCACACAGGCCGCGTGGAGCACCGTCCCCGCCGTGTCGCCGCTCTTCTGGAGCTTCCGCGTCATGGTCGGGCTCGGCTTCTTCTTCATCGCGCTCTTTGCCTACGCCTTCTACCAGGCCAGCCGGCGTCAGCTCGACCGGCATCCGCTCTTCCTGAAGATCGCGCTCTTTACTCTGCCGTTGCCGTGGATCGCCGCCGAACTCGGCTGGTTCGTCGCCGAAGTCGGGCGCCAGCCGTGGGTGATCGAGGGCGTCCTGCCCACCTTCCTGGCGGTGTCGAGCATCTCGGCCGGGAACGTCATGATCACCCTCGTCGGATTCATCCTGTTCTATTCGACCCTCGCCGTCGTCGACGTCTACCTGATGGTGAAGACCATCCGCCTTGGTCCCGAGCCCTACGCCAGGCCGCCGCAGCGCCAGCGCCGGCCGTCGATCCCGCCGTCGCTCGTGCCCGCCGAATAGCCCGAGATCAGGACAATCCCGATGTTCGATTACGAAATCCTCAGACTGATATGGTGGCTGATCCTCGGCGTGCTGCTCATCGGCTTCGCCATCATGGACGGCTTCGACCTCGGCGTCGGCATGCTGTTCAACTTCGTCGGCCATACCGATGCCGAGCGCCGCGTGGCGCTGAACACGGTCGGCCCGGTCTGGGAAGGCAACCAAGTCTGGCTGATCCTCGGCGGCGGCGCCATCTTCGCCGCCTGGCCGGCCCTCTACGCGGTTGCCTTTTCCGGCTTCTACCTCGCCATGTTCCTCGTCCTGGCGGCGCTCATCCTGCGGCCCGCGGGCTTCACGTTCCGCTCCAAGGTCGAGGATCCGCGCTGGCGCCGCGTCTGGGATATCGGCCTGTTCGTGGCCGGCCTCGTGCCCGCGCTGATCTTCGGGGTTGCCTTCGGCAATGTGCTGAGCGGCGTTCCCTTCGGCTTCGACGAGACCATGCGCCTCGTCTACGGGGGCACGCTTTTCGGCCTGCTCAATCCGTTCTCGCTGCTCTGCGGGCTGGTCAGCGTTGCCATGCTCGTCATGCACGGCGGCACGTACCTGGCGGTGAAGGCGGAGGAGCCGGTTGCCGGACGTTCCGCCGCCGCGGCGCGCCTGGCGGCGGTCGCGCTGATCGTCCTGTTCACCCTCGCCGGCATCTGGGTCGCCTTCCTCGACGGCTACACCATCACCAGCGCGATCGCCGGAAACGGTCCGTCAAACCCGCTCCTCAAGACCGTGGAACTCCACCGCGGCGGCTGGCTGACGAATTATTCGCTCTACCCGTGGATGCTGCTTGCGCCCGCCCTCGGCTATATCGGGGCCCTCGCCACGATCGCGCTTCTGACGCGGCGTCGTTCCGGCCTGGCCTTCGTGACCAGCGCCATCGCGCTCCTCGGCGTCATCGCCACCGCCGGGGTCAGCCTCTTTCCGTTCCTGCTGCCGTCGTCGACGACCCCGAATTCGAGCCTGACCGTCTGGGACGCATCGTCCAGCGCGCTCACCCTCGGGATTATGCTGGGCGTGACCGTCGTATTTCTGCCGATTGTTCTTGCCTACACGGCCTGGGTGTTCCGCGTCCTGCGGGGCAGGGTCACCGCCGGCGCCATCGATGCGGATTCGGCCGGCCATTACTGAGCGCGCGCCAAAGGAGACCGTCCAATGTGGTATTTTGCCTGGGTGCTCGGAACCGGCCTCGCCTGCGCCTTCGCCGTCCTCAATGCGCTCTGGCTGGAAGTGCGCCTGCCCGAGGACGACACGCGCGCTTCCTGAGGGTTAGCGCCGTTTTGGCTCGAATCAGCCCTCATGCACAGAGGCATGAACGATTTGTAATCGGCGCTGACAGGCGGTTGTCAGCTTGGACCTGAGATAGTGCGACATCGACGGCCCGAACCTGCCGTCGGAAAAGTTCGAACTCAGGATCGTGCCCGCCGTGAAAAAGATCGCCCTTTCGCTCTTCGTTGTCGCCGCATCCGGCGCCTA
>JBBQGL010000154.1:0-8809 GCA_038323025.1 Hyphomicrobiales bacterium
GGTTCCGGTCCTTTCGGCAGGAACCAGACGATCTCGCCGCGATAGCCGGAATCGGCGGTGAGCGCCCGCCCGACCAGTCCGTCCGGGCCCGCCAGCGGCTTGCCTTCGAAGAACCGGCTGTATACCGCGTCGAGACGGGTGCTCGCATCGAGCGTCGACTCGCGCGCGGCGATCGAAACGTAGATCAGGGGCGCCGCCGGGGAGTTGTCCTTGAAGTCATCGGCAAGGGCGTCGGAAAAACCCTCGAGCCCGGGCCAGTGAAGCAGTAGGTCGAGCCGGTCGACCGCTCCGACCCGGCGGGCCGAGCGGAAGCGGATCATGTTGGCGGGGATCGTCATCGGCTCTCCCGCAACCACGAGGTTCACCGGGAAGGGCTTTCCGCCGAGGCCGCTCAGCGCCATGCGATCGCGATAGTCTTCAATCGCCCGGGCGACAGCGAAGGCGAGGGCAAAGATCCCCAACAAGACGATGAGAGAGCCGGCGGCTGGGCGAAGCCAGCCATGCGCGGCGTCCCGGTGAATGGGCGGTGCAATTCGCTGCGATGCCACTGCCATGGCCACGCTCCCTGTGTCTTAACGATACATCAACCATATTGTGCGTCGAAGGAAAGACGAATGATTCCATGGTCTTCGACGGCGAATCAAAAGTAGCTTCTACGGTACGCGGCTTGCAGCTTCGTCTCAACGGCGGGTTGACCTAACCCGTTTTGGGACGAATCCGGGAGGGCGGGCCGTGGTGGGCGAGTTGTTGGTGCTGCTATACGCCGGCGTCGTCGGCTTCGTCGCCGCCGGGATTACCGCCAGTTTCTATCGCTGGATCACGTCCGAGCCCGCCCGCTTCGGGCTTTTCGGGCAGACCGCCCTCGGCATGATCACGACCTTTCTGTTCTGCGCGCTCACCGGGCCGGTGATCGTCATGGATCATGCCATCCGCAGCCGAAAGATTGAGAAGTCGCCACTTCGCTGGTTTGCCGCCGGCACCCTGGTGGCGGCACTCTGGAGCTGCTGTCTTGGCCTTGTCGTCCTCGACCTGGTCCTGTCTATTCGGGGCAGCGTCGTCTGACCTGAGGCGTGCCGTGCCGGTTCATTCGCTTGACGGGATATCGCCGGATCTTCCTGCGGCCGGAGCCTTCTGGATCGCGCCAAGCGCGAGCGTGATCGGGAGGGTGCGGATAGGCGAGGGGGTTGGCATCTGGTTCGGTGCCGTCCTCCGCGGCGACAACGAATGGATTACGGTCGGCCGCGACACGAACGTCCAGGAACATTGCGTCTTCCACACCGACATGGGCTCGCCGCTGAGCGTCGGGGAGGGCTGCACAATTGGCCATCGCGCCATCGTCCACGGCTGCACGGTGGGCAATAACTGCCTCATCGGGATGGGCGCGATCATCCTCAACAACGCTGTGATCGGCGACAATTGCCTGATCGGGGCCGGCGCGCTCGTGCCCGAACGCCGCGTCATTCCAGCCAATTCGCTGGTGCTCGGCGCCCCCGGCAAGGTGGCTCGCGACCTCACCCCGGACGAGGTCGGGCGAAACCGGATTTCCGCGGCGCACTACGTCGCGAACTGGAAGCGTTTTGCGGCCGGCCTGACGTAACCGCTTCAACCCAGGAACCGGCTGGTCATTTTCCACGCGGAATCCCATATGATCGGCTGCCGCCGACGTCGGGGTGCGCTGCTGGCGTAAACGGAGTGTTCTGATGCCGCGTCCGGAGTGGGAAATCCCGGAGTCGTTGAGACCGAAGCCGGAAGACTATGGCTACGATCTTGACCGTGCGTTGGCGTCCGTCGTCAGCCTCAGCGCGATCATTCCCGATGACGCGTTCACCGCCGATGTTCTTGGTACCGAGCGCTCCGGAAGCGGAGTACTTATCCGCAAGGACGGCATCGTTCTCACCATCGGCTACCTGGTTACGGAGGCTGAGACCGTCTGGCTCGGGCTCTCCGATGGTCGCAGCGTCGAGGGGCATGTGCTGGGCTTCGATCAGGAAACCGGCTTCGGGCTGGTCCAGGCTCTGGCCAAGGTGGATCTCCCTGCCTTGCCGCTAGGCAAGTCCGCCGATGCCGAGCTCGGCACCCGGGTGGTCATCGCCGGTGCCGGCGGCCGCTCCCGTTCGGTTGCCGCCCGCATTGTCGCCAAGCAGGAATTCGCCGGCTATTGGGAATACGTCCTCGACGAAGCGATTTTCGCGGCGCCGTCGCATCCGCTTTGGGGCGGCACAGGACTGATCGGTCCGGGCGGCGAGCTTCTCGGCATCGGATCGCTTCAGCTCGAGCAATCGCGCGAGGGCGGGCGCTCCGAGCATCTCAACATGGTCGTACCAATCGACCTGTTGCCGCCGATCCTGGACGATCTCATGACCCTCGGCCGTCCGAACCGTCCATCACGGCCGTGGCTCGGCCTCTACGCTACCGAGGCCCAGGATCGGGTGATCATCGCCGGCCTGTCGGAGAAGGGGCCTGCCGCCCGCGCCGATCTGCGTCAAGGCGACGTAGTGCTGAGCGTCGGCAACCGGAAGGTCGACAAGCTCGGCACGCTGTTCAAGTCGATCTGGTCGCTTGGCGAAGCCGGCGCCGAAGTGCCGCTCGTAGTCAACCGCGATGGCGAGACCCTGACGGTCCGGGTGACATCGGGAGACCGTAACCGCTTTCTCAAGCGTCCCAAGCTGCACTAGGCCGCGTTCACAAGAAAAGTGAGCCGGCCCCGGGGCGGGGGCCGGCTCTTTCGGACCTGATCTTGGGGACGGGGGGTGGGACGCGACCAGGCCCAAATCAAACTCGTGTCTCTGTCGCCGTGCGGCCCGTCTTAATCCGCGAGCGGCGTCTCAATTCTTCAGGCTGCCCACCTCCGTGGCGCGGCCGTCGTCGATCGAAACCCAGGCGCCGGTGTCGAACTCCGACTGGCGCTTGACGTACTGGTAGCCGGTCTCGCTCCACACCAGGACGTGGGGCGAGAGGTTGTCGAGAACGAGATCGCCGCGATCGGTTAGAACAGTGAGCACGGCATGCCCGTCTCCGTTCGTCTGCCGGACGACCGTGATCAGCAGCGATCCGACCGGCCAACCTTTTTCCTCAAGCAACCGGCGCTTCAGGAGGACCAGATCCTCGCAGTCGCCACGCCCGCTCGGGTACGCCCAATATTCCTGCCGGCCGTACACCTCTTCGTCTGTTGCCGGTTTGACCGTCGTGTTCACGTCGTTGTTGACGACGACCAGTTGATTCCAGCGCTCCGGCGTCAGTTTCATGCGCGCCTCCTTGGCGCTGCGGATGCTGCATTCGGCCGAATAGCGCAGACAGAAATCGTGATGACCGATCGGCTGCGACGTCTTTCCCCTGGTCATCATGAAGGGCGAAAGGCTCGATTGCGCGGCTGCAGAACTTGCAAACATAGTGGCAAGTATTGCAGTAAGAAAAGTAAGTCGTACTGCCCCGTTACCCAACATAACTGCCCTCCCGTACCCGAGGAGGACTATGTCACAGACAGTTTTATTCGCGCATAAGAAGATTAGGCGAATTGTAGGTGATTTTATATCAAATCACCGTTCGCCCGTTCAGGTTCGGTAAACCAGAAGCCTGGACGCAGCGTGCGACTATTTTGGATGTCTTGGGAGGGGACGGACGCGCCAGCGCAGCCTAGAAAGGTGGCGTACAACCGGATTGGGCCTTGCCGGCAAATGCCTGGCAGGAACCCCTTACTTGTCGGCCTGCAGGTTCTGCTCGATCGATTCGACGGTCTGCAGCGTCGCAAATTCGACCGCGATGCCTTCGTCGAAGTGCCGGACCACGGTTGCCCGCAGTTTGCCGAGAAGCAGCGGAGTACCGATGGGAGGCTGCGTCTCCACCTGAAGCGCGGCGCCCGAGAGGGACATGTCCACCAGCCGGCAGGGGTATTCCCTTCCGTCGGGAAGCGAGATCGTCGTCATCGGATCGCTTGGCATCACGCGATTGTGGCGCCGATCCTCAGGCAGGTTCAGTTCATGCCGGTTGGCCAGCCAGGTAAGCTTCGCCGCCAGCTTGTCGCGCTTGCGGAGCGTGGCGTTGATGGTCATGGCGAAACCGCCGTCGAACTTCCGGATGATCTCGCCGTCGATGCGTCCGACGTGGTCGACATAGACGACGACGCGTTCACCCACCCGGCCGCTGATGGGGCTGATGATGGCAGCGCTGCCCGGGGACATGTCGACCGTCTGGCAGGGATATTCGTGCCGATCCTCGAGCATGAACCTGCCGAGAAGGCTCACCCGGACGCGCTGATGCCGACGGCGGTCGTGGCGACGAATCAGCGAACGCTGGCGGAACGCCTGGGTTAAGGCCATCGGGTCTCTCGGTGGCGGAAGATCGCGACCATTCGACACTAGCGGCAGCGCGGTTAATAAGCCGTAACCCCGCCGTTGCATCGACCGGAGTCTTTAATCTTTTCCTCCGTCGACCACATAAAGATGGCCCCGGCGCCGTCGGTTATCGATTGGAAAAGGAATGAGAGTCGCGGGGGTTGGATTGTCGCTGGCCCGGCGCATGAAGTTCGGCTGCTCGTCCGGCCAGATCAGCCGGAGGCTCACGACCGACAACTCGGTCACCGGCTCGGTGCCCAGCCAATATGGTTTGTCGAAGGGGGCAATGCTGCCAAGCATGCGGTCGTAGCCGGCCTCGCCGTGGCGAAGGGGCAGGAGGAGCATTTCACAGGACAGCGGCCGTTGACGCGCGGTCGAGGCTGCCAGCGTCACCACCGCCGCTGCCGCATCCTCGGCGACCGCGGCCGCCAGCGTCGCCACCGCCTGCCGGTCGGTCGGTGTAAAAAGATCGAGGAAGTTCATTCCCTTGATCTCGCGACCGTGGGCCGCGCAAATGCGGGTTCCGGCGAGGCGGATGGTGTAGGTCTCGCGATCCACAACCTCAAGGATGAAGGTGTCGGCAAGCACCCGCCGAATGTCGCTCGGCTCGATATCGCTACGCTTCGGCGCCGGCTGGCCCCGGCGGATGCCGTCCCAGTATCGGAAGAGTTCGCGCGACGTATCGTGTTTCATTCGTGCCACCCGTCAGGAAAGCCGCCGCCCGCGGCACGCCGCGTGAAGCGGCTGTCCCGTGCTGTAACGGGACATATTCGCGCCCCGAATCCCTCGTGACGGCAGTGTTGCAGGTGCCATGCCGTGGACCGGACACTTCGCTCCGGGTTGTTCACGCAACGCGGAATGTAAGGTTAACCAAAGCCTTCGGTTGCTCACCCGGTGGGGGCGTGAGAGTCTTGGTTCACTCCGGAACAAGGGCAGGGCGCCCTGAAACTGGCCAGGTCACAGCGGGGGAAATCAAACTGGGACGTGGCATGCCGCCCGTGCGCGAGAGCGCCGGGCGGCATTTTTCGGTGGGCGCCGGGCGGAGCGACAGATTCGCGGGAATCCGATTCAGTTCGGCCGTATTTCCCTTTAGGGTCCTCCCCGCATGAACGACCAATCGCCCATAGTCCCCGCACGGCAGCCCGTATTCAATCTCCCGGCGGTGGTGGTAGCGCTGGTTGCGCTCCTCATCGGGATTCAGGCCGCGCGCGAATACCTGATCCCGCCGGCAACCGATGCCGAGGTGCTCTTCACTTTCGCCTTCATCCCTGCCCGGATCACGGACGCTGCCGCCCTCGGCGCGGTGCTCCCCGGCGGAGTCGCGGCGGACGTCTGGATGTTTCTCACTTACGCCTTCCTTCACGCGGACTGGAGCCATGTCGCCTTCAACTGCCTTTGGCTTGCCGCCTTCGGCAGCCCGCTGGCCTGGCGCCTTGGGCCGGTGCGCTTCCTCGTCTTCTCCGCCGCCGGCGCGGTTGGCGGGGCCGTACTCCATCTTGCGCTGCACAGCAGCGACCTTACGCCTCTGATCGGCGCATCCGCCGCGGTGTCCGCACACATAGCCGGTGCGGCTCGCTTCGTCTTTGTCCACGGCGGACCGCTCGGCGGAGGACATCCAGGACCACGCGCCTATTCCCGGCCGGCTCTCCACATCGCTGATTTGTTGCGGGAGCGCCGCGTGCTCGTCTTCCTCGCGGCTTGGTTCGGGGTGAATCTCGTTTTCGGCATTTTCGGCGGTCAGACCGGGCTCGCGTCCGGCGCCATCGCGTGGGAAGCCCACATTGGTGGATTTCTCGTCGGCCTGTTGGCGTTCCCGCTCTTTGACCCGGTTCCGCCCCAGAGTCGCCGCGTCGACTGACGGCACACCGCTCTGTTGCAGCGCATATTGCCATCGTCGCGTGCGCGTCCCATCGTTTTCAGGTTGGAAAAGAAGGGGGGAATCGGGGGAGGACTGAAACCGAGAAGGAGGACGACGGATGACTGTAGCCGCAATCCTTTCGAGGAAGGGCCGTGAGGTCGCGACGACCGAGGCCCGCAAGTCCATCGGTGACGCCGTTGCCGAACTGGCCCGCCGCAAGATCGGTGCCCTGGTTGTTACCGAGGGCAGGGACCGCATGGTCGGCATCATCTCCGAGCGCGACATCGTCCGGGCACTCGCCCAGACCGGCCCGGCGATGATGGACAGCACGGTCGGCATTATCATGACCCGCGATGTCGTCACATGTACCGAAAGTGAGACCGTAGATCAGGTCATGGCCCGCATGACCCACGGCCGCTTTCGTCACCTGCCGGTAGTCAAGAACAGCAGGCTGGCGGGGATCATCTCGATCGGCGATGTGGTCAAGGCCCGCATCGAGGAAGTCGAGCGTGAGGCGAGCGACCTGCGGCAGTATATCTCGACCGCGTAGGCGACAGCCCCGGCGGTTTGGAGAGAGCCGGTCATTCGAGGGTGCCGATTACCTCTGCGATTTCGGGCGCCATCTTGCGGGCGGTCTCGTAGCCGAGCGCAATTGCTTCCGACGCGCGGTGGAAGTCGAAGTGGCCGATCTTGCCGAGCTTCGGCCCGATTACGGCATCGGGCGGATCCCCGGCGAGCCGGGCGCGAGCGATCCTGTCCTGGATGATGTTGAAGGCCTCCACCATCACGGCGGAGATGCCCGGGGGTCCGTCGCTTCCGCCGCCGATGAGCTGGCGGCGAAGTATCCGTTTTGCTTGGCCGTTCGGCGCTACGTCCGCCTTCCCCTCCTCGAGAATCTCGTCGGCGGATTGATCGTGGACGATGGTTCCGCGGCCGAACACGTCGGATTGCAGATTGACGGCGATCACCACGTCCGCGCCGAGGGCGCGCGCTGCCGAAACCGGTACGGGATTTACCAGCGCGCCGTCCACCAGCCAGCGACCGCCGATCCTCACCGGCTGGAAGATTCCCGGTAGCGCGTAGGAGGCACGGAGCGCGTCGACCAGGCCGCCACGCGACATCCATATCTCATGGCCCGTGCCGAGCTCGGTGGCGACACACACGAAGCGAGGCTTCAGGTCCTCGATCTGCCGGCCGGCGAGCTGCGTCTCGAGGAGCTTGCTCAGCCTGTTTCCCGATATGAGGCCGCTGCCCGCGAAATTGAGGTCAAGCAGACCGAAGACCCGCCGTCGGGTGAGGCTCAGGGCAAAGTCCTCGAGACTCTGCAGGAGGCCTGCGGCGTAACATCCTCCGACCACCGCGCCGATCGAAGTGCCGGAAATGATGTCGGGTACGATGCCGGCCTCGGCAAGCGCGTGGATGACGCCGATATGGGCCCACCCGCGCGCCGCGCCGCCTCCCAGCGTCAGGCCGACACGGGTGCGGCGCTTGCGGCGGGGCTGATCGGCCGGGACCACGGCGATGCCGCCGGAATCGCTCCGCCAAAACCGTCCGCCATTGCCTAGTCTGGACATTGGGTCCCAGGTGGATCACGGGGGGCCACTGGCCCGCCAGCGTCGAAACTAAGCCCGCCGCTGCCGATCCTGCAGCAGCAACCTGTTGGCAACCTTAATCGCCGTGCCTAATCGGGCCAACGCGGCGCATGGCCCCATCGAACATCAGGTCGACCTTCGCCGGATCCGCAACCACCGGCACCGAGCGGTAGAAACAGGAACGGTATCCCTGGTGACAGGTGACGCCGTCGCCGGCGACAGCGACCTTGAGCAGGATCGCATCCTGGTCGCAGTCGACGCGAATATCCTTCACGGAAAGCGTATTGCCGCTGGTCTCGCCCTTTCGCCAAAGGTTCTTCCGCGATCGGCTGTAGAACCAGGCCTCGCCGCTCGCAATAGTGCGCGCAAGGGCCTCCGCGTTCATGTGAGCCACCATCAAAACCTCGCCCGTGGCGTCATCGACCGAGATGGCGACGATCAGGCCGTCGCGATCGAACTTGGGCATGAACGCCGTGCCGGTTTCGACCGCTTCCAGGTCGCCACGCGAAGCGAAGGGGGAGGGCGCTGCCATGGGTGCTTCTCCGGTCGCGGAAAGACTCTATCTCCCGGGCCTCCGCACAATCGGGCTCCGCCCTGAAGGCTTGGCCGCCTAGCCTTTGCCCAGCCGGAGCAGCGACAGGAAGCGCTGTTGCTCGGCCGGGTCGTCGCGGAAGATGCCGGTGAACTGGGTAGTTACGGTCGAGGCACCGTGCTTCTGAACGCCGCGCAGCGTCATGCACTGATGCTCGGCCTCCAGCACCACCGCAATGCCGCGCGGCTTCAGTGCGTCGTCGATGGCGGTTACGATGTCGCTGGTAAGGCGCTCCTGCGTCTGCAGGCGGCGAGCAAAGACATCCACCACCCGCGCCAGCTTGGAAAGGCCAACGACCTTTTCGATCGGGAAATAGGCGACGTGCGCCTTGCCGACGAAGGGCACCATGTGGTGCTCACAGTGCGAATAGAACGGGATGTCGCGAACCAGCACGAGGTCGTCGTAGGAACCCACTTCCTCGAACGTGCGCTCGAGC
>JBBQGL010000155.1:0-8754 GCA_038323025.1 Hyphomicrobiales bacterium
TCCGATCATCAGATCCGCCGCACCATGGACGAGATGATGCAGAAGGCGGTCGAGCAGATCAGCAAGGAAGTCTAGCCGTCACTCAGAGCGTACAGAGGTCAGGAAAATGGCGGCTCCTTCGCTTGTCGATCGGCTGAACTCGGGCGCGTTCCTGATCAGCGGCTGGAACATCTGGCCGGAGCCGCTTCTGGCAGAGGCCTCCGCGCGCGGCGGCTTCGATTGCGTCACCGTCGATATGCAGCACGGATTGCACGACCCGGTTTCGACAATGCGGGCGATCGGCGCGATCGCGCTCGGCGGCAAGCCGGCGGTGGTGCGCGTGCCCGTCGGCGACAACGCCATGGTCAGCCGCGCCCTCGACATGGGCGCCGAGGCGGTGATCGCCCCCATGATCAACACGGTCGAGGAAGCCCGCGCCTTTGTCGCAGCGGCGAAATATCCGCCGATCGGCGATCGCAGCTGGGGGCCGCTGCGCGCCCAGACCATCTTCGGCATCGATCCGCCGACCCAGCTTGCCATCGCCAACCACTCCACGCTGACGCTGGCAATGGTCGAGACCAAGCGCGGGCTGGAATCGCTGGATGCGATCCTCGCCGTGCCCGGTCTCGACGGCATATTCGTCGGGCCGTCGGATCTGTCGGTGACGCTGACCAACGGTGAGCGCATCGCGCCCGGCGATCCGATCGTGGAGCCGGCCATCCGGCTGATCGGCGAGCGGACCGTCGCGGCCGGCAAGATCGCCGGCGCCTTCGCCTGGGGCGGGGGGCGGGCGAAGTTCTTCCGCGACCTCGGCTATCGCTTTGTGGCTCTCGCCACCGACCACGCCTACATCACCACCGGCATCAAGCAGATGCTGACGGACATGGGGCCGGAGAAGCAGATCACCTGATACGGCGACTCCGCCGCGGCACAGCCGGCACGCGCCTTGCGCGGCGGCGTTCGCCGCCCTGGCGCCGGGTCGGCGCATCGGCCTCTTCGCCGAAGACGCGACGGAAGATCGTGTCGACGTGCTTCAGGTGGTAACCGAGGTCGAAGAGCTCGGCGAGCTCGGCGGGCGGCAGCGCGCGCGTCACCTGGCGGTCCCTCTTCAGGAGCGCGTGGAAATCGCCCTTGCCGGCAAGCACCTCCATGGCGTGGCGCTGGACGATGGCATAGGCATCCTCGCGGCTGATGCCCTTCTGGGTCAGCGCCAGGAGCACGCGCTGCGAGTGGATGAGGCCACCGAAGCGGTCGAGATTCGCCTGCATCCTTTCCGGGTAGACGACGAGCTTGTCGATCATTCCGGCCAGCCGGCTTAGGGCAAAGTCGAGAGCCAGCGTGGCGTCGGGGCCGATGACCCGCTCGACCGACGAGTGCGAGATGTCGCGTTCGTGCCAGAGGGCGACATCCTCGAGCGCCGGCTGCGCCATCGAGCGCACCAGCCGGGCAAGCCCGGTGAGGTTCTCGGAAAGCACCGGGTTGCGCTTGTGCGGCATCGCCGACGAGCCCTTTTGCCCGGGCGAGAAATACTCCTCCGCCACGCCGACCTCGCTGCGCTGTAGGTGGCGGACCTCGGTGGCGAGACGCTCGACCGACGAGGCGACGACGGCGAGCGTCGCGAAATACATGGCATGACGGTCGCGCGGGACGACCTGGGTCGAGATCGGCTCGGGGCGCAATCCCAGCGCCCGGGCCACGTGCTCCTCGACCCGCGGATCGACATTGGCGAAGGTCCCCACCGCTCCGGAGAGCGCCGCGGTGGCGACCTCCTCGCGCGCAGCGTGCAGTCGCCGGCGGGCGCGGGCGAATTCCGCGTAGGCGTAGGCGAGCTTGATGCCGAACGTGGTCGGCTCGGCATGGATGCCGTGGCTGCGGCCGATGGTGACCGTGTTGCGGTGCTCGAAGGCCCGCCGTTTCAGCGCCGCCAGCAGCGCATCGACATCGGCCATCAGCAGATCGGCGGCGCGGACGAGTTGGAGGTTGAAACAGGTGTCGAGGATATCCGACGAGGTCAGGCCCTGGTGCAGGAAGCGGGCGTCCGGCCCGACGATCTCGGCGACATGGGTGAGAAAGGCCACGACGTCGTGTTTCACTTCGCGCTCGATGGCATCGATGCGCGCCGTGTCGAAGACCGCCTTCTCGCCTTTCCGGCGGAGCGTCACGGCCGCGGACTTCGGGACCAGTCCGATTTCGGCCATGGCGTCGAGCGCATGCGCCTCGATCTCGAACCAGAGCCGGTAGCGGGTTTCCGGCGACCATATCGCGGCCATTTCCGGACGGGTGTAGCGCGGGATCATCGCTGGCGGCCTCGCAAGCTCAGTAGTCCTGGAAGTGGGTGGCGACCGCCAGGAAGCGCCGGTCGGGACCCTCGAAGCCCTGGGTGATGACATCGAGGAGGACAACCATCACCGGCTGCCGGTTCGGGGGCGTGTAGGTCACGACGGTGTCGATGGCGTAGTCCTGCGCGCAATGCCGCGAGCCGGGGAGCGCCTTGTCCTCGTTGAGGACAGTGCTGTTGGCAGCCGGGTCGGTCAGGACGAGGCGGAAGCCTTGCGTCGGTCCGAGGTTCTCGCACCCGGCTGGTTCGGGCAACGGGATGGGAGTCAGATCGAGCTGCCAGATGTGAGCGGTATTGGCGTAGAGCTCGGTCTTGAAGCGAACCGAATATGGGTTGTTCGACTGCTCGGTCGCCGGATTGCTGACCGCGGCGAGGCCGAGCGGCTGGATCTTGTATTTGGCAAGAACCGCCTGCGCCTTCTTCGCGGCGGCGCCGCGCACGACGGCGAGGGAGAGGTCGACGTCTTCGGGTGAAACCCGGATCGGCGTGCCGGTCACCCAGGAATCCGTGTTGGTATCGATGACGTAAATACTCGAGTAGTGGCCGCCGGAGCCGTCATATTCGCCGAACTCCTCGAAGGCGAACGTGCCGCCGTCCGGGGAGAAGCCGATGACCTTGAGGTAGGCAAAGTCGCCGGCGAGCGACGGGCAGGAAGCACCGACGAGCGCGGCAAGGGCGAGGACAGGCCGGAGAATCCTCATGCCGCGATGGAGGTCGCCGCGGTGCGCAGCGCAGCGATGCGCTTGGCATAGCTGGCGGCGCCGCCGCCGAAGATCGCCGAACCCGCGATAAGGACATCGGCACCGGCGCGGGCAAGGGCAGGGGCGTTCTCGGCCGAGACACCGCCGTCAACCGCGATGGTGACCGGGCGGCCGCCGATCATGGTGCGGATGGCCGCGATCCGTCCGACCGCTTCGGCGATGAACGACTGCCCGCCAAAACCCGGATTGACGCTCATCACCAGAACCATGTCGGCAAGGTCGAGGACATTGGCGACCGCTTCAACCGGAGTGGCCGGATTGATCGAAACGCCCGCGCGCTTTCCCAATGCCTTGATCGCTTGCAGCGAGCGATACAGGTGCGGTCCGGCCTCGGCGTGTACGGTGATATTGTCGGCGCCGGCTTGGGCAAAGGCGGCGAGGTAGGGATCGGCCGGCGCGATCATCAGGTGGACGTCGAGCGGTTTCTTCGTGTGCGGGCGGATCGCCGCTACGACCGCCGGTCCGATCGTGATGTTGGGGACGAAATGCCCGTCCATGACATCGACGTGGATCCAATCGCCCCCGGCCGCATCGAGAGCACGAACCTCCTCGCCGAGCTTTGCAAAGTCGGCTGAGAGGATCGACGGTACTATGAGGATCGGCCGGGCCATGTCCGAACGCGGCCTAACACGGGGGCGGGGCAGGCGCAATCCGGTTGCCGCGTGGCCGCGATCCGTGAAACAGTTGTGGCCATGGAACGCTTCGACGCAATCGTCCTCGGCGCCGGGATAGTCGGCGTGTCCGCCGCCTGGCATCTGCTGCGTTCGGGCAAGACCGTGGCGATCGTCGATCGCCGCGCGCCGGGCGAAGAGACATCGTTCGGCAATGCCGGCGTGGTCGAGCGCGACGGCTTCCTGCCCATGAGCTTCCCGGAGAAGCTGGGAGACCTTCTCCGATACGCCGCCAATGGGCGATCCGAACTGCATTACCATCCCGGATTCCTCCCCTCGATAGCGCCCTATCTTCTGAAGATGCGGCGCGGCTCGCATCCGAGCCAAAGGGTGGCCTACGCGGCGGCCATGGCCCCGCTCATGTCGCGCTCGGTCGAGGAGCACCGGGAGCTGGCCGTGGCGGCCGGCGCGCAGGCGCTCTTCCGCGAGACTGGAGGGCTCAGGCTCTACCGAACCGAAGCCGGCTACAAATACGGGCAGGTCAACCGCGACTTCGCCGATCACTATGGCTTCAGCTACCAGATTCTCACGCCCGGCGAGGTGACCGAGATCGAGCCGAACGTGAAGCCGGTTTTCCACAAGGCGGTGCTGTGGACCGACGCCATCTCGTCCTCCAGTCCAGGCGGGGTCACCAAGGCCTACGCCGCCGCGTTCGCCCGCGACGGCGGACGCATCTTCTCCGGCGATGCGCGGACGTTGAAGAAGGCAGGCGAGGACTGGGAGGTCGCCACCGCCGACGGCCCGGTGGTCGCCCCTATCGTGGTGGCCGCCCTTGGCCCGTGGACGCCGGACCTCCTGAAGCCGCTTGGGATCAACATCCCGTTCGCGGTTATCCGCGGCTACCACCGGCACTACCGGCCGGTGGGCAATGCCGGACTGTCGCGGCCGGTCCTCGACCTCGAAAAGGGCTTTGTCATCACGCCGATGGAGCGCGGCATCCGGCTCACCACCGGGTATGAATTCGCCGACCGCGACGCCAGGCCGACCCCGGTGCAGATCGACCGAACGCTGCCGCTGGCACGCGAGCTCTTTCCGGTCGGCGACCCTGTCGACATGGAAGCGTGGCTGGGGCGACGCCCCTGCGTGCCCGACTCCCTCCCGGTCATTGGCTGGGCGCCGCGCCACAAGGGCCTGTTCCTCGATTTTGCCCACAGCCACCTCGGCTTCACACTCGGGCCGGTGACCGGCCGGCTGGCGGCGGAGATGATTCTGCGCAAGCCGCCCTCGGTCGATCCGCGCCCGTTCGCGGCCGAGCGCTTTCCCGGGGTCTGACGGCGCCACCCTTCGGGCTGGTCCACGGCGCCTTCCACGGCGCCTGGTGTTTCGCCGGGCTGATCCGCGTCCTGAAAGCTCGCGCCGCCCGCGCGGTGGCGCTCGATCTGCCGAGCCGGGGCGAAGCTTTGGCGCGTCCTGCGCGTTAGCGTGCGAAGCGCTCGTGCCAGGTCGGCAGGAGATCGCCGGGGGCAGCCGTCGCTTCGTAGAGAGCGCGGGCGATAGCCCGGGCGAGGCAGGCCGCCGCGGCAACGCCAATGGCGGTCAGGTCGAGCGGTCCGTTGGTCAGCGGCACGAGGCCGGTGGAGAGCGCGAACACGGTGTCCCCGTCGAACGGCGTGTGCGCCGGCCAAAGCGCCCGCGCCATGCCGTCGTGTGCCATGATCGCAACGCGCCTGGCCTCCGCCTTGGTCAGCCGGGCGTCCGTGGCGACCACCGCTATGGTCGTATTTCCGGCCGTGGAAGGACGCGCCTTGTGGCGGATGTCGAGGGCACCGGCAGGGAAGGGCGAGGGGAAGCCAAGGCCACCGAATTCGCCGGCTAACTCGAAGGGCGCCGCCCAGAAATGCGGTCCGTCGCCGATGGTCGCTTGACCGACCGCATTGACCGCGACCAGCGCGCCGACGGTGAAGCGTTCATCGACGGTCGCCGACGCCGAGCCGAGTCCGCCCTTCAGGTTCGCGGTGGTAGCGCCCGTGCCGGCGCCGACCGAGCCGAGGGCGAAGGTGTCCGAGGCGGCGGCAAGCGCGGCGGCGCCGAGCCCGCGGTAGGGCGGGTCCGCGCCCCAGGCCTTGTCGCCGCCATTGAGGAGGTCGAAGAGAATCGCGGCGGGTACGATCGGTACCCGCGCCGGACCCACCGCAAAGCCACGGCCGGCCGCGGCGAGACCGCTCATGACGCCCGAGGCGGCGTCGAGGCCGAAGGCGGAACCGCCTGCGAGGACGATCGCGTCGACGGCCTGCACGGTGTGCTCGGGGGCGAGCAGGTCCGTTTCGCGGGTCCCCGGAGCACCGCCGGCGATGTGCACCGAAGCAGTGGCCGGCTCGCCGGCGAGGACGACGGTCACGCCCGATTTCAGCGTTGCGTCACCGGCATTGCCGACACGAAGGCCGCGGACATCGGTGATCAGGTTCTTGACGGGCAAGGGCACGATCTCTCCAGATTACGCCGCCATCCGCCAAAGAAAAACCCCGGCGTTTCCGCCGGGGTTTCCTGCCGCAGAAGCGGCGCAGTCGGTGCAGGACGAACTACATCTTCATGTAGTCGTACTTGCCTTTGTTCCATTCGTAGACGACGTAGCCGGGCAGGGTCACGTCACCCTTGTCGTTGAACTTCACGTCGCCGAGAACGGTGTCGAACGTGCCGGCATTGAGGGCGCCGACAACCTTCTTGAAGTCGGTCGAACCGGCCTTGGTGACCGCCTGGGCCCAAGCCTGGACGGCGGCGTAGGTATAGAGCACGTAGCCTTCCGGCTCGATCCCCTTGTCCTTGAACTCCTTGACCACGTCGGCGGCCTTCGGGTTCTTGCGCGGATCCGGCGAGAAGGTCATCAGCGTGCCTTCGCCGGCATCGCCGGTGATCTGCCAGAACTCGTCGGTGACGAGGGCGTCGCCCGAGACGAGGACAGTCTTCAGGCCCTGGTCGCGCATCTGGCGAACGATCAGACCGGCTTCGGTGTGGTAGCCGCCGACATAGAGGACGTCGACGTTGGCCTTCTTGATCTTGGTGACGAGCGCCGTGAAATCCTTGTCGCCGGCGTTGTACGACTCGTCGAGGACTTCCTTGCCACCCGCCGCGTTGTAGTACTTGCGGGTTTCGTCGGCGAGGCCCTTGCCGTAGGTCGACTTGTCGTCGACGATGGCGATGTTCTTGCCGGCGAAGTTCTTGGCGAGGAAGGCGCCCGCTACCTGACCCTGCTGGTCGTCACGACCGCAGACGCGGAAAACGCCAGGGCCCGGACGCTCGTCGGTGAACTTCGGGTTGGTCGAAGCCGGCGAAATCTGAACAATGCCGGAGTCGTTGTACACGGCGGAGGCCGGGATGGAGGAGCCCGAGCAGAAGTGGCCGGCTACGAAGACCACGCCCTTGCCGGCGAGCTGGTTGGCAACGGCAACCGCCTGCTTCGGATCGCAAGCGTCGTCGCCGATCTCGGCGACCAGCTTCTGGCCGAGGACGCCGCCCTTGGCGTTGATGTCGGCGACTGCCTGTTCGAGGCCCGCCTTCATCTGGGCGCCGAACGAAGCGTATTCGCCGGTAATCGGCCCGACGGTGGCAATGCTGATGTCGGCGTGAGCAATGCCTGACATTGCCATTGCAAAGGACAAGGCCGCGCCGGCCTTGAGTAGTCTCTTCATATGAACACTCCCCTGGAGGTTTAGGTGATCAATTCACCGGATATACAGCGCGGGTCCAGCCTGCGCTTGCATGCAAACTAGCCCGCATCTTGGGGCGGCGCAACACAGGCAATGGGTGGCTTGCCAGCCTTGAGCCGGGCTATCGCGCCCGCCACGACAGACGGCTGGTTCGCCGATAGAGCCAGGGGTAACGCTCGACCATCTGGGTGGTGCGGGTAAGACGGTAGCCCAGACCAAAAAAGGCCAGGAGGAACACGAGGTCGACCAGGTAAAACTGCAGTGACCGCAAGGTTCCGTGGAAAAGCGCAAAGTGAATGAAGCGCACCGCGCAGGCAAGAAGCAGGATATTCAGGAAGAGAAAGGCGATGGGTCGCCAGGTGAGAGCGACCGCGCGCCCGGAGAGATAGGCAGCGCCGCCACCAAGGAAGAGGGTGACGATGATAAAGTCGTTGAGACCGACTTCCCAGATGATGCCCACGTTCCGTTCCCCGACTATTGGTGGCGCCCGCCTTCGAGATACGCGGCGCGCACTTCTTCCCGGGCGAGCAGTTCCTTGCCGGTGCCGGTCATGGTGATCAGGCCGTTGACCATGACATAGCCACGGTGCGCGAGGGTGAGCGCGTGGTAGGCGTTCTGCTCAACCAGAAAGACCGTAAGGCCTTCCTTCTCGTTCAATTCCTTCAGCACCGCAAAGATCTGGCGCGCGATCAGCGGAGCGAGCCCGAGCGACGGTTCGTCGAGAAGCAGGAGGCGCGGCCGGCTCATCAGCGCACGCGCGATGGCGAGCATCTGCTGCTCGCCGCCCGACAACGTGCCGCCCCTCTGGGTGATCCGCTTCTTCAGGAGCGGAAAGATCGTGAAGACCCGCTCAAGGTCCTGGTCGAAGTGATCGAAGCTGACCGTGGCGGCGCCCATCTGCAGGTTCTCGAGCACGGTCATGCGCGGGAAGATCCGCCTGCCCTCGGGCGCCTGACTGATCGCCATGCGCATGATCTCATGGGTCGGCAGCGCGGTCAGTTCGATGCCGTCGAAGACGATCGAGCCGGTGCGGGCGCGCGGGCTCCCGCAGATGGTCATCATCAAGGTCGACTTCCCGGCGCCGTTGGCGCCGATGAGGGTGACGATCTCGCCCTGCCGCACCTCGAGATCGATGCCGCGCAGCGCCATGATGCGACCGTAGAAAGTCGTGACGCCGCGAACGAGGAGAAGCGGATCGCTCACAGGCCGACTTCCTTCGCGACCACGGCGACCTCGACGTCCTCGACGCCGAGATAGGCGGCAATCACGCGCGGATCACTGCGCACCACCTCGGCAGTGCCGTCGGCGATCTTCTCGCCGTAGTCGAGCACGACGATGTGGTCGGAGATCTCCATGACCAC
>JBBQGL010000156.1:0-8734 GCA_038323025.1 Hyphomicrobiales bacterium
GCTGCTCCCGACACACGATCTGACCCCCTCCCGAAATTCGCTGGCGCTTCGCTTGGCGAATTTCGACCTCCCCTCAAGGGGGAGGTTGGCCGCGCCCCCCCCTGAATGCGGGGATATCCCGGCCCGATATTCCCCCTTTCCCGACCTGCCATACACTGCCCTTCATCCCGCTCGCCGAAGGGGCGCGCTCATGAGGCGTCTTGTGCGTGGAGCGGGTGTGGCGTCCGCGGCTGCCCTTTTGGGGCGTCGGTTGGGCTGATACCCGGCCGAAGGGGTTCGCACCCCCGGTCCCGGCTGGCGCCCGCGAAGTAGCCCGCCGGCACTACGACCGGCTGTGGGTTCTGCCCACCTTAAGGGCGGCGAGCGCAAATGCTGGCCGTACCGGAGAGCGAAAGCGGGAGGCTGGAAAGAACGCTACGGCGGGCGCCAGGAAAGCGCCCCTATCGGACTACCCGGACTGGCGTTTTCAAGGCGCCCGCCACCCCTTGCGTCGAGGGGCATGAACCGAAGCCTTCACCAACCCGGACCGGATCGGCCGCGGGAACGAGGAGGCGTGGGTGAGTCGTGAATTGTGAATAGCGAATGGCGAATAGCGAATAGCGAATGGTGAATCGTGCGCCGCGGTGTGTTGCGTCGAAGCATCGACCTGCTGACCTGGCGGGTTCAGGCGGATGACGTGATTTGTGGTTGGAGAGGCGAGCGGACCCCCACCATTCACCATTCACTACTCACCACTCACCGAGCTACTCCGGCGCCACTTCCCACACCACCGTGGCGGTCTGGTTGATCGCCTGCTGGCCGGGCATCACCGGCACGGCCATCGACTTCACCATCGGCGCCGCCGTGGGGTAGTAGCCGCCGCCGGTGTCTGCCGAGACGGAAAGCACGCGGACGAGTTTCACGCCCGCCGCCGCCGCCATGATCTCCGCCTTGCGCCTGGCATCCGCCACCGCGCGCTTCAACGCCTCCTCGGCCGGCTTCACGCGGTCGGCGACCTCGAAGGAGATGCCGTTGACCTGGTTGGCGCCGGCGTTGACCACCTTGTCGAGGAGGGCGCCCGAGGCGGCGAGATCGCGGATGGTGACGCGGAGCTGGTTGCTCACCGCGTAGCCGATGATCTTCGGCTCGGCCGCGGCGTCGTTCCGCTCGGGCGGGTAGAGCGGGCTGACCGAAAAGCCGCTGGTGCCGATGTCCTTCTCGTCGATCCCCGCGCCCTTCAGTTCGGCGATAATCGCGGTCATGCCGGTGGAGTTGGCGGTGAGCGCGTCGGCCGCGGTCCGTCCCCGGGTGACCACGCCGAGGGTGACCACGGCGATGTCGGGGACGACCTCGACCAGGCCTTCGCCGGAGGCGGTGAGCTGCGGCACGCGCGCCGTGTCCTCCGCGGCAAGCGCGGGAGCGGCGGCCGTGAGCATCGCGGCGATCACGGCGACAAGCGCCGGGGCGGCGGGCGCGGATAGGGCGGCTAGCAGGCGGCGCATGGGATGTCCTCCGTTACAGGCGGGCGGAAAATCGCCGGTCGCCATGGCGGCAATGCGGCGGCCTCGCAGAGCGATTGTGGCGCGGCGCCGGCGCGGTTCGGGCGGCCGGGCCGGGGGCCAATTTGCCCGCTCCGGGGATTAATGTATACGAAGCGCGCGCCGATTTGGGCCTGTAGCTCAATGGTTAGAGCCGGTCGCTCATAACGATCTGGTTGCAGGTTCGAGTCCTGCCGGGCCCACCAATTGTTGCCGGAGCATTTCCCGCAGCCACTCCGAATGGCCGTGTTTCCGCGCCAGCGGGCCCTCCCTGCGTCCTCCCGACGGAACGCTTGGGCCCGCCCCGCGTTCTATCTCCACCCGAGCGGCGGACACTTTGCACTGGAGATACTGATGACACGCGTTCACTTTACCGCCATGGCCGCACTGGCGCTCTCGCTGGTCGCCGGCACGGCTCTCGCCGATGACGTCAATCGCAACGGCGGCCGCACCGATACCAACAACACGCAGGAAAACCGGTTCAACCAGCCGAACTCCTCGCCGCGTTACGTGGAGCGTTTTCCGGACTTCTTCGACTACGGGTTCTTTCCGCAGTCGGGCTTCGCGGCACGCTGCCAGAACCCCTATGCCTACAAGCACATGAGCAAGCACCAGCGCTCAATGTGCCGCAAGCTTCTCTGGTAACGCCGGCAGAATGGCGCCGCGCTCCTGGGCGGTCTGCGCCAGCAGCTGACGGAAATAGGCGATGGTGCGCTCCAGCCCCGGACGCAGGGCGATCTTCGGCTCCCAGCCGAGGAGCTCACGCGCCATGGTTATGTCCGGCCGCCGCTGCCGCGGATCGTCCGCCGGCAGCGGCCGGCTGACGAGTATGGAACCAGCGCCCGTCTGCTCGAGCACCCGCTCAGCCAGTTCGCGGATCGTGAACTCGTCGGGATTGCCGAGGTTGATCGGACCGGTCACCGCTTCATCCGTCGCCATCATGCGGACCAGGCCGTCGATCAGGTCATCGACGTAGCAGAACGACCGCGTCTGCGACCCATCTCCGTAGACCGTGAGATCTTCGCCATTAAGCGCCTGCACGATGAAGTTGGAAACCACGCGGCCGTCGGCGGGGTCCATGCGCGGGCCGTATGTGTTGAAGATGCGGACCACCTTGATGGGCGCGGCGCGGCGGCGGTGGTAGTCGAAGAACAGCGTCTCGGCGCAGCGCTTACCCTCGTCGTAGCAGGAGCGGATTCCGATAGGATTGACGTGGCCCCAATAGGTCTCCGACTGCGGGTGCTCGGCGGGATCGCCGTAGACCTCCGAAGTGGATGCCTGCAGGATCTTCGCGCCGGTCCGCGACGCGAGTTCGAGAAGGTTGAGCGAACCCTCGACATTGATGCGGGTCGTCAGGATCGGGTCGCGCTGGTAGTGGACGGGGGATGCCGGGCAGGCGAGATTGTAAATCTCGTCCACCTCGATCGACAGCGGAACGAGGATGTCGTGCTCGATCAGCCGAAAGCGCGGCTCGTCCAGAAGATGGGCGATGTTGGCCCGGCTGCTAGTTAGGAAATTGTCGACGCAAACCACGCGGCCGCCTTCGCCGAGCAGGCGTTCGCAGAGGTGCGAGCCGAGAAAACCGGCGCCTCCGGCAACGAGGATGCGTTTCCTGGCTTCTGTCATCGCTGAACCCCACAACCCGCTCGCGGGCGAGGTCGCCCCTCTATCACGGACCGGCCCACTGACCCAATGGCAGGCGGCCATCTCGTGCCAAAATACCCTCGGTACTTGACCGGGGCGCGGCGGTGATGGATCGGTCGGGCATGCTCGATCTTTATCCCGACCACCGTGATGACCGCCCGGACCCGGCCGCGCCGTTTCAGCTTTTCCCCGCGAGGGCTTGGTGACCTCGGCGGGGATCGTTGTCATCGGGGGCGGCCACGGCGGGTCGCAGGCGGTCGCCAGCCTCCGTTCCGAGGGCTATGAGGGCCCGCTGACGCTGGTCAGCGCCGAGGCGGATCTCCCCTACCAGCGGCCGCCGCTGTCGAAGGCGTTCCTGAAAGACCCGGCACACGACCTGCTGCCGCTGCGGCCGGCCTCGTTTTATGAAAAGCAGGGGGTTGCGCTCCGCCTCGGAGCTGAAGTTGCGACCATCGACCTTGGCGGTAGCGCGGTGCGCCTCGCCGACGGATCGGCGCTGGCTTTCGACCGGCTCGTGCTCGCGACCGGGGCGCGGGCGCGGATGCCGGCGATCGCCGGCATCCACCTCGATGGCGTGCTTGCCCTGCGCACCGCGGGCGACGCGCGCCGCATCCGCGACCGTCTTCATCAGGCGCGCGATGTCGTGGTGGTCGGCGGTGGATTCATCGGCCTCGAGATCGCGGCGACCGCCCGCCTTCTCGGCAAGACCGTCACCGTCATCGAGGCCGCCGACCGCCTGATGGGTCGCGTTGCCGCGCCCGAGATTTCGCGGCATTTCCTGGCGCTTCACCGCGGCTGGGGAAGCGATGTGAGGCTTGAGGCGTCGGTCGGCCGGATCGATGGCGAGAACGGCCGGGTGGTCGCGGTGGAGACGGCGGCTGGCGAGCGCATGGCCGCCGATCTCGCGATCATCGGCATCGGCGCCATTCCCAATGTCGAGCACGCCGAAGCCGCAGGTCTCCCGGTCGCGAACGGCATCGTGGTCGACGAGCAGATGCGCACGGCCGATCCGCGGGTGGTGGCCATCGGCGACGTCGCCAATTTCCATCACTGGCAGCTCGGCCGGCGCGTCCGCCTGGAGTCTGTCCAGAACGCGGTCGACCAGGGGAAGGCGGCCGCGTTGACGCTGCTTGGCAAGGGGCACGATTTTCGCGAGGTGCCCTGGTTCTGGTCCGACCAGGGCGACGTCAAGCTGCAGATGGCGGGCCTTTCCTTCGACGCGACGCGGAGCTTTGTCCGCGGCCGCCCGGACGACGGCACCTTCTCGATCTTCCACTACGCCGGCGATCGGCTGGTCGCCGTCGACTCGGTCAACCGGGCGGCGGATCACATGGTCGGGCGTCGGCTGATCGCCGCTGGCCTGTCGCCGCCAGGGGAGATCGTCTCCGACGAAGGGGCCGACCTGAAGGCACTGGTGGCGCCGGCTCGTTGATCTGTCGCAAGGCGGCGCTCGCCGCTGGTGCAAAAGTCGCGTCCGGCGGCAAACGGCAAGACCATCGGACGCTGGGGCAATTGGTCAGCGGGCGCCCCATATAGGCGTTGCCGGCCGTTCTCATGGACTTGCTGGTCCGGGTCCATAATTAGAATAGTTACAAAGGCTTATATTGATGTCCTGGGAGTGAAATTGCAGTTGCCGAGGGCGGGCTTTGGCCTGTAAAGGAGCGCCGGGGCGCTTGAGAAAGATCGCAAGATGAAACGGAACGGGATCGCAGCTCTCGCAATTCTGGCGCTCGTTGGAATGGCCGCCCCGTCATTGGCTGCCGACGCTACGGCGCCGACCGTGGTTCTCAAGGACCACAAGTTCGACCCGGCCGAAATCCACGTTCCGGCGGGCAAGCGGATCACGCTTACCGTCGACAATCAGGATGCGACGCCGGAGGAATTCGAGTCGCAGGAACTGAAAGTGGAGAAGGTTGTCGCGGGAAGCTCCAAGGGCATCGTCCGCTTCGGGCCGCTCGAGGCCGGGACTTATCCCTTCCACGGCGAATACAACGAGGCGACCGCGCAAGGGAAAGTCATCGCTGAATGATCGGTGCGCTGGTCATCGTCTTTCGCGAGATCATCGAGGCCGGCCTGATCGTCGGCATCGTGCTTGCCGCCACGCGCGGTGTCACCGGGCGCGGGCGGTGGGTGGCTACCGGCGTGCTTGCCGGGCTGGCCGGGGCAGGGGTGGTGGCGATCTTCGCCGGCGCCATCTCGAACGCCTTCGAAGGCTCCGGACAGGAGCTTCTCAATGCGTCGGTGCTTGTCGTGGCCGTCTGCATGCTGGCCTGGCACAACGCCTGGATGGCGAAGCACGGACGGGAGTTGGCGATGCAGGTGCGGCAGGTTGGTCTCGCCGTTGCCCACGGCGACCGGCCGCTGATGGCGCTCGCCGTCGTTTGCGGCGTCGCGGTGCTCCGCGAAGGCTCCGAGGTCGTGCTGTTTCTCTATGGCATCGTCGCCAGCGGGACGAGTTCGATGGATCTGCTGATCGGCGGGCTGCTCGGCATCGTCGCCGGGGCGGCGCTGACCGGCCTCAGCTACATCGGCCTTCTCGCCATCCCGCCGCGCTACATCTTCTCCGTCACCGGCTGGCTGATCACCTTCCTGGCCGCGGGCATGGCGGCGCAGGCGGTCTTCTTCCTCGACCAGGCCGGATACCTGACGGTCTTCAACAACCAGATCTGGGACACTTCGGGCGTTCTGTCCCAATCGAGCATGGTCGGCCTCTTCCTGCACACCCTCATCGGCTACACCGACCGGCCGACCGCCATGCAGGCGATCGTCTATCTCGCCGTGATCGCCGGAATGGTGGCGCTGGCGCGCTACGCCGCCTTGCCGCGGCGGCAACCCGCCATTACCTGAGCGGCGGGCGCGGGTCACGGGTCCCGCGTTGTTATCTTGCCCGGCTTCGACTAGAAGGGCGCCGCTCGCCGGCCGCCCGCCGGCGCTTTCCGGAAATCGTCATGGCGCGTCAGTTCATCTACCATATGGACGGCCTTACCAAGGCCTATGCAGGGGGCAAGAAGGTCCTCGAGAACGTCCATCTCTCGTTCTACCCGGACGCCAAGATCGGCGTGCTCGGCCCGAACGGTTCGGGCAAGTCGACGCTGCTTCGCATCATGGCCGGGACCGAGAAGGAATACACGGGCGAGGCCTGGCTCGCCGAGGGCGCCACCGTCGGCTACCTGCCGCAGGAACCGCAGCTCGACCCGTCCAAGGATGTGCTCGGCAACGTGATGGAAGGGGTGGCGGCGAAGCGCGCCGTGCTCGACCGTTACAACGAGCTGATGATGAACTACTCCGACGACACCGCGGAGGAGGCGGCGAAGCTCCAGGATCAGATCGACAGCCAGAATCTCTGGGACCTCGACAGCCAGGTCGAGCAGGCAATGGAAGCGCTGGTCTGCCCGCCCGGGGACGCCTCGGTCGACGTTCTCTCCGGCGGCGAAAAGCGCCGCGTCGCGCTCTGCCAGCTGCTACTGCGCAAGCCCGACCTGCTCCTCCTCGACGAGCCGACCAACCACCTCGACGCCGAGACGGTGCGCTGGCTGGAAAAGCATCTCCGCGAATATCCGGGCGCCATCCTCATCGTCACCCACGACCGCTATTTCCTCGACAACGTCACCGGCTGGATTCTGGAGCTCGACCGCGGGCGGAGCATTCCCTACGAGGGCAACTACTCGGCCTACCTCGAGAAAAAGGCGAAGCGCCTCCAGCAGGAAGGCCGCGAGGAGGCCGCCCGCCAGCGGGCGCTCGATCGCGAGCGCGAGTGGATTGCGGCCAGCCCGCGTGCCCGCCAGGCGAAATCCAAGGCGCGTATCCGCGCCTATGACGAACTGCTCAAGCGGAACGAGGAGCGCGCGCCCGGCACCTCTCAGATCATCGTGCCGCCCGGCGAGCGCCTCGGCGACACGGTCATCGAGATCGCGCACCTTTCCAAGGGTTACGGCGACAAGCTGCTCATCGACGACCTGACGCTGAAACTGCCGCCCGGCGGCATCGTCGGCGTCATCGGCCCGAACGGCGTCGGCAAGACGACGCTCTTCCGCATGATCACCGGGCAGGAGAAGCCGGACAGCGGCACCATCGCCGTCGGCGAGACGGTGCATCTCGGCTATGTCGACCAGAGCCGTGACGACCTCTCGCCCAACAAGAACGTGTGGGAGGAAATCTCCGACGGCCAGGACATCATCCGCCTCGGCAAGCGCGAGATGAACTCACGCGCCTATGTTGGCGCGTTCAACTTCAAGGGCGGCGACCAGCAGCAGAAGGTCGGCTCGCTCTCCGGCGGCCAGCGCAACCGCGTTCACCTCGCCAAGCTGCTCAAGGCCGGCGCCAACGTGCTCCTCCTCGACGAGCCGACCAACGATCTCGACACCGAGACCCTCGGCGCGCTCGAGGATGCGCTGGAGGATTTCGCCGGCTGCGCCATCGTCATTTCCCACGACCGCATGTTCCTCGACCGGCTGGCGACGCACATCCTCGCCTTCGAGGGCGACAGCCACGTCGAGTGGTTCGAGGGCAATTTCGAGGAATACGAGGCCGACAAGGTCCGCCGCCTCGGCGCCGATGCCGCCAACCCCCACCGCATCAAGTACAAGCGGCTGACGCGGTAGAGCTGCGCGACTTAAGCGGTTGAACGCTATTGCAACAGCTTGCTAAAGACTTGACCTTGGAACAATAACCGGCTCGCCTCGTAGCGGGCAGCCGCGTAACGGTCGAGGTCGGGATTGCTCTTGAGCGCGGATAGAGCCCCTCTCAGCCGATCGATTGAAGCAACCGTGATTGCAAAGAGACGGCCGCCGTCTTCCGGTACCGACTGGTCGAATTGAAGTTGGGCAAGTTCTTCCTTTGTCGATAAGTCGAACCGTAGTTTACGATTTAAAATATCCGAATCCTTAATGAGAGAATTGAACGTATCCTTGGCTGTGCTCAGGTTGGCGTCGGCTGCATCCAGCGCCTCCCTTGCAACGCCTGGTCGATCGACTTCAAAGGCTGCCATGGCAGCGAAAAACTGGGAAATCGCCGTGAACGTAGCGGCGCTCGCCTTGCGCGATGGATGATCCGGAGCGAAGCCTCCGATGTTGTCCAGGAACGGAGCCCATGCGAGTTCCGTGGCTGCAAATAGACTCACCGATGTGACCACCACCGTGAGGATAATTCTGCGAAAGCCTATGGACTTGCTGGGCATGTTTCGACCTCTCGCTTAAATTCCGGAAAATTTCGCCGATAGCGGGGGGCAAGTTGGATCTTCCAGAAGTCCGCCACGACGGGCGCGCTCAGATACCCGCACATGTCCCTGCGCGCGATGGACCAACCGTCGCTGCTGAGGACATCGTATTTGTACTGGTTGTAGATGGAGGAGAAGAACTGAACTATCAGGCCAATCTCCCTCTGTGCCTGCCGTTTCTCTTGGTCCGACACGGACTTGTTGGGATCGGCAGGATCTAGAGCGGTTTTGCAGTTCTCCGATTCGCAGGGGATTCCGTTTTCTTGCGAACAGTGCGAGTCCGGCTCCGTTACAGCGGTGGAGGACGGACATGGCGCGGGCCTACAGTCAGGATTTGCGAGAGCGGGTGATCGATTCG
>JBBQGL010000157.1:0-8502 GCA_038323025.1 Hyphomicrobiales bacterium
CCGCCGCGAGGAACTGACCAACTACGAGGTGTCGTCGAAGACCGTCGAGACCACTCACGACGGCTTCGATATCGAGAAGCTGTCGATCGCCATCCTCGTCAACAAGGACCGGCTGACCGCGGCCGCCGGCACCGGCACCGACGCGGTTCCGGTCGAGCACCAGCTCATGGATATCGAGCAGCTGGTCGGTTCCGCCGCCGGCTTCAGCAAGGAGCGCGGCGACGTGCTGAAGGTAGCCGCCGTCGCCTTCGTCGACAGCACGCCCGAGGCGGCGGCCGAGCCCGGGTTCATGGCGATGCTCCTCGGCCAGACCGGCACGGTGGTCAAGGCGATCGCGGTCATCGCCGTCATCCTGCTCGTCGTCTTTGTCGGAGTGCGGCCGACGGTGAGGGCGGTGCTGGCGCGGCCCGCATTGGCCGGCGCCGAGGCCGTGCCACTTCTCCCGGCCGCCTCCGCCGGCGCTCCGCCGCGCCAGGATGGGCCGGTACACCAACCGGCGGCGATCGCACCGGGGGACGCCGACATCAACCTCATCGAGGACGTGACCCAGAAGATGAACCGCTCGCCGCAAAAACGGCTGGAGCAGATCGTCGAGTTCGATGAAGCCCAGGCGGCCGCGATCCTCAGGCAGTGGCTGCACCAGGAAGAAGCCGCCTGATGACAGGTGCTTCCGCCCACCTGCCGCGCTTCAACCGGCGGGCGACCGACATCTTCGACCTGACCCGGCAGATAAGGCCGCTCGGCAGCGAGGAGCCGGCGCCGGCGCCGCCCGCCGATCATGTCGCCGAGGCCGAGGCGCGCGGCCGCCGCAAGGCCGAGGAAACCGCGCGCGCCGAACTCGAACGGGTGCGGGCCGAGGACAGGGCGGATTTCGACATGCGCCTGGCCGCTGCCCGCCAGGAGTGGGCCGAGAAGACCGCGGACGTGCTAGCCGAGCGGCTCACCGCGGGACTCGATTCGCTCTCCGCGCTGCTGACCGATCGCGTCGCGCGCGTGCTTGGGCCGTTCCTCGCCAAGGCGGTGCGGGAGCGGGCGCTCGACGAGCTGACGGAAACGGTCCTCGCTCTCCTGCATGGCGGCCGACACCTCTCCCTCGGCCTGCGCGGTCCCGCCGATCTGGTCGAGCGCCTGGGCGATCGCCTCGGCGAATATCCGCACAGCGTCGAGCATGTCGAGGACATTCCCGATCTCCGCGTGCTGATCGACGATACCGCGGTCGAGACCCAGATCGGAGCCTGGATCGCACTGGTCGAGGCGGCCCTGAAGGGCGAGCCGCATGGCTGACGCCGCGCATCCCGAGATTATCATCATCCACCGCCACGAGGAGGAGGAGCACGAGGCCCACAGCTCCGCCTGGAAGGTCGCGCACGCCGACTTCATGACGGCGATGATGGCGTTCTTCCTGATCATGTGGCTGATCAACGTCACCGACGATCAGGTGCGGAAGGGCATCTCGAACTATTTCAATCCCATCCACCTCTCCACCGGCCAGACGGACCTGAAGGGACTGAACGAACCGGATCCCGCTGCGAAGAAACCCACCGGCAAGGGCGGCCATACCGATACGACGCCGGCCTTCAATCCCGTCCAGCTCACCCAGGGCCAGGCGGACACGAAGAGCGTTTCGGACAGCAAGGCCGCGCCGCCGCCCCCGGCCGCCGCGCCACCGCGTGCCGCTGCGCCGGCGGCGGCTCCCGCCGCGGCCGCGCTGGCGGCGCCGGACAAGGCATCCGCCCCGGCCGGCGAGGCGGACAAGGCGGGCGCGGGCGGGTCGGTCGCGGCGGCGATAGCCGCCCTGCAGCCGGGCGGCGGCAAGCCGCCGACGGCGGCCCAGGAGCAGGCGGCTTTCCAGGATCCCTACGCCGTTCTTGCCAAGCTTGCCGCGAACCTTGGCGCCGATCATCCGAGTGCCGCGGACATTGTCGCGGGAGACCAGCGCCGCGTCGGCATCACCGGCGGCGAAGTCGACCGCGATCCCTTCGATCCGGTCTATTGGCAACTCGCCAATGTGCCGCCGGCCAAGACCGAGCATCCGGGCAAGCCCGGGACCGCGCCGCCGGTTCCGGCCGCCGCGCCCGACGCTGCCGCCGGCGCGCGGCCGGATGCCGGCATCGACGCGTTCGACGGCACCGCCACGCTGGAGAAGCTGGATGGAACGCCGGTCGTCCTGCCGCCCGCGGCGAGGCCCGCCGCCGGGGTAGCGGCCAAGGCCGCGCCGGCGCCAGCGCCCGTGGCGACGGTTCCGCCGGCCGCCGAGCCGGCTCCGGCCAAACCTGTGCCGGCGATCACAAGCTGGCTGGCGAAACGGGCGCCGGTCGCCAGGCCGGTCGAGCCACCTCCGGCCGCCGCCAGTGGACCCGATGCCAAAGCGGTCGCTGCCGCCGATGCGCTGAAGAGCGAGATCGCGGCCTCGGTCGCGAAGGTGATCGGCGGCGCCGCCGCACCGAAGCTCAGCGTCGAGGCGACGTCGGAGGGCATCCTCATCGACCTCACCGACGACAGCGACTTCGCCATGTTCGAGGTCGGCTCCGCCATTCCGAACGGCCGGGTCGTGCTCCTCATGGAGCAGGTGGCGAAAGCGCTGGCCGACCGGCCGGGCAACGTGGTCGTCCGCGGCCACACCGACGGGCGGCCCTTCCATTCCGAGCTCTACGACAACTGGCGCCTGTCGGCGGCGCGCGCGCAGATGGCCCACTACATGCTCACCCGCGGCGGCCTCGACGACAGCCGCATCGTGCGCATCGAAGGCTATGCCGATCGCGACCTCAAGGTGCCGTCGGATCCGCTCGCCGCCGAGAACCGGCGGATCGAGATTCTCCTCCAGGAGAAGAAGCCGTGACGCCGGCGATCCGCCTTCTCGCCGCCACGGCGCTGACAGTCTATGCCGCGGGGGCAGATGCCGCCGGTATCAGCATCAAGATGGCATCGGCGCCGATCGACATCCGGCCGCCGGCGGCGGTGAGACAGCCTGTCCGCGCCCTGCCACCGCTGCCCCGGATGCGTTCCGACGCCGTCTCAGTGGCGTCTCTGAGGGTGTCCGGGGCTGTCTCCGGGGAGATCACGGGGTCGATTTCGGTTGAGCCTGCCGCCGTAACGCCGCCGGCGGCGTCCACCACGGGGGAGGCGTCCGCCCCCGTTTCACCGCCGTCCGCGCCTGTCTCACCGCCGCCCGCGGTCGTCTCCGCGGCGCCTCAGCCTTCACCGGCGCCGGCGCCGGCGGTTCCGCCTTCCCCGACGGCGGCCAAGGCCGCTCCGGTGGTCGCGGTCGCCGCGAAAAAGCCAACGATTCCAGTAGCTTCCGAGGCTGCTCCGACCGAAGGCGTGGAAGCCGATGACCCTGCCGCGCTGTTCACCGACCGGGCCCAGGCGGTGCCGACCGCGCCCAAGACCGACCGCCTGCCGGTAGCGCCGCCACCAGCGGTAGCGGCCGCTCCGGTCGGCGAGCCCTACGTATTGATGCGGACGCTGCAGTCGTTGCAGGACGAGATCGCCCAGGGCTCGACCGAGGCATTGCTGGCCCAGCGCTCGATTCGCGCGCGCATGGACATCGACTTCGTGGCTGCCGGCGCAAGTGTCTGGCAGGACAAGCGAAATGCCGCGGCAGCGGTGACGTATGTGCTCAGCGGCGGTGCTCCGGCCATCCTGAAGAAAATGAAGTCGCTGACCCCGCCGCCCGCCATCGACATGAACCTTCTCGATGGCGCCCTCGCCTATGTTCAGGGCAACCAGGACGAGGCGGAGCGCCTGCTCGGCGGCATCAACGCCTTCGACCTCCTGCCCAGCATGGGCGGCCAGATTGCGCTTGCCCAGTCGGCGCTTGCGGTCCGCACGGACTCGGCGAAGGCCCTGCGCTTGCTCGACGTCGCGCGCCTGCTCGCGCCAGGAACGCTGGTCGAAGAGGCGGCGCTGCGGCGCGAGATATTCGTCGCCGATCAGGTCGGAGATGGCGACAAGGTGCTGAAGCTCAGCCGGCAATATCTCGAGCGCTTCCGGCACTCGGTCTATGCCGGGAACTTCCGCAACCGTTTCGCTGCCGCCCTCAGCCACATGGACCTGACCAAGAATCCCGGGCAGTCGCAGCAGATCGACGACATGCTGGCCGCTGTCGAGCCGGCGGGACGCTGCCAGCTTTTCCTGACGCTCGCCCTTGCCTCGGTGATCAAGGGCAACACGGTCGCTGCCGCTCTCGCGGCGGATCGCGCCGCCAGCCTCGCTGCTCCCGGTTCGGCCGAGGAGGTGCGCGCCCATCTGTACCGCGCCGCGGCGGGCGTCGGCGATGCCAAGACCATCGATAATGCGGTCGCCGACCTCAAGGCGGTCCAGAAGGATGCGTTGGTAGCCTCCGACCAGGCGCTCTACGAAGTGGTTGAGGCGACGGTCGCCGGCGTCGCGTCGGCGGCGGATCTGCCGGCGAGCTCTCCGACCGCCCTCGACGCGACCGACACGGAACTGACGCCGCTTTTTTCCCGCGCCGCGGATTCCCTGAAGGCCGCCGACGCACAGCTGGCTTCGGTCGCGAAATGACGGTGATCGGCTCACTTCCGGCGAGCAGTCCGGCGCCTGGCGGTCCGTCGCCAGGTGGGCGTTCGGGCACGGCCCCGACCCAGCCGAATCCGGATTTCGATGGGTTCTCGGCCGCCTTCGATCAGGTGGCGGACGAGTCCGTATTCGCCGGAATCGGGCAATCGGGAGCAGAAACAGTGCGACCCGAGATACGCGTCGTGCGTGGACCGGCTGCGGACGGCGCGGAGGCGAAACCGGGACCGGCACGTATCGTGCGGACGGCGCAAAAACTCGCGTTTCTCGACGTTGGAAACGCCGGCGACGATCCTGAGCCACCTGCTCCCGTGCCGGAGATTCCTTCGGCCCTGGTGCAACCAGCGGCGGCTAACATCACGGATACGGCAGAAGCTCCCGACGATGGACAGCCTCCAGCGCGGCGGCCGCGACTACATGAATCGAAGGACCCGCCGTCCGCGTCTTCGGACATTTCGGCAAGGATCGACGCAACAGTAGTCGTTCAGCCCGCGCCGGCAACGATTGGATTGAAGGAGAGTCCCGCGCCGAGTGACGACCCGCCGACGCCAGTCGCCGCTCCCGTCTTATCGACAGCAAGGTCGGCCGACCCGCCAAACAATACCGCCATCCCCGTTGCGGTCCCGAGCGTGAACAGCGAATCCGCGATCAAGGTGAGCGTCAGCGCGGTTGAGACGCACTTCGCGCCAGCCATGCCGGCCGTCGCGATTACAAAAGTAACAGACGGATCGGACGGATCAGACGAGGCGGAACCCCAACCCGCCGCAGATGGCGGGGCGCTGCCCTTGCGATCGAAGACGGCCCCTCTCGCGGACGTGCCTGCGCCGGTGCGGGATACGGCGCACCTGCATGCCAATCCGGGCCCGGACCGGGCGGCGGCGGAAACGGACGGCACCGCCACTGCGGCGGACGACGCGGCAACGCCGTTGAGTGCCGCCGGCGGGCTTCCCTCCGGACAAGTGCAGCGCATTGCCGAGACGGTCGTGAACGCTGCCGGCGCTTTGACAGCCCAATCGCCGGCGCCCGGGGCAATCGCCTACAGCCCGGCGGCTGCCGGAGGCGACGCGCCGACGCCGGTGCGGGTCCTCACCCTGGCGCTCGATCCGCCTGAGTATGGCAACCTGACGATGCGCCTCAGCGTCCGCGCCGGGAATCTCTCGGTGCATCTCAGCGGTGGCAGCGATGAGACGACGCGCCTGCTCGCGCACGATCGCGAGCGCCTCACTTCGCTCCTGAAGACCTCCGGCATCGACGCCGATGTCTCGATCGGCCAGGCGATTTCCCCTACGCCCACTCCGGGTCCGGCGAGCGCGCCGACGCAAGGCGGCGGAGCGTCGATCCCATACGCTGATGCCGGCGGCAGCGGTCAGGGCAGGGCGCCGCGGGAGGGACGGGACGATGCGCCGGCAAGTCGCCAGCAGAACCGAAGCCTCGATGATCCGAATGTTGAAAATCGCCGTTCTGGCGCTCTCTACGTCTAGCGCGCTCGGCGGGCTGGCATCGGCCGCCGACAACGCTTGCGAGCGCGAGATGAAGCGCGCGTCGCTCAAATACGACGTGCCGCTTGCGGTCCTCTATGCCGTTGGGCTGACCGAATCCGGCCGGAAGGAATCGCTCCAGCCTTACGCGATGAACATCGAAGGCCGGGCCTACTTCGCCACCAGCGTCGCGGATGGCCTCCGCCGGTTCGACGAGGCGCATGCGGCAGGCGCCAAACTCATCGACATCGGCTGCATGCAGATCAACCAGCATTTTCACGGCGACCGCTTCGCTTCCGTCGCGATGATGTTCGACCCGCATCAGAACGTCGAATACGGGGCGCGGTTTCTGAAGACGCTTCGCCAGCAGCAGGGTGACTGGACGCTGGCGGTGGCGCGTTACCATGCCGGGCCGAACAACAATCCGGCCCAGAAGGAATATGTCTGCGCCGTCATCGCCAACATGGTGGCGACCGGCTTCGGGACCTGGACCGCACCCGCGCGCGCCTTCTGCAAGCCGTGAATTCCTTTACGAATTCTTGCCGGTTTGTCGAGGATTTTCGTCCCGCTGAACCGGCTTCTTTCACCGCCGCCGGCTATCCTCGCCGCGTTAAGAACACGTCGCGGACGGGTGGCGAATGGCGATCGATTTCTCGGTTCCGGTGCTGGTGGTCGATGACTACCGGGCGGTTGCCCGCATCATCGCCAAGCTCCTCAACCAGGCCGGCTTCCACGACGTCGACGAGGCGACCGACGGCGATGAGGCGCTCGCCAAGATGCGCGAGCGGAAATACGGCCTTGTCCTTTCCGACTGGCACATGATCCCGAAGACCGGGATGGAGTTGCTGACCGAGGCGAAGGCCGACGAGAAGCTGCGCGATACGCCGTTCATCATGATCAGCGCCGAAGAGTCGCCGGAGAACCTTGCGACGGCGCGGAAGGCCGGCGCCAGCGGCTATGTCGTGAAGCCGTTCGACGCCCAGACCCTGAAGGCCCGGATCGCCAGCGCGCTGCAGTCCTGATCGCGATTGTTGCAAGGCGAGACTCCAGCCTCTCCGGCGTGTGCAAAAGCGAACACGATTAGTGGTTTGTTAACCATGATTTACCAACATGGCGGCGCAAACCGATTTTGATTCACTGGTCAGATTTTCAGCACGAGCCTTCTGATCCTCCCCGATTTCGCCAACTCGCCGAACAGATCACCGAAACCGGGTTTCAGGGGACCGAGGACGCCTGTCTGCGTGGGGGTTGCCGCACAACCGGCAACGTAGGGGGACGAAAAATGTACGTCGTCGTCGACGATCGCGCCGCGGTCAGCTCCAGCTATGCCGCTTCGCTTTCCAGCGAGGGTATCGCGTCGCTGGCTTTCGATCCCGGCGAATTCCGCGAATGGTTCCGGACCGGGGCCGGCGGGGATATCGAGGCGGTGGAGAGCTTCGTCCTCGGCGACTTCGACGGTCGCACGGCTTGCCCGGAAATCATCCGCAATCGTTCGCGCGCTCCAATCATCGCGCTCTCCGAGATACGATCGCTCGATCAGACCCTTGAACTGTTCGCGGCGGGTATCGACGACGTGGTCCGCAAGCCCGTCCACGCCAAGGAGATCATCGCGCGCTCCGGCGCGGTCTGGCGCCGGATGAATCGCGTTGCCGCGTCGATCACGTCCGAACGCCTGGAAATATTCCTCGATGGACGCGATCCCGAAATCGATCACGAGCCGTTGCCGTTGCCGCGGCGCGAGCGCCGCATCCTCGAATTCCTGGCGGTCAACGCGCACCGGCGCGTGACCAAGACGCAGATCTTCAACGCGGTCTACGGGATCTTCGAGGACAATGTCGACGAGGTGGTCGTCGAAGGCCACATCAGCAAGCTCCGGAAGAAACTCCGCCTGCGCATCGGCAGCGATGTTATCGATGCGAAACGGCATCTCGGCTACCAACTGGTTGGCGGGAAGGCGCGGCCGCTGAGCGGCGCGGCCATGACTGCGGCCCAGCGGTCCGAGACTCCCGACCTCGCCAGCGCTACGCTATGACTTCAAGACCCGGGCGAGAAACGCGCCACAGTCGGCGATAGCTTGCTTCGCGATCCGGGCGCCGCTGGCGCTGGCGGCTTCGGCGAAGCCGTGGATGGTGCCGGGATAGACCTTGAGGGTTGCCGCGCGGCCCGCCGCTTTCAGGTGATCCGCCATCGCGAGGTTCTCGTCGAGGAGGGCGTCGTGGCTCGCGACTGCGAGGAACGACGGCGACAATCCGCTGACATCGGCTTTCAGCAGGGCGAAGAGCGGATCGGCGCGTTGGCCCGGTCCAGGAACGTAGGCGCGCAAGAAGAATTCCATCCGCGCTCGCGAGAACGGGAGGTCTCCCGTTCCATATCGGCGGAACGAGGGACCGTCGAGATCGCCGCCATAGGCGCCGTAGAGGAGGGCCATGCCCTTCGGCATCGCACGGCCGGCATCGCGCAGGCGAAGGGCTACCGCCAGCGACAGGTT
>JBBQGL010000158.1:0-8432 GCA_038323025.1 Hyphomicrobiales bacterium
TTGAAATAGCGTCGGAAAGCGGCGAAGAACACTACGCCGGGCGGCGGATTCCAGTGCGTAACATTGCGTTAGAATTCGTGAGTTTGTGATCCCTCTTTGCTGTGGCAACCTCTGAGTCGAAGCGCGCTGGCAACACGGTAGATGCGGCGAATCCGGTCAACGGATCGCCGGGAAAACCGGAAAGCCTGATGCCGCCGGAGAGCCGCCGCAAGGCGGTGGGGATCGTAGACCAGGGGCGTGCCGCGGTATGGCGAGACGGCATTTGGGGACGCAGACGACGCTGCGCAATCGCGCGTCGTTGTCGGGCATCGGGGTTCACAGCGGCCAGGAGGTCTGCGTAACCCTGCATCCGGCCGAGGCCGATAGCGGCATTTACTTCTTCCGTACCAATCTCGCTGACGGACGCGATCGGGAAATCCCGGCCGACTTCCGCCATGTGAAAGCAACTGACCTGTGCACGACGGTGGGTGCGGACGGTGTCTCGGTGGCGACGATCGAGCACCTGATGGCGACGCTGCGCGCCCTCGACATCGACAACGTCATGGTCGAGGTCGACGGGCCGGAAATTCCGGTGATGGATGGCAGCGCGGGGGCGTTCATCGAGGCCATCGATCAGGCCGGCGTCGCCAGTCTCTCCACCAATCGCCGCTATATCCGGATCGAGAAGCCCGTGCGCGTCGAGCTGGGCGCCTCGTTCGCCGAGTTCAGGCCGCATGACGGGTCGCGCATCGAGATCGAAATCGACTTCGCCAATCCGCTGGTCGGTCGACAGGAATTCGCCATGGAGGTCAATGCCCAGTCGTTCCGCAAGGAACTGGCGCGGGCGCGCACCTTCGGCTTCCTCGCCGATGTCGAGCAGCTGTGGGCAAGGGGGCTTTGCCTCGGCGCCTCGCTCGACAACGCCGTGGTCGTCGGCGACGATCGCATCATCAATCCGGAAGGCCTGCGCTTTGCCAACGAGTTCGTCCGCCACAAGGCGCTCGATGCGGTCGGCGATATCGCGCTGGCGGCGGCCCCGATCCTCGGCTGCTACCGCTCGCATCGCGGCGGTCACCGGCTGAATGTCCTCGCCCTCGAGGCCCTGTTCGCCAACGAGGATGCGTGGAGCCTGGTGGAAGCGCCATTCCGCCGCGAGAATCGCGAGCCCGGCCACGCCGACCTCTCCGTTGGCGCCGGCGCCGCCTTCGGCCCCGACGTTTCCTAGGCTCTGCCCGGAAGGCGCCGCTTGGCCGGCCGGGAACGGTCGGCCACAAAAATGCGCCAATGGCCTGCGAGCGGTTGGCGCTGGCAGCCGGATTAGGCTAGACAGGCGCTACCGTCGAATCTCGACGTCGCCGGCCGGAGGGCGGGGTTTTCAATGAACGCATTTGACCGACAGGAATGCTCCCCGGCGCACGGTTTCCGGCGCGGGGTGCTCCTGGTTGCAGCGGCCGTGGCCGCTGCCGTCGCCCTGTCGGGTTGTTCGCACTCGGTTGTCGGCACGAAGGCCGCCTATGCCGAGGACGAGCCCGCCGGGGTCCTCTACAACCGCGGCCTTGGCTACATGAACGCCAACAAGCTGAAGGACGCGCAGAAGCAGTTCGACGAGGTCGATCGCCAGCATCCCTATTCGGAAAGCGCGCGCAAGGCGCTGATCCTCTCCGCCTTCACCAGCTTCCGCGGCGGCAACTACGACCAGACCATTTCCACCGCGACCCGGTACCTGACGCTCTATCCGGGCAGCCCCGACGCCGGCTATGCCCAGTATCTCATCGGTCAGTCGTACTTCGCGCAGATCCCGGATGTGACGCGCGATCAGGCCGCGACCATGAAGGCGCTTGCCGCCATGCAGGAAGTGGTCACGCGCTACCCCGATTCCGAGTACGTCGACGACGCCCAGAAGAAGATCGTCATCACGCGCGACCAGCTCGCCGGCAAGGAGATGCAGGTCGGGCGCTACTACCTCGAGCGCCGCGAGTTCCTTGCCGCCATCAATCGTTTTCGCACCGTCGTGGTCCTCTACCAGGATACCCGCCACGTCGAGGAGGCGCTGGAGCGCCTGGTCGAGGCCAACCTCGCGCTCGGCCTCGTCAACGAGGCGCAGACCGCGGCGGCGGTGCTCGGACACAACTTCCCCGACAGCCGCTGGTACAAGGATGCCTATAACCTTCTGCGGAAGAAGGGCGCCGCTCCGGCCGACAACGGCGGCGTGGTCAGCGAGGCGTTCACCAAGAAGAAGGCGGGCTGAGGGTCTGCCGCGGAGACAATGCTCCTCGCCCTCGCTATCCGCGATATCGTCCTCATCGACCGCCTCTCGATCGATTTCGATCCGGGCATGACGGTGCTGACGGGCGAGACCGGGGCGGGCAAGTCCATCCTGCTCGACGCTCTTTCGCTGGCGCTCGGCGGTCGCGGCGACAGCGCCCTGGTTCGCCACGGCGCCGCACAGGGCGATGTCACCGCCGTTTTCGACGTCCCGGCCAGCCACCCGGCGCGCGCGCTCCTCGCCGAGAGCGGGGTCGACGCTGACGGCGACCTCATCTTTCGCCGGGTGCAGAGCGAGGACGGCCGCAGCCGAGCCTTCGTCAACGACCAGCCGGTGTCGGTCAACCTCTTGCGCACGGTCGGCGCCAGCCTGGTCGAGATCCACGGCCAGCATGACGACCGCGCCCTTGTCGATGCCGGCGTCCATCGCTCGCTGCTCGACGCCTTTGGCGGGCTCGGCGGCAGTGTCGCCGCGGTCGCCGCGGCGCACGGCTTCCTGAAGCAGGCGAGGGCGGCAGTCGCCGAGCTCGAACGCCAGATCGCTGCCGCCCGCGCCGAAGCCGGCTATCTCTCCGCCTCGGTCGAGGAGCTGACCACGCTCGGGCCCCAGCCGGACGAGGAGACCACGCTCGCCGACCGGCGCCAGCAGATGATGCGCGCCGAGCGGATCGCCGGCGACCTCGAGGAAGCCCGCGAGATCGTGGCGGGCAGTGGATCGCCCATCCCGACGCTGGCCGGCCTGCTCCGCCGGCTTGAGCGGAAGGGCGCCGACGCGGGGGCGCTGCTCTCCGGCACCATCGCCGCCCTCGATCGCGCCGTGCGCGGCCTCGGCGACGCCGAGCAGGAGCTCGATGCCGCGCTCGCCGCGGCGTCGTTCGACCGCGGCGAACTGGAGCGGGTCGAGGAACGGCTGTTCGCGCTCCGCGCCGCCGCGCGGAAATATTCGGTGCCGGTCGCCGATCTTCCCGCCCTTGCCGAGCGCATGGCGGGCGAACTCGCGGCGCTTGAGTCGGGCGAGGAGCGCCTCGGGGCGCTGGTCAAGGAGGCGGCCGCGGCGGAGGCGCGCTACGACCGCGACGCGGCGGCGCTCAGCACCGGCCGCCGCAAGGCCGCCAAGGCGCTGGAGAAGGCGGTCGCCGTGGAGCTGCCCGCGCTGAAGCTCGAACGCGCCGCGTTCAGCGCCGAGCTCACCAGCGACGCCGCGAGGCGGAGCGAGGCGGGCATCGACGAGGTCGTGTTCATGGTGCGCACCAATCCGGGGACGCGGCCGGGGCCGCTGATGAAGGTGGCCTCGGGCGGCGAACTGGCGCGCTTCCTGCTCGCGCTGAAGGTGGCGTTGGCCGACCGCGGCTCCGCGCCGACGCTGGTCTTCGACGAGATCGACACCGCCGTCGGCGGCGCCGTCGCCGACGCCATCGGCGTGCGCCTGGCGCGGCTGGCCGAGCGGGTCCAGGTGCTCGCCGTCACCCATGCCCCCCAGGTGGCGGCCCGCGCCACCAACCACATGCTGGTCGCCAAGGGTTCGGCGCCGGGCGCCCGCCAGGTCACCACCGGCGTCGCCCGGCTCGACGACCAGCGCCGGCGCGAGGAAATCGCGCGCATGCTCGCCGGCGCGACGATCACCGACGAGGCCCGCGCCGCCGCTGACCGTCTCATCGTCGGGGCCGCGTGAGCCTCTCCGCCTCCGCCCAGCGTTCGAGCCTGTGGGTGGTCTTCGCCATCGTGTTGGTTGACATCATGGGCTATGGCCTCCTGCTGCCGATCCTGCCGCAGCTCGTCCAGCAACTGGTCGGCGGCGACCTCGAAAGCGCCTCGACCATCTACGGGCTCCTGGTCGCGTCCTTCTCGCTGATGAACTTCATCTTCAGCCCGCTGCTCGGCGCGCTCGCCGATCGCTTCGGCCGCCGGCCGGTGCTCTTGATGTCGCTCTTCGGCCTGTGCATCGACTACCTGATCCTCGCCATGGCGCCGAACGTCGGCTGGCTTTTCCTCGGCCGCCTGATTGCCGGCATTTTCAGCGCCACGCTTGCCGTCACCTCCGCCGTGGTCGCCGACACGACCGCCACCGACAAGCGGGCCGCGGCCTTCGGCTTCGTCGGCGCCGGCATCGGCCTCGGCTTCATCGCCGGCCCGCTGTTCGGCGGCCTCCTCGGCGAACTGGGCTCGCGGGCGCCGTTCTGGGCCGCCGCCGGCCTGGCGCTGGGCAATTTCGTCTGGTGCTATTTCGGCCTGCCGGAGACGCTGAAGCCGGAGAACCGGCGCCGGTTCCGCTGGGCCGACGCCAATCCCGTCGGCGCGTTCATCGTGGTGGTGCGGACGCGGGTGATCGCGGTGCTGTTCATCGTCTGCCTGCTGATGAACCTCGCCGCGCGCATGCTGGAGAGCACCTGGGTGCTCTTCACCGGTTATCGCTTCGCCTGGGGCGCCTTCGAGGTCGGGCTGTCGCTCGCCGTCTTCGGGCTGGTCTACGCCGGCATGCAGGGCTTCGTCGTCCGCTACCTGGCGAAGTGGATCGGCGAGTGGCGCACGCTCCTCGTCGGCCTCGTGGTCGGTGCCGCGGGCTGCGTCATCTTCGCGCTCTCCACCGCCGCCTGGGCGATGTACCTGACCATCCTGCCCTACGCCTTCGGCGCCGCGGTAACCGGGCCGTCGCTGCAGGCGCTCGCCACCCGCAACACGGCCCACGACGAGCAGGGCATCCTGCAGGGCGCGCTCGCCAGCCTGATCACGCTTACCGGCGTCATCGGCCCGCCCGTCGGCGCGTGGCTCTTCGGCCATTTCGCCGGGGACGAGGTGGCGCTCGACCTTCCCGGCATCGCCTTCCTCGCCAGCGCCGGGCTGCTGGTCGTGGCGTTCTCGATCATGCTCCTCCAGCGCAACCGCATCCCGCACGAGTCGCGCTAGAAACCGGCTTGCCGGGCGTGCCGCCGCCTGCGAATCTGCTGCCATGGCAAAGACGAAAAGCATCACCGCGAAGCCGGTCGAGGCCCTCGACGAGGCGGAGGCCGCCGCCGAACTGGCGCGGCTGGCGGCGGAGATCGCCGGGCACGACCGGCGCTACTACCAGGACGATGCGCCGACCGTCAGCGACGCCGAATATGACGCGCTCCGCCAGCGCAACCTCGCCATCGAGGCGCGCTTTCCTGCGCTGAAAGTGGCCGAGTCGCCGAGCGCACGGGTCGGCGCCAGGCCTTCGGGCAGGTTCCGCGAGGCCCGCCACGCCCTGCCGATGCTCTCGCTGGAGAACGCCTTCAGCGACGACGATGTCCGCGACTTCGTCGACCAGATCTACCGCTTCCTCGGCCGCTCCCGGGATGAGGCGATCCCGCTCACCGCCGAGCCCAAGATCGACGGCCTGTCGATGTCGCTCCGCTACGAGGACCGTCGGCTCGTGCTCGGCGCCACCCGCGGCGACGGCGTGGTCGGCGAGGACGTCACCGCCAACGTGCGGACGATTTCCGATATCCCGCAGACCCTGCCGAAAGGCGCTCCCGACGTGGTCGAGGTGCGCGGCGAGATTTACCTGAGGAAAGCCGATTTCGCCGAGCTCAACCGCAGGCAGGCGGAGCTCGGCGCCGAGCTCTACGTCAACCCGCGGAACACCGCCGCCGGGTCGCTCCGCCAGAAGGACCCTGCGGTCACTGCCTCGCGTCCGCTTCGCTTCTTCGCCTACACCTGGGGCGAGATCAGCGCGCTGCCCGCCGACACGCAGATGGGCATGGTGGCGGCTTTCAAGGCCTGGAAGTTCCCGGTCAACCCGCTGATGCAGCTCTGCGAAACGGTCGAGGCGGCGCTCGCCGTCTATCGCGCGATCGAGCGCCAGCGGGCGAGCCTCGCCTATGACATCGACGGCGTCGTCTACAAGGTCAACGACCTGGCCCTGCAGGCCCGGCTCGGCCTGCGCACGCGCAGCCCGCGCTGGGCGATCGCGCACAAGTTCCCGGCCGAGAAGGCGACGACCGTGCTCACTGCCATCGACATCCAGGTCGGCCGGACCGGCGCGCTGACCCCGGTAGCCCGCCTGAAGCCGGTGACCGTCGGCGGTGTCGTGGTCGAGAACGCCACCCTCCACAACGAGGATTACATCCGCGGCTTCGGCCGGGACGGCGCGCCCCTCCGCCTGGATGACAAGGGCGAGCCGATAGATATCCGCGTCGGCGACACCGTCACCATCCAGCGCGCCGGCGACGTCATCCCGCAGGTGCTCGGCGTCGATCTCGCCCTTCGCCCGAAGGACGCCCAGCCGTATCGTTTTCCGCAGATCTGTCCGTGTCCGCTGAAGACGCCGGTGGTGCGCGGCGAGACCGCGACCGGCGGCGAGGGGATCGTCCGCCGCTGCTCGGGCGAGTTCGCCTGTCCGTTCCAGCGCAAGGAACACCTTCGCCACTTCGTCTCGCGGGCCGCCTTCGATATCGAGGGCCTCGGCGAAAAGCAGATCGAATATTTCTACGAGAGCGAGGATTTGCCGGTGCGCGCCCCCGCCGACATCTTCACGCTGCGCAAGCGCGACGAGGCCAATCTCAGGAAGCTGAAGGACGTCGAGGGCTTCGGCACGGTTTCCGTGCGCAACCTCTTCGACGCCATCGATGCCCGGCGCGAAATCCCGCTGGAACGGTTCATCAATGCCCTCGGGATTCGCCACGTCGGCGAAACCACCGCGCGCCAGCTCGCCCGCGGCTACGGCACGTGGGCCGCGTTCCACGAGGCGGCGCTCAGAATCGCCGGCGGTGACGCGGCGGCGCATGAAGAGATGGATGCCATCGACCAGATCGGCGAGACCGTGGTCGATGCGATCGGGCGCTACTTCGCCGAGCCGCACAATCGCGATCTGGTCGAGCGGCTGGTCACGGAGGTGACGATCCGCGACGCCGAGAAGGCGGCGACGGATTCGCCGGTCGCCGGCCAGACGGTGGTCTTCACCGGCTCGCTCGAGCGCATGACCCGGGACGAGGCGAAGGCGATGGCCGAGCGCCTCGGCGCCAAGGTGTCGGGGTCGGTGTCGAAAAAGACCGACCTCCTCGTCGCCGGCCCCGGCGCCGGCTCAAAGCTCAAGGAAGCCGAGAAGCACGGCGTTCGCGTCGTCGACGAAGCGGGCTGGTTCGCGCTGATCGGGAAGGGGTGAACGGATTAGCGCGAGCGCTACTCGAAATAGCTGCGCAGGATCGCATTGATCCGCGTCTGGTAGCCCCGGCCCTGGGCGCGAAACCACTTCAGCATATCGGCATCGAGCCGCAGGCTGGTATGCTCCTTGCGGTGGGCCAGGGGCAGCTCCGTCGTTGCCCAGTCGATCTCTTCCATGGCGTCGTCGGCATCTTTGCCGGAGGGAAGCTTCTTCGCGGCGGCCTTCCAGTCGACAAGAACTTCGCCGCTTTTCCGCCTCGCGCGCAGCTCAGCCGCCGTGTGCTTCACGGAATTTCCTGATTTCCTGCTCATGCGATCGCCTCATCGAAATTATCCGGATGGTCTTTACTTGTAGCCACGATATGTGACCACAATTCGGGAAGAACAAGGCAGCTGTTCTGGTGCTTGGTTCACGCCGATCGGGAAGGGGTGACAGGCCCTCCTTGACCTGACCGTCCCCGGGACCAATCGGGGCCACAGCGGCCCCACCTCACCAACGTCATCCTCCGGCCTGACCGGAGGATCGGCCGGGCACCCCGCCTCCTCTCCGCTCGTTCCCGCGCACGCGGGAACCCAGCTTTCAAATCGCGAGCGCGGTGTCCTTCAGGAACTGGATCCCCGCGTGCGCGGGGATGAGCGGGTTGAACGCAAGGCTAGCGGCTTGGTCCGGGGCGGCGTCGAGGACACATGCGATCCCGGATTACGCTCCGCTCCATCCGGGCTACGCTGACTTCGGCCTCCGAATAGGCGCGCACCTCTAAGTGGTATATCGTTCCCTAGTGTATAACAGGGGGAGAGGCGATGGGGTCAGTCAAGGTAGCGATCTTAGAGCCGATCCGGGAAGTTGTTGAGTCGGATGAATCGGATGTGATTCCCTTGCGGGCGCTTGATTCGCGAAGGAGCGCCCGATGTGGACACCCGAACAGCGCCGTGCGGCCGGCCGACATGGCCTGCGCTATGCGAGCGATCTAACTGACGCCGAATGGGCGCTGGTCGAGCCGATGATCCCGCCGGCCAGGCACGGCGGGCGGAAGCGTTCGATCAACGTGCGCGAGGTGCTGGACGCG
>JBBQGL010000159.1:0-8203 GCA_038323025.1 Hyphomicrobiales bacterium
GTCCCGATCTGCGAGGACATCTGGTTCGACCAGGTCTCGGAATGCCTGATGGAAACCGGGGCCGAGCTGCTGATCGTCCCGAACGGCTCGCCCTATTCGGTCGGCAAGGCCGAGCAGCGCATGCAGGTCGCGGTGGCCCGGGTGGTCGAGACCGGCCTGCCGCTCATCTACGTCAACCAGTGCAACGCCCAGGACGAGCTGGTCTTCGACGGCGGCTCGTTCGCGCTCCACGGCGACCGCTCGCTCGCCTTCCAGCTGCCGCAGTTCGAGCCGGCAACAACGGTCGTCACCTGGAAGAAAGGCGAGAGCGGCTGGCGCTGCCTCGACGGGCCGAAAGTGATCCTGCCCGAAGCGGAGGAGGCCAACTGGCGTGCCTGCGTCATTGGCCTGCGCGACTATGTCGACAAGAACGGCTTCCCCGGCGTCGTCCTCGGGCTGTCGGGCGGCATCGATTCCGCCGTCGTTGCCGCCATGGCGGTCGATGCGCTCGGGCCGGCGCGGGTGCATTGCGTGATGCTGCCCTACCGCTACACCTCGAACGAGAGCCTGAGCGACGCCGCAACGCTCGCCGAAAAGCTCGGGGTCCGCTACGACATCGTCCCGATCGAGGCGCCGGTGGAAGGGTTTTCCGCCGCCCTGAAGCCGCTGTTCGACGGCCGCGAGCCCGATATCACCGAGGAAAACCTCCAGTCGCGCGCCCGCGGCACGCTGCTGATGGCGATCTCCAACAAGTTCGGCCCGATGGTGCTGACCACCGGCAACAAGTCGGAGGTCTCCGTCGGCTACGCCACGCTCTACGGCGACATGGACGGCGGCTTCAATCCGGTGAAGGACCTTTACAAGACCGAGGTCTACCGGCTCGCCCGCTGGCGGAATGCCCACCGGCCGCGCGGTGCTCGGGGGCCGGGCGGCGTCATTATCCCTGAAAACATCATCACCCGCGCCCCGACCGCCGAGTTGCGCCCGAACCAGACGGACCAGGATTCGCTGCCGCCCTACGAGCAGCTCGACGACATCCTCGAGTGCCTGGTCGAGGGCGAAATGCGGGTGCGCGATGTCGCTGCCCGTGGCCACGACGAAGCGGTCGTGCGAAAGGTCGAGCGCCTGCTTTACATCGCCGAATACAAGCGTCGTCAGGCCGCGCCCGGCGTGAAGATCACGCGGCGCAATTTCGGCCGCGACCGCCGCTATCCCATCACCAACAAGTTCCGCGATCGCGGCTAAGCGGCATCGATTGGCGCCCGCGGGGCTCGTCGGCTATCCCTGACCCATGCAATGGTCACCGCAACAGGACGCGGCGCTGGCGGCCGTCGGCCGCTGGCTGAAGGCCGGCGAGCCGCAGGTCTTCCGCCTATTCGGCTACGCCGGCACCGGCAAGACCACGCTTGCCCGCCACCTGGCCGAGTCGATCAACGGCGACGTCGCCTTCGCCGCCTACACCGGCAAGGCCGCGCACGTCATGCGCGGCAAGGGCTGCAAGAACGCCGGCACCATCCACAGCCTGATCTACCGGATGCGCGGCGAAAGCGAGGATGGCCCCACCTTCGTGCTCAACGACGACAGCACCGCCGGCAAGGTGGCGCTGGTCGTCATCGACGAATGCTCGATGGTCGACGAGGAGGTCGGACGCGACCTGCTTTCCTTCGGCTCCAAGGTTCTCGTGCTTGGCGATCCGGCGCAATTGCCGCCGGTCGCCGGCGGCGGTTTCTTCACGGCGGCCGAGCCGGACATCATGCTGACGGAGGTTCACCGCCAGGCGGCGAACGATCCGATCATCCGGCTGTCGATGATCGTGCGCGACGGCGGCGCGCTCACCGAGGGTTCGTATGGCGAGAGCCGGGTGATTTCACGGAACGACATCGAGCCCGAGGACGTGCTTCGTGCCGACCAGGTGCTGGTCGGGCGCAACAACACCCGGCGGAGCTACAACGCCCGCATCCGCCAGCTACTGGAGCGGAAGCTCCCGACCCCGGTTGCCGGCGACAAGCTCGTCTGCCTGCGCAACGACCGGAAGCGCGGCTTGCTCAACGGCAGTCTTTGGAGCGTCGACCGCATCCGCAAGCCGAGGAAGGGCCTTTTGCGGTACACCCTGTCGCCCGACCAGGACGAGGGCGGCAAGCCGCGGACGGTGGTGTCGGTCAATCCCGCCTTCTTCGAGGGCGGTGCCGAAGCGCTGTCGACGCCCGAGCGGCGCCGGTCCGACGAGTTCGACTACGGCTATGTGCTGACCGTCCACAAGGCGCAAGGCTCGCAATGGGACGACGTCATGCTCTTTGACGAGAGCTTCGCCTTCCGCGAGCACGCCCGCCGCTGGCTCTATACCGGGATCACCCGCGCCGCGACGCGCATCACCGTCGTGCGCTAGGGCCTTACAGGCTTCCGACCTTGGTCGGCCTGGTTTCGTCCGGGATGGCGGGCAGGGCGTTGGGATCGCCGAGGACGATCACCTTGGTGCCGAGCGGAACGCGGTTGTAGAGGTCGATGACGTCCTGGTCGAGCATCCGGATGCAGCCCGAGGACACCGCGTGTCCGATGCTCGACGGCTCGTTGGTGCCGTGGAGGCGGAACAGCGTGTCCTTGTTGCCCTGCCAGAGATAGAGGGCGCGCGCCCCGAGCGGGTTCCGGTAGCCGCCCTCCATGCCGTCGGCGTAGCGCGCGAACCTGGCGTCGCGCTCGATCATTTCCTTCGGCGGAAACCACTTCGGCCACGCCTGCTTGTCATGGATGGTGGCGGTACCGGCCCACAGGAAGCCGTCGCGGCCGACGCCGATGCCGTAGCGGATGGCGGTCCCGTCGCTCCCGACCAGATAAAGGAACCGGTTCGGCGGATCGACGACGACCACGCCCGCCTGGCGCGGAACCCCCGGCGGGATCGGCACGGTCTGGCGATAGAATTGCGGGTCGATCTTGGTCAGGTCGACGGTGGGGATGCGATAGGGCGGCTCGTTGATGGCCGTGTAGTTGGAGACGATCTCCGGGTCGATGCCCTTGTTGAGCGGCGGCGCCTGATTGCAGCCGGCGGCCAGCAGCGGGATCGCGAGAGCGAGCCAGCGCAGCCGGCCAGGAAGCCGGGTCCGCCCGCGGACAGGATTCAGGATCGACTTCAACCGCATCTCCGGGCCTCGCCCATCGCGGGCGACGCTATCGTGAAAATTCTGAACAGGGAGTGACCGCAAAGCCTCACTGGGCAACATAATACGAAGGGCCGACGATTCGAACAGGCTTGTCCGCGGGCGCGTCATCGCCATCTGCCGGAGCCGGCCCGGTGGTGGCCACCGGCGAGCTCCCGCTTCCGTTGGCGGGGCGCTCGGCTTCGATCGTCAGGATGCCCGACTTTGGCGCGTTCATCGGGATCGGCAGCGGCGCAAAGCGGGTCGCCGGCGACGCGTTCGCATGGCAGGTGCAGGCGGCGTCGAATTCCTTCCGGAAGCGGTAGGCGGTCGGCAGCGCCGTATAGGGGCGCCCGTCGAGAGAGACCATGGCATCGGTGTCGGCGCCGGGGTTGCGATAGACGTAGAGGGCCACCGGCGTTCCCGGGCAGAGCGCCTGGCAGGACTGTTCGTCGCTCGCGAATTTCTCCGGCATCGTCGAGAAACTCACCGGAAAATAGTACCCGTCGCAGGTTCGCACGCACATCGTCCGGTAGGTATTGGACTGGCCGAAATAGTCGAACCCGTCGGCAGCAAAGTCGTTGCGGATTGCGGGCGAGCTGTAGAGGCTCGCCACTTGCGGCGGCTGTGGCGTATCCGGCAGTCTCTCGACCGCAAACGGGTTGTCGCAATGATACATCGCCAGCTGCCGGACCACGCTGGCGCGGTCGCGCGCGGCGGTAAAGGGATTGACCGACGTGCGCCGCCGTTCCGCCTCGAGCTGGATGAGGCTCGTCGTCAGGCGGCCGAGGTTCGCGAGAATGGGCGCACAGCTCGGGCTGTCCCGCAGGCCGGGTGAAGCGGGCCCTTCGACGCAGCCGATCCGCTGCGCCGAAAGGTTCAGCCGGTCAAAGGCGAGGCGCTGGTTGAGAATGGCGCGGTCGAGATTGAGGCTCGTGTTGCCCGGATTGCCGGCGTTGCCGTCGAGAAGTGCCAGGCGCTGTTCCAGCGCTACACAGACTCCGGGGTCCGCCGAGGCAGGCATAAGTGCGGCGATGGCCGACCCGATTGCTCCGGCGAAGGCAAGAATGCGCAAGCACGCCATGACGGTCCCTGCCAATTCGCGGCCTGCGGCCGCGATCTCGCGCTGGACCCCGCGGCTGGCCACCGGCCAGCCTCCCTCAACTCAGCCGGCCCAATATGCTGTCGTCCCGGTCGCCGGTCAAACGACAGGGCTATCGCCGCGTTCCGGCCACTGCGCCGAAATAGGCCAATGCGCTTAACAGAGTGATGCAGAAGCTGGTCGGCCAGTCGGTATAATACGCGATCGCGATGCCGGCCCAGGCCTCGGCAACGGCTAGCCCGGCCGCCACCGCGAGCGCGCTGCCGAGCCTTGCGGTCAGCCTCTCCGCCGTCGCCGCCGGACCGACCATCAGCGTGAAGACGAGCAGAATGCCAACGATCTGCACCGACGCCGACACGGTCAGCGCGACGATCGCCATGAAGATCACGCCGGTGAGGCGGAGCGACACGCCCTTCGCCTCCGCCAGTTCGGGCTGCAGGGTGGCGAAGAGAAGAGGGCGGCTGATGACCGCCAGCCCACCGAGCGTCACCACCGCGATCGCGACCAGCGTCCGCAGCGTGTCGCCCGAAACCGCGAGGACGTTGCCGAAGAGAAGCGCCGTCGCCTGCGTCGCGAACGACGTGTAGTAGTGCAGGAAAAGGAGGCCGAACCCGAGCGACAGGGCGAGCACGATGCCGATGGCCACGTCGCGCCCACTCAGCCTTTCGCCCAGCAGCCCCATGGCGATGCCGGCGGCGAGCGTCATCCCGATCATCCCGAAGAGCGGGGATATCCCGATCAGGCCGGCGGCGGTCGCGCCGGCGAAGCCCACGTGGGAGAGGGCGTGGCCGGCGAAGGTCTGGCCGCGCGCCACCAGGAAGACGCCGACGATCCCGGCCACCAGCGCGACGACCCCGCTCGCCGCGAAGGCCGTGACCATGAAGTCGTAGTCAAGGATGCCCATGGTGCCCGTGCCCGTGCCCATAAGCTTCGTCGTGTTCGTGGAGATGGGCACCGCTTTCCACTTCCTGGGCCCCCGAGAGCACGAAGACGCGCCCGCCCGCGCGCACGACCTCGATCGGCGAGCCGTAGAGCCGCGACAGCACCGGCGCGGTGATTACCTCGTCGACCGTGCCCAGGGTCGCCTGCCGGTTGCCGAGATAGAGGATGCGGTCGACGGCGCCGATCAACTGGTTGATATCGTGCGCGCTGAAGAGGATCGTGATCCCCTTGTCGCGGCAAAGTCCGCGCGCCAGTTCGACCACCGCGGTCTGGTGGCGCGGGTCGAGGCTGATCAGCGGTTCGTCGAGAAGCAGAATGCGCGGCCCGCCGATCAGCGCCTGGGCGAAAAGCAGGCGCTGGCGTTCGCCGCCTGACATTTCGCGAAACCGGCGGCCGGCGAGCCCGGTCGCTCCGACGGTCGCCAACGCCTCGTCCAGCGCCTGCCGTCGCCCCGCGTTCAGAAAGGGCAGGCCATATCGCTCCCCGTCGATTGAAGACGCGATGAAATCCCGCCCGGTCAGCTGCAGGTCCGCGGAAGTGCTGCGGGTCTGCGGCAGGTAGCCGATGGCCGGATTGCCGCGGCGCACATCGGCCCCGTCGACGCTGATCCGGCCCGATGCCGGCTTCAGCAGGCCGAGGATGGCGCGCATCAGGGTGGTCTTGCCGGCGCCGTTCGGACCGAGCACGCCGATGAACTCGCCCTGCCCGACCGCGAGCGAGACGTCCGACAGAACCTCGCGCCCTGCAATGGCGAGGGTGACATGGTCGAACGCTATCGCACTCACGAGGATGGGCCTGCCAGCGCTTTTTGGGTGGCGTCGAGCTCGCCGATCATCCAGTCGACGAAGCTCCTGCCGGCGGGCTGGGTTTCGCTGACGCCGACGACCGGCACATGGCTCTGGCTGGCGATGGCGAGCAGCCGGTCGACCTGGGGGTCGGTGACCTGGCTGTTGTAGAACAGCACATCCACCTTGTGGCCGCGGAGGTCATCCTCGAAGGCGGCGGTGTCGCGCGCGCTCGGCTCGGTGTCGTTCATGACGGCGAGCTGGAAGCGCTCGTTCCGCATGGCGAGGCCGAGAGCCGCCGCCATGTACCCGAACACCGGCTCGGTGGCGGACACCGGGCGGCCGGCATATCGGGCCCGTATCGCGCTGAACTTCGTCGCGATCGTCTCGAAGCCACCCCTGAGCCTGTCGAGGTTCGCAGCGTAGTCCGCCGCGTCCGCCGGATCGATCTCGGCGAGTTTCGCCGCGAGAGCAGCAGCGACCGCCGGCATCGTCGCCGGGTCGTACCAGAGGTGGGGGTTGTCCCCGGTCGCGCGATGGACCAGGTCGGCGGCAACGATGACCAATCGGTCGGGGGCGCTGTTGGCGGCGAGCATCTTCGCGACCCACGGATCGTAACCGGCGCCGTTGAGAACGACGATCCGAGCGTTGGCGAGGTCGCGGGCTACTGACGGACTCGCCTCGAACAGGTGCGGGTCCTGGTCGGGGTTGCTGAGCACGCTGGTTACCCGGACGTGCTCACCGCCGATCGCTGCGGCGATGTCGCCATAGAAATTTTCCGCCGCCACGATCGAAATCGGGGTCGGAGTGGAGGCGGCTGCCGCCGCTGAACCCACGACAAGCATGGCGGAGCCGACGATGGCGAGCATTTTCATGGGTGCGATCCTGAAGCAGGACTGATGTGAAACGTTATAACGTTACATATCATTTTCGCAAGCCGCCCAGGGCGCGGTCGCCGGCTCAATCGATCGCCAGCACCTCGAAGAAACTGGTGTCGGGGTCCGTAAATCCGCGCTCATTGATCGAGATGAGGTAGAGGCGGCCCTTGTCCGCAATCGCCAGCCCGACCTTGTTACCGTAGTTCTCGTTGCCCGAATTGGCGGGCTTGTCGCGGTCGTAGGTGCGTTCTTTCTGTTCCGGCAGGAATGTCCTCCCGACGACGGCCCGCAGGCTCCCGTCATAGGGCAGCAGGGTCGCGGAGAAGCCGTCGCCGGTGGATTTGCCGACGGTGATGACTCCGTTCTTGCGAACGACCCGGCAGCTATGCGTGCCGACCTTTTCGCTGCCGTTCTCGAGGAAGCCGAACCAGTAGACCGTGCAGAGGTGCTTGCCCGGCCGGACGCTGTCGAAATTGCCGTCGTTGTTGCCCTGCGCGATCCGCCGGAGAACCAGTTCGGCCTGGTTGTTGAGCGGCAGCATCGCGCGCTCGGACAGGGACAGCGTGTGGGCGACCTGTCCGGGAAGGGCGGCCAGTTCGGCCGCGTCGGCGGGCGTGAGTTGAGCGCGGACCGCCTGACACGGCGCGCCGCAGGCCGGCGCCAGCCACGCCAGCGGCTGGTCCGCCACGGCCGGTGTGGCGGCAATGGACAGGACCATGAGCGCGGCCGCCCAAAATCCGGTGTGTCTTGATACCGATCGCAAACCCGCCTCCCTAGCGCACGCGCGCCATCATCGCCGCATCAGGATAACACGTCACCGGCTCGTGCATCCGCGCCTGCCACTTGCCGACGGCAATGCGCGTCTTGAATCCGATCAGGCCGTCGCTGCCGCCGACATCCTCCCCATTCTTTTCGAAGCCGCGCTGCATGGCCGCCACGGCCGGCCGCCGCAGGCCGCCCGTTTGACCCCAGGGGGCCTGGAACGGGCGGTCGTTGGAAAACCGGTCGGCGAGGTGGACGATGTAGAGCGCGTAGAGATCGGAGTTGTTGTAGATCTTGAGGGTGTAGAAATTGCCGCTGACGATGAAGGCGGGCCCAAGCCTTCCCGCGGGCATCAGAAGGTAAGCGTCTCCCGTTGTATGCGGCATCGGCTTCCCGTCAGCGCGGCGCACCCCGAGGGCCGCCCATTTCGCCATAGGTTTTCCCTGTTCCGGCCCTTCCAGGCTGCAGAGCACTTTCGCCGGCACTTCCGCCTCGAAGCCCCAGGGGACGCCGGGCTCCCAGCCTTGCAGCTTGAGGAAGTTGGCGATCGAGGCGAGGCTGTCCGGGACCGAACCCCAGATGTCGCGGCGACCGTCGCCGTCGAAGTCAACCGCGTATTTGCGG
>JBBQGL010000160.1:0-8194 GCA_038323025.1 Hyphomicrobiales bacterium
GCGCACAATGCTCGATACCGCAATGCGGTTGATGCAGAGCGGGCGGATTCCGTCGGTGAGCGACGTGGCCGAGGCGGCCAATGTCTCGCGGGCAACCGCCTACCGCTATTTTCCGAGCCAGGCGACGATGATCGCGGCAACCGTCGGGGAGGCGCTCGGTCCGGTGCTGGCCTGGGAATCCGACTCCGCCGACGCCGAGGAACGGGTGGGGGACCTCTTTGCCTTCGCCTTTCCGCGCATCGAGGAATACGAGGCGACCCATCGCGCGGCGTTGCTGATGTCGCTCGACCAGTGGACGCGCCGTCAGGCCGGGACGCTCGGCGGCGAGGAGCGTTTCGTGCGCGGCAATCGCCGGCGGCTGCTCGGCGAGGCGGTGGCGCCACTCCGCGGAAAGGTTCGCCGTCAAACATTTGACAGGCTCGTCCAATCGCTGTCACTGATATTCGGTACCGAGGCGCTGATTGTCCTCAAGGACATCTGGGGTCTCGATGGCAATGAAGCGCGTCGCGTGGCCATCTGGGCGGCGCTCGCGCTGGTCCGCGCGGCGGGCACCGAGGCAGATGCCGTCGGACTCGCCAGATCGGCCACATCAACAAAAAAGCGCGCGGCAACCAAGCCGGTGCGGCGGAGGAAATAGCTTCAGGAATCACATACGGCCCGGCGGATTCCGCCCGGGCGGTACGGTGAGGTGCAGAGGGAGAGAGAAATGCAAAGAAGGATGCTATTGGGCTTGCTGGCCGGCGCGTCGCTGGCCCTGACCGGCTGGGCGCATTCAGCCCGCGCCGACGACAAGGAACTGACCATCCTCTGGGCGGAGTGGGATCCGGCCAACTACCTGCAGGAACTGGTCAACGACTACACCGCGGAGACCGGCGTCAAGGTCACCGTGCAGACGACTCCGTGGCCCGATTTCCAGACCAAGGCGTTCACCGAGTTCAACGCGCACGGCGACGCTTTCGACCTGGTCGTCGGTGACTCGCAGTGGCTCGGCGCCGGCTCGACCCAGGGTCACTACGTCGACCTCACCGACTTCTTCAACAAGAACAAGCTGAATGACGTGATGGCCCCGGCGACCATCAAGTACTACGCCGAATATCCCGGCGGCAGCGGCAAGTACTGGGCGATCCCGCTCGAAGGCGACGCCATCGGCTGGGCCTATCGCAAGGACTGGTTCACCGACCCGACCGAGATGGCCAACTTCAAGAAGAAGTACGGCTACGATCTCGCGGTTCCGACCACCTACGCGCAGCTCCGCGACATCGCCGAGTTCTTCTACCGTCCGGACCAGAAGAAGTACGGCATCGCGATCTACACCGACAACTCGTATGACGCGATGGCGATGGGCGTTGAAAGCGCCATCTTCAGCTACGGCGGCGAGCTCGGCGATTACGCCACCTACAAGGTCGACGGCATCACCAACTCGAAGGAAGCCGCCGCCGGCCTCGACATGTACAAGCAGCTCTACAAGTTCACGCCTCCGGGCTGGGGCAAGACGTTCTTCGTCGAGGACAACCAGGCGATCACCGAGAACCTGGCCGCGATGAGCATGAACTTCTTTGCCTTCTTCCCGCCGCTGGTGAACAAGGCGACCAACCCGAACGCCGACGTCACCGGCTTCTTCGCCAACCCGGCCGGACCGACCGGCAAGCGCTTCGCCGCGCTTGGCGGCCAGGGCATCTCGGTCGTCTCGTATTCGAAGAAGAAGGACGAGGCGATGAAGTTCCTGGCGTGGTTCATCCGCGACGACGTCCAGAAGAAGTGGGCCGATCTCGGCGGCTACACCTGCAGCCAGGCCGTGCTGAAGTCGGAAGCGTTCCAGAATGCGACGCCGTACAACAAGGCGTTCTTCGACACCATGTTCATGGTGAAGGACTTCTGGGCAACGCCGGAATACGCGGAAGTGCTGGATCAGCTGAACCAGCATGTCTATCCGTTCGTCGTCGGCGGCAAGGGCACCGCGCAGGAAGCCCTCAACGCCACCGAGAAGGACTGGACCGCGACCTTCAAGAAGTACAAGCGCTACAAGTAAGAAAAGACCGGGGATCGGAGGGGGCGGCGCCCCCTCCGATAGCCCTTCGACGGACGGGGAGGATGCCTTGACGAGCGCCGCAGTGACACGGCTGGACGGGAATTCGCGCGCCGCGGCGCGCGGCTGGTCGGACCTCTCCATCCGTAATCTCTTCATCATCCCGACGATCGTCTTCCTGATCGTCTTCAACATCTTCCCGCTGATCTATTCGCTCGGCTATTCGTTCACCGACTACGCCGCCAACGACCAGACCCGCGAATGGAGCTTCGTCGGCCTGCAGAACTACCAGGACCTCTTGTCGGACCCGAACATCTGGTCGAACTTCATCATCACAGCGAAATACGTCATCGTCTCGGTGGCGGGGCAGATGATCATCGGCTTCGGCCTTGCCCTCCTGCTCAACCGCACGTTCGCCTTCAAGGGCTTCCTGACGACGCTCCTCCTCCTGCCGATGATGATGTCGGCGGCGGTGGTCGGGCTGTTCTGGCAGCTCCTCTACAGCCCCAACTGGGGGCCGATCAATTACGTCCTCGGCCTTGGCGATTTCGCCTGGCTGTCCAATCCCGACTCGGCGCTCTACGCCGTCGCCATCACCGACATCTGGATGTGGTCGCCCTTCGTCATGCTGCTCTCGCTCGCCGGCCTGTCGGCGGTGCCGAAGCACCTCTACGAGGCCGCCGCGATCGACCGCGCCGGCACCTGGTATACCTTCACCCGGATCACGCTGCCGCTGGTCTCGCCGCTCCTCCTGATCGCGCTGATCTTCCGGACGATGGAGGCGTTCAAGACCTTCGACATCGCCTACACCATGAGCACGCAGCCGACTACCGAACTGGTCTCCATCCGGCTCTACAAGATGGCGTTCCAGCAGTGGGATACCGGCAAGTCGTGCGCGCTCGCCTACATCGTTTTGATCATGGTGCTGGCGATCACCAACATCTACGTCAAATACCTGAACCGCGTGAAGGAGCGCTGAGATGGCCATCGTCCAGGCAGGGCGGAAGGCCGTCTTCAACCGGCTTGCCATCGTCACGGTGGTGATCGCGACGATCATCTTCCTGTCGCCGATCTACTGGATCGCGTCGACGGCGTTCAAGCCGAAGGCGCTGTCGACCAGCGTGCCGCCGACGGTGATCTTCACGCCCGAGATCACGCCGTTCGTTCGCCTCTTCACCAAGCGGGTGCAGATGCAGAAGCCGGTCGATCCGGCGGTCTATGCGGCGGCGCCGTGGTGGGAGAAGGCGGTCTACGACGGCGGCGAGCGCGTGCTCAAGGTCGGCAAGGAAGTGCAGCTGTCGCAATATCCCGACCGCTTCGAGAACAGCCTTATCGTCGCCATCCTCAGCACGTTCATCGCCGTCTCGCTCGGCACCATCACCGCCTACGGCTTCTCGCGCTTCCGAATAGCCGGGGAGAAGGACCTGCTCTTCTTCATCCTGTCGACGCGCATGCTGCCGCCGGTGGTCGTCGCCATCCCGATGTTCCTGATGTACCGGCTGGTCGGACTGGGCGACTCCCATCTCGGCCTGATCATCCTCTATGTCGCCTTCAACCTGTCCTTCTCGGTCTGGCTGATGAAGGGCTTCATGGACGAGATACCGAAGGAATACGAGGAAGCGGCGCTGATCGACGGCTACACACGCATGCAGGCGTTCTTCAAGATCGTCCTGCCCGAGGCGGCGACCGGCATCGCGGCGACGGCGGTGTTCTGCTTCATCACCGCGTGGAACGAATATGCCTTCGCGCTGATCATGACCAACCGCCGGGCGCAGACGGCGCCGCCGTTCATCCCGTCGCAGCTCGGCTCCGGCCTGCCGGACTGGACCACGATCGCGGCAGGCACGTTCCTGTTCCTGCTGCCGGTGGCGATCTTCACCTTCCTGCTGCGCAAGCATCTTCTCCGCGGCGTCACCTTCGGCGCCATCCGCAAGTGAGTGCCTGAACCGCCATGGGCTTCAAACAGATCAGCCAGCGTTATCTCGAGCCCATCTCGCAGTGGGTGATGGTGCTCGGCATCGTCATGCTCTGCCAGCCGTGGGACATGGACATTCATAGTTACGGCGTGACCGTGATCCTCATCGGCCTCGTCGGCTTCTCGGTCTTCTCCAAGATCGGCCCCGACGCCGAGAACGGATAGCCCATGGCCGACATTGTCCTCCGCGATATCGAGAAGTTCTTCGGCGACAACTACGTCATCCGGAAGCTCAATCTCACCATCAAGCACAAGGAATTCGTCGTCCTGCTCGGGCCGTCCGGCTGCGGCAAGACGACGACGCTGCGCGCCATCGCCGGCCTCGAGGAGATCGACACCGGCGACATCCTCATCGACGGCAAGCCGGTGCAGAAGCTGGAGGCCGGCGACCGCGACATCGCCTTCGTCTTCCAGCTCTTCGCCCTCTATCCGCACCTGACCGCCTACGAGAACATCGCCTTCCCGCTCCGCGCCACGCGCGAGAGCAAGGCCGAGATCGACCGCAAGGTGCGCGCCGTCGCCCACGCCCTGAAGATCGAGCATCTGCTGACCCGGCGGCCGTCGCAGCTCGCCGGCGGCGACATGCAGCGCGTCGCCATCGGGCGCGCCCTGGTGCGGCGCCCGAAGGCGCTGCTCATGGACGAGCCGATCGGCGCGCTCGATGCCAAGCTGCGCGAGGAGATGCGCTCGGAGCTGAAGCGCCTGCACATCGAGAACGACGCCACCACGGTCTACGTCACCCATGACCAGGTGGAGGCGATGTCGCTCGCCGACCGCATCGCCATCATGAACGAGGGCGTGTTGCAGCAGGTCGGCACGCCGAGCGACGTCTACGGCAACCCGGCGAACCTGTTCGTCGCCCAGTTCGTCGGTAGCCCGGTCATGAACATCAGCAAGGCGCGCATCGCCGTCGACAGCGGCAAGTCGCGGCTGATCGTCGGCGACGCCAATGACGGCTTCGACCTGCCGGCCGATTTCCCGGCGAAGATCACCGCCGCCGACAAGAGCATCGGCGGGAGCGGCGACGGGCTGACCGTCGGCGTGCGGCCGGAAGGCGTGCTGATCGAGCGCCAGGCGAAGCCCGGCTACGTGCCCGTCGAGGCGCATTTCATCGAGCCGCTCGGCGCCTACGACATCGTCGACATGCGTATCGGCGGGCAGGTGATACGGGCGCGGACGACCAGCGGCTTTGTCGGCAAGGTGGGCTCGACCGTGTGGGCGAGGCTCGACGAGACGCAGACCCATTTCTTCAGCACGCGCACCGGCGACGCGCTCCAGATCAGGCTCGGCTGACACGATGGCGGATATCCGGCTCAACCAGGTCACCAAGAAATTCGGCAGCCACATCGCCGTCGACGATCTCACGCTCGAGGTCGCCAACGGCGAGTTCTTCGTGCTGCTCGGGCCGACCGGCGCGGGCAAGACCACGACGCTCCGCCTGATCGCCGGCCTCGAGAAGCCGAGCGAAGGCCATGTCTCCATCGGCGGCGAGGACGTGAGCTCGTGGAGCGCCGCCGAGCGCGATGTCGCCCTGGTGTTCCAGTACTACTCGCTCTATCCGCGCTACACCGTCCGCCAGAACCTCGCCTTCCCGCTGAAGTCGCGGGTGCGGCGCTATTCTGCCGCCGATATCGACGCGCGCATCGCCCGCGCCGCGAAGACGCTGCGCATCGAGCATCTCCTCGACCGCAAGACCGACAAGCTTTCCGGCGGCGAGATGCAGCGCGTCGCCATCGGGCGGGCGATCGTGCGCGAGCCGCGCGCCTTCCTGATGGACGAGCCGCTCTCCAACCTCGACGCGAAACTGCGCGAGGCGCTCCGCGCCGAGCTGAAGGATCTGCAGCGCGAGCTGGCGGCGACCTTCGTCTTCGTTACCCACGACCAGATCGAAGCCATGTCGATGGGCGACAAGATCGGCGTGCTCAACAACGGCAAGATCGCCCAGATCGGTACGCCGCAGGAAATCTACAACAGCCCGCGCGACACGTTCGTGGCCGGCTTCGTCGGCTCGCCGGCGATGAACCTCGTCGCCGGCGAGGTGAAGAACGGCGGCCTCGCCGCGCTTGGCGGCAAGCTGACCGTGGCGCGGAACGACCTCGCGGCGGCCGGCAACGGCGCGATCACCCTTGGGGTGCGTTCGGAGGATATCCGCGTCGGGCCGGGTGAGCCGGTGGCGGCGCGCATCCACCATGTCGAGAACCACGGCGTCGAGAAGATCGTCACGCTCCGCGTCGACGAGTACCTGATCAAGGCGACCGTGCCGGCGGCGCTTTCCGTCGCCATCGAGGACAGCGTCGCCTTCGGCCTCAACCTCGACAAGGTCCACTGCTTCGACGGCCGCTCCGGCGTCAATGTCCTGGCGCGCTAGCGGCCCGTCCGCAGGGCCGTCCGCCAGCTTCAGACGTTGAAGAGCAGGAGAATGCCGCCGACGATCAGCGCCATCCCGGCGAGTTCGCGGAAACCAGTGGTCTGTGCGAACAGGCGCCGCGAAATCATGCCGGCGACGATGATTTCGACCAGCCCGAGCGTGCGCACCTTCGCCGGCGTCTCCAGCGCGAAGGCGAGAAACCACATTTCCGAGGCGAACGAGCCGAGGAAGCCGGCGGCGAGCGACTGGCGCCAGGCCCGGCCGATGGCGCGGAGCACGTCCGGCGAGCGGAGCGCCAGCCAGGACGAGAGCAGGATCGTCTGAAAGGTCAGCGACAGCGCCAGGGTGAGCGTTGCCGCCGGGACGAAGTCGACCGCGCCGAGGGCGAGGATGCCGCCGCGGAAGCCGATCGCGGAGAGCGCGAACAAACCGCCGGACAGGATGCCGAGGAGGGCTGGGCGCCACGTCCACGCGACGCGGCCGGCGCGCGACGGCCACGAGAGCACGATCACGCCGGCGGTCGCCACCACCACCGCGATGCCGAGGCCGATGCCGACGTGCTCGCCGAGGAAGACGATCGAGAACAGCGCCACCTGCACCGGCTCGGTCTTGGTGTAGGCGGTAGTCACCACGAACGAGCGCTCGCGCATGGTCGCGAGCATCAGCGCCGTGGCGGCGATCTGGGTCAGCCCGCCGAAGACTGTCCAGGCGAGGTTTGCAAAGGTGGGGGTTGGCAACCCCCCATAAACCAGCCCGACGGCAGCGAGCGCCAGCAGCCCGAAGGGGAGCCCGAACAGGAAGCGGACGTGGGTCGCGCCCACCGTGCCGAGCCGGCCGCTGAGGCTCTGCTGCGCAGCGTTGCGGAGCGACTGCCCGGTCGCGCCGACGAGGGTGAAAAACACCCACAGCCAGGAAGGGACCATCGGAAGTTCGTTCTTGTGAAGGGAAGTAGACGTGCGCAGCGCAGGCCGCGTTGCATCGCGGTCTGCGGAAGGGTCTTTTAGCGCGGCGGCAGTGAGGCGTCGACGTATTCCGCCAAAGCGCTCGGTTCCGGGATGGGAAGACGGTCGGCTCTCAGGCCATCGAGGTGAAAACGGATAGCCTCGCCAAGGCTTTTCTCCACGGCTGCCACCGTTTCTCCCGTCGCCACGCAACCCGGCAAATCCGGCACATAGGCGGAAAAATTCCCGTTGGCCTTCTCTATCACAACTGCATAGCGCATCAGCGCTGCTCCTTCAGTCCGGCCTGCTTCAGGATGCTGTTCAACGTCCCCGACGCGATCTCATCTGACAGCTTGCCGGCGATGGTAACCCGCCCGAGCTTGATCGGGTGTTTGTACTGGCGATGACTGCCGCGCGTTGCAACAAGAATCCATCCGTCCCGCTCCAGCTCCCGAATCGCTTCGCGGACTCTGGTAGGCATCCCAACAGCCCTGACCCCTTCGAAAGGTCATTCTACCACGACTGCCGGGTGGTCCGAGGGCTGTGCGCTATCCCCGGCATCCAGCATTGCCAACCCCGCATCCTCCCGCCAAGAATGCGCCGGGCAAAAGGGGAAGAAGCGGATGTTCGTCACCTGCGGCGAGGCGCTGATCGACATGCTGCCGCGCAAAGGCGCGGACGGCGCGCAGGTTTTCCAGCCTTTCGCCGGTGGCTCGATCTTCAACGTCGCGGTGGCCCTTGGGCGGCTTGGGGTTCCCGCCGGCTTCTTCGGCGGCCTGTCCACCGACTTCTTCGGCACGATGCTGCGCGCGGCGCTGGACAGGAGCAAGGTCGACGTCTCGCTCGCCAATGTCAGCGACCGGCCGACCACGCTTGCCTTCGTC
>JBBQGL010000161.1:0-8012 GCA_038323025.1 Hyphomicrobiales bacterium
TCGTCGACCTCCAGGCCGCCATCAACCGCTATCTCGACGAGGCGAACCATGACCCAAAGCCCTTCATCTGGACCGCCGACCCGGACAAAATCATCGCCGCCGTCAACCGCGGGCGCCAAGTGTTAGATTCGATCCACTAGAAGGCAACAGACGTCACGCCGGCACGGTGACGGTCGCGCGCAGACCGCCGAGCGGGCTCTTGCCCAGAACGATGTCGCCGCCGTGGCTGCGCGCGATATCGCGGGCGATGGAGAGGCCAAGCCCGGTTCCGCTTTCGTCGAGATTGCGGGCGGCGTCGAGGCGGTAGAACGGCTTGAACACCGCCTCGTATTCCTCCGCCGGAACACCCGGTCCGTCATCGTCGACGACGATCGTCAGCACGCCGTCGGCGTGCGCGCCGGCCACCGCGACCCTGTCGCCATGGCGGCAGGCGTTGATGATGAGGTTGCCGAGGCAGCGCTTGAAGGCTTGCGGCCGCACGGTGACCATTGGGTCGCCGGTGAAGCTGATGGCGGGGCGGTGACCGGAAATGCGCATCTCGTTGCCGATTTCGGCGAGGAGATTGTCGATCGGCGTCGCCACCGCAACCTCGCCGCTGTCGCCGCGGGCAAAGGCGAGGTAGCCCTCCAGCATCCGGTTCATGTCGCCGACGTCGCGCTGCAGCGCCTGCACGTCGGTCGAGTCGTCGATCAGGGCGAGCTGCAGCTGGAAGCGCGTCAGCACCGTGCGCAGGTCATGGCTGACCCCGGCGAGCATGGCGGTGCGCTCGCCGATCTGGCGCTCGACGCGGCCCTTCATGTCGTGGAAGGCGAGGGTGGCCTGGCGCACCTCGCGCGCTCCGCGCGGAGTGAAGTCAGGCACGGCGCGTCCCTTGCCGAAATCGTCGACGGCGGAGGCAAGGCGAAGGATCGGGCGGATCTGGTTGCGCAGGAAGACGATGGCGATGGCGAGCAGCACGAGGCTGGTGCCGATCATCCAGGAAATGAAGATCAGTGAGTTTGACGCGTAGGTCTGGCTCCTCGGCGCGAACACGCGGAGGACGCGGTTGTCGTCGAGCAGGATGCGGATCTCGACGAGGTTGGAGCGGCCGAGGGTGTCGATCCAGAACGGTTTGCCGATGCGCGCGGTGATCGCCAGGCTGAGCGTGCGGTCGAGCTGGGCGAAGAACGGCTTCGGTCCGGGCGCCGGCAAGGGCGGGTCGATCAGCGCGATGTTGAGGCCGAGGCGCTCGCGCGCGATGCGCACTATTTTGGCGCTGTCCTGGTCTTGCGGATATTCGTGGACGATGTCGACGATCGCCGCCACGTCGCTGACCACGGCCGCGGCGAGGCGGGCGGTGACGGTACGGAAGTGCGCTTCCATGAATACGAAGGCGACGATGGCCTGCAGCAGGACGACCGGCGCGATGATGATGATCAGCGAGCGGGCGAACAGACCCTTCGGCATGAGGTCGCCGAGACGGCGCGCGAAGCGGCCGTAGGCGGCGCGGGCGCGCTGCACGGGCGGTGCTTCGGAGTCGGCCGTGGCTACCACGTTCCTGTCTTCAGCCTCCGGCACGTCGAGCAAGCGGCGCTTGCCGGTCAGGTCGCCAGACGATAGCCGATGCCGCGCACGGTCTGCAGGTAAACCGGGTTGGCGGGATCGGCCTCGATCTTGCGGCGGAGCCGGTTTATCTGCACGTCGACCGTCCGTTCGCCCGCCGGTCCGTCGCCGGCGACCAGCGCGCTTCGTCCGACCGTCTCGCCCGGCGCGGCGGCGAAGATCGCCATGATCTGGCGCTCGCGGTCGGTCAGGTGGATCGGGTCGGCGCCGCGCTTCAGCTCGCGGCGTTCGCGATTGAAGATGTAGGGCCCAAAGCGCACCTGCTCGATCAGCGGCGTCGCCGGGGGCGCGCCGCGCTTCAGGATATTGTTGATGCGGAGCAGCAGTTCGCGCGGCTCGAAGGGCTTGCCGAGGTAGTCGTCGGCGCCGCTCTCCAGCCCCGAGATGCGGTCCCCGGCCTCGCCGCGCGCGGTCAGCATGAGGATCGGCACGTTCATGGTCGTGCGCAGGCTGCGCGTCAGTTCCACACCGCTTTCGCCCGGCATCATCACGTCGACGATGAGAAGATCGAACGTCAGCCCGGCGAGACGCCGGCGCGCTTCCTCTGCGTGGGCGGCGCTGGAGACGCGGAACCCGTGGCCGCCGAGATAGCGCGAAAGCAGGGTGCGGATACGATTGTCGTCGTCGATGACGAGGAGGTGCGGGGCGTTGTCGGCGATTGCCTGCCCGGCGGGGGCGGGGGGAGCAAGGGTGTTCACGGCGTCAATCCTCGATCAGGCGGGCGACCTTGCCGCGCTCGCCGGAGTCGATGATGGCGCGCAGAAACCGCTCGGCGCCGATGCGTTCCGCCGGCGTGAGCGCATCGAGCGCCGCGCCAATTCTCTTCTCCTGGGGGCTGAGCAGGCGCCCGGCGAGGCTGCGACCGGACGCCGTCAGGTAGAGCAGGCGCTGCCGGCGGTCCTGCGGACCGGGCAATTGCTCGACGAAGCCGTTGTCGATGAGCTGCTTCAGCACGCGGCCGAGGCTCTGCTTGGTGATCTTCAGGATGTCGAGCAGATCGGCCACGCGCATGCCGGGGTGGCGATTGACGAAATGCACGATGCGGTGGTGCGCCCGGCCGAAACCATAGTTGACGAGGACCGCGTCCGGATCGGAAACGAAATCGCGATAGGCGAAGAAGAGCAGCTCGATCAGGCGGATTTCCGGCCGCTCGGCATGGGAAGACTGGGTGGAGGGGCCTTGCTCGCGTGCCTCGCCGGTGCGGTCTTCCGTCGCCTTCAAAATTACGTCAGCCATATTGACATATTTTCGGTCAACCATTACGAAAATAAGGGTTGCAGGGACCGGAGCGGGCCAAAGCTGATGGCCTTCCGTCGTGCGAACCGACCCGCGCACCATATCGGCGATTGCGCTGCAACGCAAAACGGACGCCGCTTCCGCGCCGGTCGCGAGGGGGCTAGGGTTTCAAAGGAACGGCGCGCCGCGAGGCCGCCGATCGGTGGGAGGATCGGAAGATGGCCACGCAGCCCTTCGACAAACGCCCCGGCGTCATCTGGTACAACGGCGAGTTCGTCCCGTGGGAAGATGCCAAGCTGCACGTGCTGTCGCACGGGCTGCACTATGCCAGCACGGTCTTCGAGGGCGAGCGCGCCTACGGCGGCATCATCTTCAAGCTCGACGAGCACACCCGCCGTCTGCACGAGTCGGCGAGGCTCCTCGGCTTCGAGATTCCCTATTCGGTCGAAGCCATCAACAAGGCTTGCCAGGAACTCGTCCGCCGCCAGGGCCATCCCGATGCCTATGTCCGCCCGATCGCGTGGCGCGGCAGCGAGATGATGGGCGTCGCGGCGCAGAGCACGCGCGTCAACCTCGCCATCGCGGTCTGGGAGTGGCCGTCCTACTTCAAGCCGGAAGAGCGGCTGAAGGGCCTGCGCCTCGATATCGCGCGCTATCGCCGGCCGGATCCGATAACCGAGCCGTCCAAGTCGAAGGCGAGCGGGCTTTACATGATCTGCACGATCTCGAAGCACGAGGCCGAGAACAAGGGCTACGCCGACGCGATGATGCTCGACTGGCGCGGGCGCATCGCCGAAGCGACCGGCGCCAACATATTCTTCGTCAAGGACGGCGTCATTCACACGCCGACGCCGGATTGCTTCCTCGACGGGATTACCCGCCGCACGGTCATCGATCTGGCGAAGAAGCGCGGCTACCAGGTGATCGAGCGCGCCATCATGCCGGAGGAGATGAGCGGCTTCGAGCAGTGCTTCCTTACCGGCACGGCCGCGGAAGTGACGCCTGTCTCGGAGATCGGTCCGTACCGGTTCAGCGTCGGCGCCATCGCGCGCAACCTGATGGAAGACTACAGCGCCGCGGTGCTGCCGAAGCAGCCGGCGCTGGCCGCCGCCGGCTAGGCCGGCGCGCCGAACGCGACCGGCCCTGCCGGCCGCGTTTCTCCTTCGCACACGCTTGCGTGAGCGGCGAGACAAACGCTCCCTCCGACGCTAACTGATAGGGCGGGAAACATGCCTGCCTGACGGAGGAGGACATGGAGCGGAAGCCGACGGCCACGCCGATCATCTCGCAGGAGATGATCGCGCTCTACGACGAGTACACCCACGTCACCCTCGACCGCCGCAGCTTCATGGAGAAGCTGACGCGTCTCGCCGGCAGCGCCGCGGCGGCAGCGGCCATCGCGCCGATGATCGCGGCAAATCCGGCGAAGGCGGCGCTGGTCGCCACCGACGATCCGCGGCTGACGACCGAGGAGCCGGTATTCCCTGGCAGCGGCGGTAAGGTGTCGGGCTACCTGGCGCTGCCGGCGAAGCCGGCGGGCCGGCTGCCCGGCGTTGTCGTTATCCACGAGAATCGCGGCCTCAATCCGCATATCGAGGACGTCACCCGCCGGCTGGCGCTCGAGGGCTTCATCGCCCTCGCGCCGGACTTTCTTTCTCCCTACGGCGGCACTCCCGCCGACGACAACAAGGTGCGCGACCTCTTCCAGAAGATCGACATGGCGCAGGTCACCGCCAACGCGGTCGCGGCGGCGAATTTTCTGCGGCGCGAGCCGCGCAGCAACGGCAAGGTCGGGACGATCGGCTTCTGCTGGGGCGGCGGCGTGGTCAACCAGTTCGCCGTCGCCGATCCGGCGCTGGGCGCGGTGGTCGCCTATTACGGCCAGCAGCCGGCGGCGGCGGACGTGCCGAAGATCAAGGCGAAGCTCATGCTGCACTATGCCGGGCTGGACGACCGCATCGATGCCGGCATCCCCGCCTACGAGAAGGCGCTGAAGGCAGCCGGAGTCCAGTACCAGATCTACATGTACGAGGGCGTCAACCACGCCTTCAACAACGACACCTCCGACGCGCGTTACAACAAGGCGGCCGCCGACCTCGCCTGGTCGCGCACGGTCGGCTTCCTCCGGGACGCCCTCGGCTGACCCGACAGGCCGGTCGCAAAGCCCGCGACCGGGCCGCCGGGACAGGCGGCAACGATCCACGTCGTGGAACCGGAAGCGCTGCGGCGCATTGTTCGTCCAAGGGGCGTCGGTTCGTCCGGCCAACGCCGGGCGAGGGCTTGGACAGTCCGGGGTCATCCCGACTGTCCGCCACAACGAGGAAGAAGAGCATGTTCCTTCGCACGCTCGCGCTTGCTGGCGCAGCCATCGTCGCCGCGGTGCCCGCCTATGCGGCCTACACCACCGGCATCGTCAACATCCGCACCGGACCGGGGACCAACTACCCCGTGATCACCGCCGCCGCTGCAGGCGCCCATGTCAGCCTCGGCAACTGCGTCGGCAGCTGGTGCCGCGTGAACTACGGCGGCGTCCAGGGATGGATGTCGTCGCTGTACATCGCCGGCAACGGGCCGCGCTATGTCGAGCGCGCACCCACCATCTACGACAACGGGCCGCCGGTCTTCTACCCGCGTTACCGCAGTTATGATTACGGGCCGTCGTTCAGCTTCTCCATCGGCAACGGCAATCCGTATCGTCACCATCATCGCTGGTAGCGCATCGCGCCGGCTTGACGGAGTGGCATGGCCGCCGCGTTCGCGTGGCGGCCTTTGCATTTGTCGGAGCGCGACCGCGCGTCGATCCAATGCGGTGCGGACGTCGTCGCGGTGACGTGGACCGACAAAGTGCGAACGAGTTTTTCGCGTGCGCGCCGCTCGGCAAGTTGTCGACGAAGATGAACCGGAAAGATCGTCGTCGGACTACGTCGAGCGACACCGATCGTCGTGACGACTCGCGAGTCGATCGACACGGTTGCTACGACGGCTTCAACGAATTAGCGCGATCTTAACCGGCAATCCCGTTTAGAATACAAGGCGCCGAGTCGATTCCGATTCGGTTTCATCAAGGAGAACGACATTGGCTAAGACCGCCACACGCAAGCCCGCTGCCAAGAAGGCTCCGGCGAAGAAGGCCGCCCCCGCCAAGAAGCCGGCCGCGGCGAAAAAGAAGACTGCCGCGAAGAGGAAGTAGAGCGAGCGGGTTTCTCGCTCGCACATCCGCCTCGCCGTCGCGGCCCGGTTTTAGGGTCGCGCGGCGGACGGAGGAGAGCTTAGAGGGGCATCCACCGATGCCCCACTTCTCCGAAAGACGAAGACGAACACAGCGCGCCCACAGGGCGCGTTTTGTTTTTGTGACGCGCCTCGCGCGACAACGACACGACCGACCATCGCGGTCCGCGAAGCTGCCACCACACCACACTCCATCGCGACGAACGCAGGCTGCTTTACCAGCGGTCGGCCGCACCAGATCCCGTATATCGGCGAAAAGACGTTCCCCTATATCCATTTGATTTAACTGGAGATATAGGCTTGTCGCTCAATCGGGCGAGGGCTTTCATCGCCCGCCGGGGGATAAAACCCGGCCGGCGCGAGTCTCCATTCACGGGTGCCGGTTGGCTCGGCATCGATGGAGGAATCCCGTGAGCAAACGCGAAGACGACGAGCGCGGCGTCAGCCGCCGTGGCGCACTCGAGTGCATGGTCTGGGCGGGCACCGGTGTGCTGTGGACCCTGTCGGGAGGGATACCGAAATCGCTCGGTCTCCTCGGCGACGCCGAGGCCGCCGAGGCGACGGGTTTTTCCTTCCTGCAGATCAGCGACAGTCACATCGGCTTCAACAAGCCGGCCAACCCGAACGCGCTCGCGACGCTGCAGGAGGCGATCGGAAAAGTCGGCGCGCTTTCGTCGCCACCTGCCTTCATGATCCACACCGGAGACATCACGCACCTCTCGAAGCCGGATGAGTTCGACAACGCCGCCGGCGTGATCGGCGGCGTGAAGCTCGCTCTCCACACCGTGCCCGGCGAGCACGATTTCGTCGATGAGGTTCCCGGTCAGCAATATCTCGCACGCTACGGCAAGGGGACGAAGGGTGCCGGATGGTACTCGTTCGACGATCACGGCGTGCACTTCGTCGGGCTGGTCAACGTCGTCGACCTCAAGGCCGGAGGCCTCGGTCGCCTCGGCGCGGACCAGCTCGCGTGGCTCGCCGACGACCTCGGCGGAAAATCGGACAGCACGCCCGTGGTCGTCTTTGCGCACATCCCGCTGTGGACGATTTATGCCGACTGGGGATGGGGCACCGACGACGGCACAGAGGCACTGAAGCTGCTCAAGCGCTTCGGCTCGGTGACCGTGCTCAACGGGCACATCCACCAGATCGTGCAGAAGGTCGAGGGCAACATGACCTTCCACACGGCGCGCTCGACCGCGTTCCCGCAACCGGCGCCGGGTACCGCGCCGGCGCCCGGCCCGATGACGGTGCCGGCGGAGAAACTGCGCACGCTTCTCGGCATCACCGGCGTCGCGGTGAAGGTCGGCGAGCGTGCTCTCGCGATTACCGACACCGCGCTGGCGTCGGCGTAACCGGTGGGAGGCGAGATGATGATCGGGATTTCTGGCCGTAGCCCGTCGCGAGTGCGCCGGCCGGCCGGCGTCGCCCTGGCGGCGGTCGTGGCGGGGTTCATGGCCACCGGCGCCGCCGCTGCCGCCGACATGAGCGTGAAGATCGCGAACTTCACCTTCGATCCGCCGACGCTGACCGTGCCGGCGGGAATCACCGTGATCTGGACCAACGACGACGACATTCCGCACGTCGTCGCCGAGAAGGACGGCAAGTTCCGTTCCAAGGCGCTCGATACCGGTGACACCTTCAGCCGGCAGTTCACGGTTGCCGGCACCGTGGAGTATTATTGCGCCATCCACCCGCACATGACGGGCAAGATCGTCGTGACGCCCTGAAACTGGCGTCGCGGATGGCCTTTCCCCGGGGTGCGGCGGGCGGAGGCGCGGCATCGGCATGGCGGCCGGTCGAGGCCGCTATTCAGCCGGTGACGGCGCGGGCAGGGGCTCGGAGTGGACCTCGCGTGGTAGGGACAGCGCCGCAGGCGCGGTTTGCCGAGGTGTTCCTGCCGCACCTCGCGGACGCCTATCGCCTGGCGCGCTGGCTCGGCGGCA
>JBBQGL010000162.1:0-7953 GCA_038323025.1 Hyphomicrobiales bacterium
GCTCACCCCGATCGCGATCACCAAGGACAACCTCAACCAGGCCGAGCGTCTGAGCGAGGTCAAGTAAGTCAATCGTCCGGACGTGGAGCGCCGTCCCAAAGGGGCGGCGCTCCGCACCTCATTGAAGCAGCCGCCGCGGTCGGGCCTGTCCCGGACCGGATAGGGCGTCTCGCCGGATCGGAGCCATGACCGAGCCGCTTCTCCGCATGACGGGGATCAACAAGCGCTTTCCGGGCGTGCGCGCGCTCGAGGACGTCCGGCTTGAGGTCGGCCCGGGCGAAATCCACGCCCTCCTCGGTGAGAACGGCGCCGGCAAGTCGACGCTCCTCAAGATCCTGGCCGGCGCGCAGCAGCCGGACTCGGGCGAGATCGCCTTCGGCGGCGCTCCGGTTGCGTTCGCGACGCCGCACGATGCCCAGCGTCTCGGCATCGTGACGATCTACCAGGAATTCACGCTCGCCCCGAACATGACCATCGCGGAGAACGTGTTCATCGGCCGCGAGCCGGGCTCGGGCTGGTTCGTCAACTGGCGGAAGATGGCGGCGGAGACCAAGGCGATCACCGAGCGCATCGGCCTCGATATGAACCCGATGGCCCTGGTGCGCGATCTCTCGGTCGCCGAGCAACAGATGGTCGAGATCGCCCGCGCCCTTTCCATGCAGTCGCGCCTGATTGTCATGGATGAGCCGACCTCCGCGCTCAGCTCCAGCGAGGTCGACAAGCTCTATCGCATCGCCCGCGACCTCAAGAACCAGGGCCTCAGCATCATTTTCGTCACCCACCGGCTCGAGGAAGTCTTCGAGATTTGCGACCGCTACACGGTGCTCCGCGACGGTCACTACGTCGGTAGCGGCGCCGTCGCCGAAACCAACGTCGAGAGCATCATCCGCATGATGGTCGGACGCGAAGTGAGCAAGTTCTTCGCGCAGCGCGAGGCGGCGACGCCGGGCAACGTGGCGCTCTCGGTCGAGCACCTGACCCGTCGCGGCAACACCCAGGACCCGCACGCGGTGGTCCTCGACGACGTCTCGCTGTCGGTCCGCCGCGGCGAAATCCTCGGCATTGCCGGCCTGGTCGGGGCGGGGCGCACCGAGATGGCGCGGGCGGTATTCGGGGCCGATCCGTTCGACTCCGGCCGCGTGCTGGTCGATGGCCAGCCGGTGGCGATCCGCTCGCCGCGGGACGCGATCCGGCACGGCATCGGCCTGGTTCCGGAAGACCGCAAGCAGCAGGCGCTCTTTCTGGCGCTGGCCGTGCGGATGAATCTCAGCATGGCGTCGCTGGGTTCTCTCGTGCGCTGGGGCGTCTTCGTCGACGAGCCGGCCGAGCGCAGGATGGTCGAGGAATTCCACAAGGCTTTGAACATCCGCATGGCGGGCGCGGAGCAGCTCATCGCCAACCTGTCGGGCGGCAACCAGCAGAAGGTCGTGCTGGCGCGCTGGCTGGCGCTCCGTCCGAAGGTGCTGATCGTCGATGAGCCGACGCGCGGCATCGATGTCGGCGCCAAGGTCGTGGTGCATAACCTCCTCTACGATATGGCGCGGAGCGGCATCGCGATCATCGCCATCTCGTCCGAACTGCCGGAGGTGCTGGCGATCAGCGACCGCATCGTCACCATGCGCGAGGGCAAGGTGACCGGCGAGACGATGCGCGAGAACGCGACCCAGGAAGAGCTCATGTCGATGATGACGCTGAGCGGCGCGCGCGCGGCCTAGACGCAGGGAAGGAACGGGGCACCATGACTCAGGTCGAGCACGTCGAGGAAAACGCGCAGGGAGGAGTGGACCTGTTCGGGCTGCTCGCCCGTTTCGCACCGCTCCTCTTTCTCATCGTTTTGATGGCGGTCTTCGCCATCGTCGAACCGCGCTTCCTGTCCTCGCTCAACCTCTTCAACGTGCTCCGCCAGGTCTCGATCTATGGCCTGCTCGCGGTCGGCATGACCTTCGTTATCCTCACGGCCGGCATTGACCTGTCGATCGGGTCGCTGCTGGCGTTTGCCGGTCTCGCCGCCGCGGCCGTGTCGAAGGGCGGCCTGTCCAATCGCTTCACCGTCGGGGAGGGCCAGGACGCCGCCGGCTATGGCTGGTATCTGGCAGCGCTCGCCGCGGTCGCCGTAGGCCTCATCGGCGGGTACATCCAGGGCTTCGCCATCACCCGGCTGAAAGTGCCGCCGTTCGTGGTTACCCTCGGCGGCATGTCCGCGTTCCGCGGCGCAGCCCTGCTTTTCGCCGCCGGCGGCCCGATCAGCGGTTTCGAGCCGGAGCTGGTCTGGTGGGGGCAGGGCAAGGTCGGCCCAGTGCCGGTGCCGGTGATCATCTTCCTCGTCTTTGCCATCCTCGCCCATATCGTGTTGCGCTATTCGCGCTACGGCCGTCAGGTCTATGCCGTCGGCGGCAATCCGGAAGCGGCACGGCTTTCCGGCCTGAACGTGCGCGCGGTGGTGACCAGCGTCTATGTCATCATGGGCTTCTTCGTCGGCCTCGGGGCCTTCGTGCTTGCCGCCCGGCTCAATTCGGCGGAAGCCGTGGCCGGCACCGGCTACGAGCTGACCGTGATCGCCTCCGTGGTCATCGGCGGGACCAGCCTCTTCGGCGGCGTCGGCACGATCTTCGGAACCGTGATCGGCACGATTCTTATCGGCGTGCTCCTCAACGGCCTCGTTCTCCTCAACGTATCGTCCTACATCCAGCAGATCATCATCGGCGTGATCATCGTGCTGGCGGTTGCCTTCGATACGTTCGCCAAGTCGCGGCGTCGGCGGGTGTGAACCAGCCCGGACTGGCTACCGGCAAGCGCGGCTGCTAGTCGAGGCGGGTTGCAGCCAATCCCGGAACGGAGGCGAGGGTGCCCGGCATCGATATTGTCGCGATCGGCGAGCCGCTGTTCGAGCTGAACCAGGCCAAGGGCGAAAGCGTCTTTCGTCCCGGGCATGGCGGCGATACGTCGAATTGCGCCATTGCCGCCGCCCGGCAGGGCGCGCGCGTCGCCTATGTCACCGCCATCGGCGCCGACCGCTTCGGCGAGAGTTTCATGGACCTGTGGGCGGCCGAGCAGGTCGACACGTCCGCGGTCAAGCACAGTGAAACCGCCCATACCGGCCTCTACTTCGTCACCCACGGCAAGGACGGTCACGTCTTCTCGTACATGCGGGCCGGGTCGGCGGCGAGCCGGATGACCGCCGCCGACCTGCCCGCGGACATGATCAAGGGCGCGCGCGTGCTGCACGCGTCGGGGATCAGCCAGGCGATCTCGTCGAGCGCGGCCGATGCGGTCTTCTCGGCGATGCGCATGGCCCGCGCCGCCGGCGTTCTCATTTCCTACGACACCAATCTCCGCCTGCGGCTCTGGCCGCTCGATCGGGCGCGCGCCGTCATCCACGCCGCTGCGGGTCTGGCTGATATTCTCCGCCCCGGGCTCGACGATGCGATCCACCTAACCGGTCTCGCCGACCCCGACCTGATCGTCGACTACTACCTCGGCCTCGGGCCGAAGATCGTCGCGCTGACCCTTGGCGAGGCTGGCGCCATCGTCGCCACGCCGGAGAGGCGCCTCCGCCTGCCCGCCATTCCGGCGAAGGTCGTCGATGCCACCGGCGCCGGCGACATGTTCGACGGCGCGTTCCTCGCCGAATACCTGCGCGCCGGAGATCCCTTCATCGCCGGGCGCTACGCCAACGTCGCCGCCGCGCTCTCCACGGAAGGCTATGGCGCGGTCGCCCCGATGCCGCGCCGCGCCGCGGTCGAGGCGGCGCTTGCCCGGCTCGGAACGGAGAACGGCAATGGGCGACGATGACGTCCGCGGCGCCATCGTCGGCGACGCGGCCCGGCGCGCCGTCGCCTATCTCGACAGCCTCGCCGGGCGACCGGTAGCGCCCGATGCCAGGGCGCTGCACGGCCTCTCGGCGCTGACCGGCCCGCTGCAGCGCGGCCCGACCGACCCCCTTGAGGTTCTTCGCCTCCTCGACGAGCACGGCTCGCCGGGCACGTTGGCGAGCGCCGGGCCGCGCTATTTCGGCTTCGTCATCGGCGGCACCCTGCCGGCGGCGCTGGGCGCCACCATGCTGGCCGCCGCGTGGGACCAGAACGCCGGCCTCGAGGCGATGTCGCCGGTCGCGGCGGTCCTCGAGCAGACCGCCGCCCGCTGGGCGCTCGAGCTGTTCGGCCTCGCGCCCACGGCTGCGGTCGGCTTCACCACCGGCGGGACCATGGCCAATCTCACCGCGCTCGCCGCGGCCCGGAGCAGCGTGCTCGCGCGCGTCGGCTGGGATGTCGAGGAGCGGGGGCTTTTCGACGCGCCGCCGATCACGGTCGTCGTCAGCGACGAAGTCCACGTCAGCCTGACCAAGGCGCTTTCGCTGCTCGGCCTTGGCCGCGCCCGCGTCGTTCGCGTTCCGGTCGACGGGCAGGGGCGGATGCGCGCCGACGCCTTCCCGGCGCTCTCCGGCCCGGCGATCGTCTGCCTGCAGGCGGGCAACGTGAACACCGGGTCGTTCGATCCGATGCGCGCGCTTTGCACGGCGGCCCATGCCAACGGAGCGTGGGTGCACGTCGATGCCGCCTTCGGCCTCTGGGCCCGGGCGGCGCCGCGCTATGCCCATCTCGCCGACGGCATCGACCTCGCCGACTCGTGGGCAACCGATGTCCACAAGTGGCTGAACGTCCCCTACGATTGCGGCCTCGCGATCGTCCGCGACCCGGCCGCCCTGCGGCGGGCGATGGCGACCACGGCGGCTTACCTCGTCGAGGGTTCGCGACGCGACGGCCTTGCGCTCGTCCCGGAGATGTCGCGCCGGGCGCGCGGCGCCGAGACCTGGGCGGCCCTCAAGTCGCTCGGCCGTGACGGCGTCGCCGACCTGGTCGACCGCTGCTGCCGCCTTGCCGGGCGTTTCGCCGCGGGGATGCGCGCCGCCGGCCTGCCGGTCCTGAACGATGTCGTCCTCAACCAGGTGATGGTCTCGTTCGGCGATGCCGAGCGGACGGGCCGGGTCATCGCCGCCGTCCAGCGCGACGGCGTCTGCTGGTGCGGCGGCACGGTCTGGCAGGGACATGCCGCCATGCGCGTCAGCGTCTCGTCCTGGGCGACGACCGAGGCCGATATCGACCGCAGCGTCGAGTCGGTGGTGCGTGCCACGAGGACCGTGAACTGACTATTTGACCGCGAGGGTATGGGCGCCGACGGCGGCGCGGAGCGCCTCCGGGTCGACCGAGAATACCGCGTGGGGTGTGCCGGCTGCCGCCCACACCGTCTCATATTGCAACAGGTCGACGTCGATATAGGTCCGGATCGGGGTCGCGAACCCGAGCGGCGGGATGCCGCCGATGGCGAAGCCGGTCGCCTCGCGCACGAAGTCCGCTCCGGGCCGCTCGATCGCTTCGGTGATCGTGTGTTCGACGGCATGTTCGTTCACCCGGTTGGCGCCCGAGACCAGCAGCAGATACGGCTTCCCGCTCTTCTTTCCCTTGAAGATCAGTGACTTGATGATCTGGCCGACCTCGCAGCCGACCGCTTTGGCGGCTTGCTCGGCGGTGCGCGTGGTCTCGGGCATGACGCGGATGTCGATGCGGAGGCCAAGCTCCGCGGCGGCGGTCTCGACGCGGTGGGTAGCGGGTGCGGCTTCGGCCATGACGGGGGCGCCTCCCTTGGCGCGGAGCATGCACGGTTGCGTGCGGACTCCTGCCGATTTTGGTAAGGGTTTGTTTACCGTCGCGGATTTCTCCGCGCTCCGCAGGATAGGCATGAGCGAAACGACCGACAACCGCGGCAAGGGCGAAAAGGTCCGCAGCCTCACCGATGCGATCCGCAAGGTGCGCACCGCCGAGGCGGACCGCTCGGACGTGGTCGTGGAACTGCGCGATGCCGAACGCGCCCGGCTGGAAATCCTTGCCGACGAACTGAAGAGCGTCTTTGCCGAAGTGCCGGCGGAGGACGAGCAGTTCGTCTTCATGGTCGGCCCGGGAACGCCGCCGCGGCTGTGGATCGATCCGACCGCGTTCGTTGCCATGAGCCGCGATCACCGGACCTACCGCTTCCTCAAGGACAGCCGGCTCGGCCGCACCATCATCCTCGAGAGCGACGACCTCGCCGCCATCGCCGACACCGTTACCCGGTACGTCGCCGAGCGCATCGTCGAGCGTCAGCGGGCCGTGGAGGGCGACTGGCTGGTGAAGCGCGCGGCGCGGGAGGAGGGCGGCCGCCGCCTCGACGCCCGCCAGGCACTGGCCGCCGCCGCGGCGGAGACGACGGGCAGGGGCGCGCTCGACCGGCGCGCGCTCGGCTGGATGGTCGCCGCCTTTCTCGGCGGGCTGCTCATCGGCGTCCTCGGATTGCTTATCTACGTCTGGACCCGGCTGCCGGCCTGACGGGCCCTCGGCCGCTATCCCGCCAGCCGCCTCTCGCCGAAGATCTCGACCGGCCCTTTCAAGGTCTTCACGCCGCGCTCGGTCATCGTGCAGGAGAACGCCCCCGGCTTCCCGTCGATGTCGAAGAGGCAGTAGCTGCCGCCCGCCCTGCCGTCGCGCGGCAGGCGCGAGGCTGCCGCGGCCCCGACCACCGGCACGGGTCCATCGCGCCCGGGAAGCTCGGCGACGCGGGTGTGATGGTAGTGGCCATGGAGGATGAGCTCGGCGCCCGAGTCGGCGATTGCCTTGCGGAAGAGATCGCCATCGACCAGCCGCCGGCTCCAGTCGGCGGCGCCGCGCGCCACCGGGGGATGATGGATAAGGACAACCCGGAAGAGCCCCATCCGGCCGAGCGCGGCGAGCCGGCTCGCCAGTGCCGCCGCCTGTCCGCCGCCGATCTCGCCGCTCGCCATGAACGGCGCCGTCGGGACCGCGGACGAGGTGCCGATGATGGCGACGGGTCCGCGTTTCCGGATGAACGGGAAGACGACCTTGTCGCCGGCGCCGTCGCCGGTCATGAACGGGTGCCAGATCTCGCTGAGTTCAGCCAGAGCTCCGGGAACATAGGCATCGTGATTGCCGGGGACGACGGTGACATCCTGAGGTTTGCCGAAGCCCGCCAGCCACTCGCACGCCTGCTCGAATTCCGGTTGAAGGCCGAGGTTGACCAGGTCGCCGGTCACCGCGACGTGGTCCGGATGCTGGCCGACGATATCGGAAACCAGCGCGGCGAGGACCTCTGGCGAGTGCGAGCGCTCGCGGTTCCGCTGCCAGTTGAGGTAGCCAAGCAGGCGCTTGGAGGCGAGGTCCGTGAGGCCGACCTTTGGCAACGGGCCGATGTGCGGGTCGGAGATCTGGGCCAGTCGGAACACATGCCCGGCTTAGCCGACGCCCGCCGGCCGGTAAAGCCGCGCTCAGTGATTGCTGAACAGGAAAAGCGCCGCCGCGATCCGCCCGTCACGGAAGTCCAGTGCGGGGAGCCAGATGTAGCGCCGCTGGCGGCGCCGGAAGAATCGTCTGAACATGGGAGGACTCGGGTAGTGGCCGCCTCGGCCATTTGCCGAAAGCGCACGTCTGCTACGGGAGAGCTACGCCTTCTTTCTCCGCCCTGCCAGTGAGGCACCGGCAGGTCTCGCCTGCGTGCCGCGCATGCGAAACATGATTAGATCTTGACGCCAAGCCAATGACTTCATGGGCAGTTTCAATGCGGACCCGACTCTACCTTGCCTATGCCCGCTGGCGTCGCGGCATGACCCTGGGGGTGCGCGTTGCGGTGTTCGATGCCGCGGATCGCGTGTTTCTGATCCGCCACACCTACGTGCCGGGGTGGTATTTTCCGGGCGGCGGCGTCGAGCCGGGCGAAACTGTCGCAGCGGCCATGGGGCGCGAGCTGATGGAGGAGGGGGGCATCGGCCTGGAAGGTCCGGCCGAGCTTTTCGGGTTCTATCTCAATCGCGTCGCATCAAAGCGCGACCACGTCGCGTTCTTCCTCAGCCGGAACTGGAGGCAGGCGCACCAGCCGAAGATCCCGAATTTCGAAATCGCCGAGGCCGGG
>JBBQGL010000163.1:0-7914 GCA_038323025.1 Hyphomicrobiales bacterium
CGCGGCGCCGGCTGAACCGCCGCGCACGAACCAGGTCTCCTGGTCCTTCAGCGGGACGTTGGCGAACTTGCCCGTCTCCCAGACCAGGTCGCCATGTCCGCCGATCAGATGCGGGCGGGTGTCGCGATTGGCCTGCGAATGCACGATGAGCACGGTCTCCCCGACCTTGGCGGTCAGCGCCTTGGCCCCGGTCAGCGCCTTGGCCCCGGTCAGCGAGCCCACCGCGCCCTCGAAGACGACGTGGGTGGGGATCAGCCCGCGCATCACCTTGATGGTGTCGTCGTAGGCTTCTCCAGGCGAATCGTAGGTCTTGTACGCGCCCTTCTCGTCGCGCGGGATGTAGAGGTCGCTCTCGCCGATGTAGACGATCCTGTCGTAATGAAGGGGACGGCCATCACCGTCCTTCAGCCCCTCGCGCGGCAGGACCATTATGGCTCCGTTCATGCCCGAGACGACATGCCACGGGATCATGCCAGGCGGGGCGCAGTGATAAACGAAGACGCCTGTGCGCGTCGCCTTGAAGCGGAGCGTGGTCTGCTCGCCGGGATTGATCAGGGTAAGGGCGCCGCCGCCGAGCCCCCCGGTCGAGGCGTGAAAATCGATGTTGTGCGGCATGGAGTTGGTATCGGGGTTGATGAGGGTGAGCTGCAGGTAATCCCCCTCGTGCACGACCATCATCGGCCCGGGCATGGAGCCGTTGTAGGTCATCGCCCACATCTTCGTGCCTTCCGGATCGACGACGATCTCCTTCTCGACGATGGTCATGGTGAACTCGACCACCTTCGGCGCGGCGCTGGTTACCTGATCGTGCGCGTGAACCATCGGCGGCGCGACGAGGGCGACCTTGACGTGCTCCAGCGCGGCGACGTCCTCAACGGACGCGGCGGCAAGCACAGGAGTGCGGAAACCTGTAGCGACGGCGGTCAATGCGCTGCCAACAAGCGCCTGGCGACGGGTAAGCATTGGGTTTCGAGCCTCTTTCCTGATGGTACGCTGAAGAGACAAGAACCGATTTCGTCCGCCTGCACCTTGCGTTGAATCAAGGTTCGCAAACTCCCGCCGGTAGCACGGCGCTAATTGCCGGTGTGCGGTCGCGCGGTTTGCAGCGCCATGCGGATCGTTTCCGCCAAGGCATTCCCGAGCAGCGGCTTTTCGACGATCGTCAGCCCGGCATCGGCGGCCCGGCGCCGGACCATGGCGGAGGGATTGCTGGTGGTGAGGATCGCCGGGAAATACACGTTGCGCCGGCGCAGTTCGGCCAGCAGGGCCAGACCATCCATCCCGGACAACTGGTAGTCGATCACGAGGCAGGCGGCCTCGCCAAAGGGCGGGCCGGCCATCAATTCCTCGCCCGAGTGAAACACCTTGACCTGAAACCCCTCCACCTCGAGCGAGAACTTCAGCGAATTCAGCACCGCCGGATCGTCATCGACAATGAACACCAGGTTGCCAGGCTTGGACGGGAGGCGGGATTCCATCAGTCTGACGCCCGAATTGCGGGAGTTGGGGCCATCAGGAGATCACGGCGCGGCCGGAGCGCCGTTGACCTGCATCAAGTCGTCACAAATGAGTTGGCCTACTGTGCCGCGCTGTCGGCATCCGGGCCGGCGGGACCGACAAGAAGCGCCATCCGCACAAGGTCGGAAAGGCTGCTGGCATTCATCTTGGTCATGACGTTCGCGCGGTAGATCTCGACGGTGCGCGGGCTGATGCCGAGGTCGAAGGCGATTGCCTTGTTGGGGTAGCCGGCCACCAGCCCGTCGAGAACCTGCCGCTCGCGGGCCGAGAGCGAATCGAGCCGCCCGTTTACGTCGGCCTTGCGGGCCTGTTCGCGGTCCGCGTCGCGGCGGCGCATAAGCGCCTCGCGCACGGCGGCGATCAGAACCGCGTCGTCGAAGGGCTTCTCGAGGAAATCCACCGCGCCGAGGCGCATCGCGGTCACCGCCAGCGGCACGTCGGCATGGCCGGTGATCACGATCACCGGCAGGTAGGCGCCATGGGTCCGCAGACGCTTGAGCAAATCGATGCCGCTCATCTCGGGCATGCGGACGTCGGTCACCACGCAGCCGGCCGAGATCCCCGGAAGCGCCTCCAGGAACTCGATTGCGGAGCCGTAGGTAGCCACCTCGATGTTGGCCGAGGCGAGCAGGAAGGAGATCGAATCGCGCATCGACTCGTCATCATCGATGACATGAACGGCGCCACTATCCGGCATCGCCGGCCTCCTCGCTGTTCACGGCCTGAAGGGTGAAGCGGAAGACGGTTCCGCCGCCGGGATTAGGCTCCGCCCAGATCCGCCCGCCGTGGGCGTCGATGATCGTGCGTGAAATGGACAGGCCGACCCCCATCCCCTCGCGCTTGGTGGTCACGAAAGGCCGGAATAGCTGCCCGGCTACCTCCTCCGCAATGCCCGGGCCGGTGTCGGCGACAGCGATCTCCAGGATATTCTCCGGCTGGACCCTGCTGGAAATCACCAGTTCCCGCCGTTCCGACACAACCATTGCATCTACCGCGTTGCGCATGAGATTTAGCAGAACTTGCTGGACCTGCACACGATCGGCAAGGACAAGATCGGCACGCGGGTCGAACTCGAAACGCACGTGCACACCGCGCTCCTTCGCCCCGACCAGGGCAAGGGCGGTAGCCTCCTCGATCAGCCTGGCGATGCTCTCGACCCGCCGCTCGCTTTCTCCCCGGCCGACGAAATCGCGCAGGCGACGGATGATCTCGCCCGCCCGGAGGGCTTGCGAACCGGCCTTGTCGATGGCGTCGCGCACCCGCTCCGACACGCTGTCGGTGGCGGATTCGAGCAGGCGCCGCGAGCCCTTCATATAGTTGGCGATCGCCGACAGCGGCTGGTTGAGCTCATGGGCCAGCGTCGAGGCCATCTCGCCCATCGCGGTCAGCCGCGATATGTGGACGAGCTCCGACTGCAGTTCCTGGAGCCGGGCCTCGGTGGCCTGGCGCTCGGTCAGATCGCGGATGAAGCCGGTGAAATAGCGCCGATCGCTCGAATGCATTTCGCCAACCGCCAGCTCCATGGGAAACGTGGATCCGCCCTTCCGTTCTCCGACGGCCACGCGGCCGATACCGATGATGCGGCGCTCGCCCGTCAACAGATAGCGCTCGATATAGCCATCGTGGGCATCGCGGTAGGGGTTTGGCATGAGCAGGCGGACATTGCGGCCGATGACCTCGCCGGGCGTGTAGCCGAACAGGCGCTCGGCCGCGGAGCTGAACGACGTGATCGTACCGCGCTCGTCGATGACGATCATGGCTTCCGGAATCGTGTCCAGAATGGATTGAAGGTGCGCTTCGCGGGCGATCAGGTCGCGGGTTCGCTCGATCGCCTCGTGCCGGCTTCGCCGCAGGCGCTCGCCGAACCAGGAGATGCCGCCGCCCACAAGCAGGAAGGCGGCGGAATTGATCAGATCGGGGGCCGGCGCGAGCCCAAAAGTCCCGAAGAGCAGGAATGATCCCGCCAGGCAGAGGAGCGTGGCCAGCAGCCCGGGACCCCATCCGCCCCATACGGCCGCGGCCAACACGGCCGGTACCAGCATCACCAGAAGGGGCCGGTCGAGGAGGATCGGCTGGAGGGCAAGCCGCAACGCCAGGGCCAGCGCCGTGGCCGCCATCGCCAATACGTAGCCGCGGAGCCGCCAGAGAACTCCCCCGAGCTTCCCTGCCTCCCCAAACCGGCGAAATCTTCCGACGATATCCGCCACGGTCATTGCCTTTCGGGGCCTTTCGGGGACTTGGGGACCGGTCCTGCCTAAGGGGTTTCCCGTAGGGACAATATCTGAATTTCCGCCGTCCGCCCCGGTCGCTACCTCTGGCAGCACAAATCACACCACGACAGGAGCGGGTCATGCTGAACCAGACGGTCAACGCCCATCCAGCCCATCGCGGAAACCTGCCACGGGCGCGCGTAGACGGGGTAGACCACACACTTGCCGGGGCTTTCACGCTGCTCGGCGCGCCCATGAGCTTCGACCGGAACACCGAGATCCACGGCGAATCCGAGCCGGCCGAGTATTTCTATCAGGTAGTGACCGGCGCCGTCCGCACCTACAAGCTGCTCGAGGATGGGCGGCGGCAGATCGGCGCGTTCCATCTCCCCGGCGATTTCTTCGGCCTGGAAGCCGGCAGCGAACATGGCTTCAGCGCCGAGGCCATTGTCGAATCGACCGTCCGTGTCGCCAAGCGATCCGTGATCGTCGCCATGGCCGCCCGCGACAGCGAACTTGCCGCCGACCTCTGGTTGTGGACGGCCGACGGGCTGCGCGCCGCACAGGAACACATGCTGCTGCTCGGGCGCCGCAACGCGGAAGAGCGGGTGGCGACGTTCCTCCTCGACATCGCCCGCCGCGAGTCGACCGAATCGCTCGTCGACCTCCCCATGTCGCGCCAGGACATCGCCGACTATCTCGGCCTCACCATTGAGACGGTCTCGCGCACGTTCACGCAGCTCGAGAACAAGGAAGCGATCGAGCTGCCGAGTTCGCGGCGGATCGTGCTCCGCAGCCGGGCCAGCCTGAAGCGCCTGAACGCCTGAAGCAGCCAGGAGGATCGTTCCATGTTCAAGAGAATCCTCGTCCACGTCGACGCGGACGATCCGGGGGCGGAAAGCCGTGTCCTTTGCGCCGCCCACCTTGCCCGCGACTTTCATGCGTCCCTCATCGGCATGGCGGCCGGACTGCCGCAACCGGCCGTCGAGGTCTTTGCCGCGGGAGCGGCGATCTTCGCGGGCGGGCTGGTGACCAGCGACCCGAAGGAATGCGCCGAACGGTTCGAAGCGGCCCATGCCGCCTTCACGCGCTGGACGCGCGATCTCGGCATCGAGACCGAATGGCGCACGTCGGTCGACTTCCCCTCCACCGGACTGGCGCGCGCCGGTGCTGCCGCCGACCTGATCGTCGTCGGTTCGCGTACCGACGTGGCGGACTGGTCCGCCAGCCGGTTCGTCGATTGCGGCGACCTGGTGCTGAGCGCCGGGCGGCCGATCCTCGCGGTGCCGCGCAATGTCGACCGTATCGACGCCGGCCACGCGGTCGTCGCGTGGAAGAATACCAGCGAGGCGCGGCGCGCGCTGGCCGATGCGCTTCCCCTCCTCGCCCTGGCGACGACGGTCACGCTCGTTCACATCCATGAGGCGGGCGACGAGCAGGACCCGTCACCGGCCGATGCCAAGGCGTTTCTCTCCGGTCACGGCATCGGGTCGGAAGTGGTGACGCTGAAGCGCGACCCCGACGGGGCCGGCAGGCAAATCGTAGCCTACGCCAGGCAGAAGAAGGCAACGCTGATCGTGGCCGGTGCCTATGGGCATTCGCGGGTGCGCGAATGGGCGCTCGGCGGCGTCACGCGCAGCTTGCTCACGGATTGCCCGATCGCCTGCCTGCTCAGCCAGTGATCGATAGGGGCTGAAGCCGGCCTTCACCATCCAGGTGTCTTCCGATCCCCCGCCTCGCGCTGGCGGGCCGGACCTGCGGCCGTGCGAGGTGTATAAGCTCCCATGCGCTGCATGGTGATCGATCGTCCGCACGCCCTCCTCCGCGTCGAGGAGCGCGAGATTCCGTCTGCCGGCCCCGGCCAGATACTCATCCGTGTCCATGCGTGCGGGGTCTGCCGGACCGATCTGCATGTGCTCGACGGCGAGCTGCCGCAGGCGCGCTACCCCATCATTCCCGGTCATGAGATCGTCGGCGAAGTCGCCCCGCTTGGCGAGGGCGTCGGCGGCTTTGCACCCGGCGAGCGGGTCGGCGTGCCGTGGCTCGGCTGGACCTGCGGCACATGCCGCTATTGCCTCGCCGGGCAGGAGAACCTTTGCGATTTCGCGCGCTTCACGGGGTGCAGCATCGACGGCGGCTACGCCGGGTTCACCGTCGCCGATGCACGCTTCTGTTTCCGCCTGCCGGCCAAGTATTCCGACACCGAGGCGGCGCCTCTGCTCTGCGCCGGCCTGATCGGTCACCGGGCGCACCGCATGGCGGGAGACGCCGAACGGATCGGCATCTACGGCTTCGGTGCGGCGGCCCACATCATGGCGCAGGTCGCGCGCCACCGGGGCCAACGCGTCTTTGCCTTCACCCGCCCCGGCGACAAAACCGCACAGGATTTCGCCGCGTCCCTCGGCGCGGAATGGGCCGGCGGATCGGACCAGAACGCGCCCGAGGAACTCGACGCGGCGGTCATCTTCGCTACCGTCGGAGCCCTTGTCCCGACCGCCCTCGCGGCGGTGCGCAAGGGCGGGACGGTGGTCTGCGCCGGCATTCACATGAGCGACATCCCGGCGTTCCAGTATGATCGGCTGTGGGGCGAACGGGTCGTGCGCTCGGTGGCGAACCTGACGCGCGCCGACGGTGAGGATTTCATGCGGCTCGCCGAAGAGGCCCCCATCCGGACAACCGTCGTCCCTTTCCCGCTCGAAGAAGCCAACGAGGCGCTCCGGCGGTTGCGCGAAGGCCGGCTGACCGGCGCTGCGGTTCTCGTCCCATGAGCGGCGCCGGCGGCCCCACGAGCGAGCCCCCTGCCCCGCCGTTCTGGAGCCGCGATGCCGACGAGCTGACGGCGGCGCTGCGCTCCGGCGGAAATGGCCTGCCGTCGGAGCAGGCCGGCGAGGAGCTCACACGCGTCGGCCCGAACAGCATCGAGGATCGGGGGCAGCAGACCGCGCTCCGCCTTCTCCTCAGGCAGTTCGGCAACCCGCTGGTCCTCATTCTCATCTTCGGCGCAATCGTCTCGCTGGCGCTCCGCCAATGGGTGGATGCCGGGATTATCTTTTCGATCGTGTTCGGCAGCACGCTCCTCGGCTTCTACCAGGAGTACCGGGCGTCGGCGGCGGTGGAAGAACTGAAGCAGCGCCTGGCGCTGACGTGCCGAGCGCTCCGCGACGGCGCCGAGGCGACAATCGCGGCAAGCGCCATCGTCCCCGGCGATGTCATCGTGCTCTCGGCCGGCAATCTCATCCCCGCCGATGGCCTGGTCGTCGAGGCAACCGACTTCCTGGTCAACGAGGCCGGCCTCACCGGCGAGTCGTTCCCGGTGGAGAAGCGGCCGGGAAAGGTGCCGGCGGAAACGCCGGTCGCCGGCCGCACGAACGCGGTGTTCCTCGGCTCTTCGGTGCAGAGCGGCAAGGCGAAAGTCCTGGTGGTCGAGACCGGACGCCGCACCGCCTTCGGCGCCATCGTCGCACGCATCAAGGCGCGTCCTCCCGAGACCGAGTTCGGGCACGGCATCCGCCAGTTCGGCTACCTGCTCATCCGGGTGATGATCGGCATCGTCCTGTTCGTGCTGGCGGTGAACCTGCTTCTCGCCAGGCCAATCGTCGAATCCCTGCTCTTCGCCGTGGCGCTCGCCGTCGGCCTGTCGCCGGAACTGCTGCCCGCGATCATCAGCGTGACGCTGGCAGCGGGGGCGCGGACGATGGCGAAACAGGGGGTCATCGTCCGCCGTCTCGATGCCATCGAGAACCTTGGCAGCATGGACATCTTTTGCACCGACAAGACCGGCACGCTGACGGAAGGCGTGGTCGCGCTGAAGGACGCCATGGACGCCGCGGGCAAGCCTTCGAAGGAAGTGCGCCAGCTTGCCTATCTCAACGCCGCGTTCGAAAGCGGCATCGACAATCCACTCGACGCGGCGATCGTCGCGGCCGGCGCGAGCAGCGGGCTGGACACCAAGGGCTACCGCAAAATCGACGAGATCCCTTACGACTTCCTGCGGAAGCGCCTGACCATCGTGGTCGCGGCGGACGCCAGTCCGGCCGAGCATCTGATCGTCACCAAGGGCGCCTTTGCCAACGTCCTCGACATCTGCGCATCGATCGTGCGCGACGGCGGCGAGGCGCCGCTCACGGCGCCGCTGCGGGCGGAACTCGAGGCCTTCTTCCAGGCACGCGGTGCGGAAGGCTTCCGG
>JBBQGL010000164.1:0-7912 GCA_038323025.1 Hyphomicrobiales bacterium
ACCACGACGTCATGATGCGATGCGCGTGGCCGTTGAAGGGCGCAATCAGCTCCACTTGAAAGGGGAAAGCTTGATTCAGGGTCGGCCGCTCGGGGATTGCCGTTGCCGTTCCGGGTTTTTCCATTCCCCTATCACATCATGGGATGATGTCGTTTTCGCGTCTCTGCCGTGGAGCGCCGCCGAGCAGTTGGCTGGGATTGCGAGCATCCGGTGCCACCCAGGTCGGCTTGACATCGGTCCTGTCGTGCCAAGCGCACAAATCGCGCGCTTGATCGAGGTCAATGGTTTCACCGACGGGCCGGTCTAACCATCTCCGCCTCAGCCAAGGTGCCGCATGCCCGATCCGCTCTTCGACATCCGCGGCCTGACCAAGGTTTACCGGACCGGCAATGTCGAAGTGCAGGCGCTGCGCGGCGTCGATGCGACGCTCTACGAGGGCGAACTGGCGGTCATGCTCGGTCCCTCGGGCAGCGGGAAATCGACCCTGCTCAATATCCTCGGCGGTCTCGACATCGCCACGGCCGGCTCCGTGATGTTCCGCGACCGCGACCTCGCCAAATACAGCGAACGCGAATTCACGCTCTTCCGGCGCGACCACGTCGGGTTCGTCTTCCAGTTCTACAACCTCATTCCGAGCCTGACCGCCAAGGAGAACGTCGCCCTCGTCACCGAAATCTCGCGCAACCCCATGCCGCCGGCCGAAGCCCTTGAACTGGTCGGCCTCAAGGAGCGGATTGACCATTTCCCGGCGGAGCTCTCGGGCGGCGAGCAGCAGCGGGTGGCGATTGCCAGGGCGATTGCCAAGCGTCCCGAGGTTCTGCTTTGCGACGAGCCTACCGGCGCGCTCGATTCCGAGACCGGCATCCTCGTCCTCGAGGCACTGGTCTCCGCCAACCGCAACCTCGCAACGACGACCGCGATCATCACCCACAATTCGGCGATCGGCGCGATCGCCGACCGGGTTCTCTACTTCTCCGACGGCCGCATCGAGAAGACGACGGTGAACGCGCAGCGGCTGCAGCCGTCGCAAGTGAGCTGGTGACGGGTTTGCGCGCTCTCAACCTCAAGCTCGTGCGCGATCTGAGGCGTCTTTGGGCCCAGTCGCTGGCGGTTGCGCTGGTGATGGCCTGCGGGGTGGCAACCCTGGTACTGGCGGTCGGTGCCTACCGTTCGCTCGACGAGACGCGCGCCGCCTACTATGAGCGCTTCCGCTTCGGGGACGTCTTCGCGAGCGCGGTTCAGGCCCCCAAGGCCGTGGCGTCCGCGATCGCAGCGATCGATGGCGTGGCCGCCGTCGAAACCCGCATCGTCAAGCTCGCCCTCCTCGACATAGAGGGCATGCGCGAGCCCGCGACCGGTCTAGCGATATCGATCCCGGAAGGCCGCGATCCGGCCGTCAACGGAGTCTTCCTCCGCCAGGGAAGAATGCCGGAGGCCTCGCGCTCCAATGAAGTGGCGGTCAACTCCAATTTCGCCGAGGCGCACGGCTTCGGGATCGGCTCCGAGTTCAAGGCGGTGTTTGGAGGCGCCAAGACGACCCTTACCATCGTCGGCATCGGCCTCTCGCCGGAATATGTCTATGCCCTCGGGCCCGGCGACATGATGCCCGACAACCGGCGCTTCGGTGTGATCTGGATGCCGGAGAAGACGCTCGCCGCGCTCTTCGACCTCGACGGGGCGTTCAATTCCGTCAGCCTGCGGCTCCTGCGCAACGCCAACCAGGCGCTGGTCATCGAGCGTCTCGATACCTTGCTCAAGCGCTACGGCGGCACCGGAGCGATCGCGCGCAAGGACCAGCTGTCGAACTCCTTCCTCGACGGCGAACTCACCCAGCTGAGCGGCATGGCGAAGATAATCCCGCCGATCTTCCTGCTCGTCTCCGCCTTCCTGATCGACATGATCTTCTCGCGGCTGATCGCCCTGGAGCGCGAGCAGATCGGCCTCCTCAAGGCGCTTGGCTACGGCAGGGCCGCCGTCGCCTGGCACTACCTGAAACTGGTCCTCGTCATCGCCGTCGCCGGCATCGCCATCGGCGCCGCCGCCGGAACCTGGCTCGGCTCCGGGATGACGCGCATGTACGCCGAGCTGTACAGCTTTCCCTTCCTCATCTTCAGCCGCGATCCCGGCGTTTACCTGATCGCCGCCGGAATCACTTTCGCCGCCGCCGTTCTCGGGGCGCTGCAGGCCATGCGGGCGGCGTTCTCGCTTCCCGCTGCTGTTGCCATGCGCCCGCCGGCGCCCACCGCCTACCGCCGGGTGCTCACCGGGACGCTGGAACGGCTGCACATATTCTCGCAGCTGACCATCATGGCGCTCCGCCACCTTGTTCGCCATCCGCTCCGCTCGTTCCTGACCGCGATGGGTGTCGCCTTCGCGGTGTCGCTCTTCGCCATCGCCATGGGCACGATCGCGTCCATCGATTTCATGATCGACGCAGTGTTCTTCCGCACCGACCGCCAGGACGCCTCGCTGATCTTCGCCTCCGCCCGCCCCGCCGACGCGCTCGCGACGGTGCGCCGGCTCCCTGGCGTGCTCGAGGCGGAGCCCTATCTCGTGCAGCCGGTGCGCATCACCAACGGCCAGTATTCCCGCCAGCTGCAGATCACCGGCAAGCCGTCTTCCACCGACCTCAGCCGCGTGCTCGGTCTCGACCTGCGGCCGATCACGCTCCCCGAAAGCGGCCTTGCGCTCGGCGACCGCGTCGCCGAGATCCTCCATGTCCGGGCGGGCGACCTCGTCCGCGTCGAGATGCTCGACGGCTCACGCCGCATCGCCGAGGTTCCGGTCACCCAGGTGATCCAGAGCTATCTCGGCCTGGCGGTGGTGATGAACATCGACGCCCTCGCGCGGCTGGCCGGAACCGGCCCGCGAATCTCGGGCGTCGATGTCGCCATCGACCGCGACCGGCTGAGCGACCTCTACCGCGCGGTCAAGGACACGCCGCAGGTCAGCGCGGTGGCGCTGCAGACGGTCGCGCGCGATCGCTTCCAGGACACGATGCGCCAGAACATGGTCGTGATGCTCAGCGTCTACCTGACGCTCAGCGTGATCATCGCCTTTGGCGTGGTCTACAACAGCGCCCGCATCCAGCTGTCGGAGCGGGCAAACGAACTCGCGACCCTGCGCGTGCTCGGATTTCGCCGCGCCGAGGTGTCGAACGTCCTCTTCATCGAGATCGGCGTGATCGTGGCGGTGGCGCAGCCGGTCGGCTGGGCGATCGGCAGCCTGTTCGGCAACTTCATCACGCAATCGCTGGCCACGGACCTGTTCCGCGTGCCGCTCGTGTTCGGAAAGGAGATCTACGCCATGTCGAGCCTCGTCGTGCTCGCAGCGGCGCTGGTCTCGGCGATGATCGTGCGCCGCCGGATCGACCGGTTCGATCTGGTGCGCGTCCTGAAAACGCGGGAGTGATCGAGATGCTGGGCAAGTGGATCAAACGCATCGTGGCGCTCCTCGTCGTGGCGCTGATCGCCGGAGCGGCGGTCTATGCCTTGATGCCGCAGCCGCTGGCGGTGGATGTCGCCGTGGTCGGCCGCGGACCGCTGGAGGTAACGATCGATGAGGAGGGAGTCGCCCGCATCCGGGACGTCTTCAGGGTCTACGCTCCGGTCGGCGGCCGGCTGCAACGCTCCGTCCTCCACGTTGGCGACCGGGTGTCGCGCGGCGCGACGACGGTTGCCGTGATCAACCCGGCCGAACCGGGCTTTCTCGATGCCCGCGCGCGCAGCGAGACCGAGGCGGCCATCGCATCGGCGCGGGCGGCGATCGATCTTGCGGAGGCCCAGCTGGTAGCGGCGCAGGCGAACGAGGGAATGGCGCGCGCCACGCTTGAGCGGGAACAGGCGCTGGCGAAGCGGGGAACCATCTCCGCCGCGGTCTTCGACAAGAGCGTGAACGATCTCGCCAACGCCTCGGCGCAGCGGAAGCAGGCGGAAGCCAACCTTGTGCTGCAAAAGAGCCAGCTGGCGAGCGCCCAGGCGAAGCTGATCGGACCGGACGGCCCGGTCATCCGGGCGAGCGAGGTGTCCTGCTGCATGACCGTGTCGGCGCCCGCCGATGGAGTGGTGCTGAAGCTGCTGACGGAGAGCGAGCAGGTGGTTGCCGCCGGAACCCCTCTCCTCGAGATCGGCGATCCCAAGGAACTCGAGATCGTCGTCCACCTTCTTTCCGCCGACGCGGCGGGAATTGCCCCGGGCACGGAAGCCCGCCTCGACCAGTGGGGCGGCGCGACGCTCGCCGCGGTTGTCGACCGTGTCGATCCCGCCGCCTACACCAAGGTCTCGGCCCTCGGTATCGAGGAGCAGCGGGTCGATGCCACGCTACGGCTGACCGATCCTTACGAGACGTGGCGCGGCCTCGGCCACGAGTTCAGGGTCATGGCCCACATCGTGACGTGGCGAAGCGCGGACATCCTGTCGGTGCCGCTTGGCGCGCTTTTCCGCCGGGGCAGCGAATGGAGCGTGTTCCGCGTCGTCGAAGGAAAGGCGGTCGCTATTCCGGTGGAGATAGGCCATCGCAACACCCTGTCGGCGGAGATCGTCAAGGGTCTGTCGGCCGGCGACAAGGTCATTCTTCATCCGAGCGACAAGGTAGGCGACGGCGTGGCGGTTACCTCCCGGGATGCCGCCGAGGGATAGCGTCGACCGGCGTTCTCCGAGGGAGATCGCGCAGGAACTCCATCCGCCGGCGCCCGCCGAGGCGGCCGGATTTCCGAAATTCGCGGCGCCGTGCCCGCCGCGTCTATTGGCAGTCCCGCGTGCCGCCGCCGCGGAATTCCTTGCAGAAGAAGTCACGGATGTCCCTGGCGGCCTGCTCTTCGACGAGGGATGTGTCGCCGCCTCCCGTGTGCGTGACCGAGATGTCCGACACATCGTCGAAATCGTAGTCGCCGGTCGAAAACCTGAAATGCGTCTTGATGGTGCCCTCGAAAAGCACCGGATGATAGGGGAATCCGCTGGGCGGCAGATCGGTGACGCGCATCCAGCCCTGGGCCATCTTTCCCGCGGCGTCATAGGTGACGGTCAGCGGCGTGCCGCCACCGATGTTGGTCTCGCAACCGGTCACCTTCCAGCACTGCTCCCAATCCCACATTCCCCCGGGTTCGATCGCCCGCAGATCGAGCTTGCCGTCCTCCATGGCGACGATCTTCGCCTCGAAGACGCCAAGGTCACGGAGCTCGCCGACGATGCGTTCGCTCAGGAAATCGGTCGGCTGGGTGATCCGCTCCCCGAAGACCCGATAGTCGCCCAAGCCGTCGCCGCGGACCTCGCCGGTCAGGATCGGGTCGCCTGCAAAGCCCGGCTCGAAGGTGAGATCGGCCTCGAAATCGCCGACAAAGCGCGTCTCGTCGCGCGCGTTTCCGGCGACCAGGCCATAAGTCTTGGCGTCGGACCGCCACTTCACCTTGTAGCGCGCACTGGGCGAGTTGCGCCAGCACCCGCTCCCGGAACAGCGCCGGGTCGCCAATCTTCGCATAGGCATCGAGCCAGCTGATCATCTTCTCCGCCGCCGGCTGCAGTTTCGGATCGAGCTTCGGCAACGCATCCCGGACCATCTGCGCCTGTGTCGCGGAATCGAACATGGTCTTGAAGACCTTCGTGGAGGAATTGGGCGTGCCGTCGGAATTGGTTGTCCATGCCTTGAGCCATGCGCCAGAGGCAAGGGGGATGGCACGATAGACATTGACCAAGACGGAGAAGTTACCCCAGCGGGCGCACTCGCTCGCCGCAAGGTCGAGGCAGCGTTTGGCCAATTCGTTGACAGCGCCGCTGTTGGTCTGCACGCGGGCGTCGTCCATCTTGATGCTGCCGACGAGCTCGCCGACCTGCTCCGCCGTCAGTGTCCGGTCCTTCGCTTCGACGAACTTGATAGCGTCCGCCGCCATCGCCATCCGGACGAATGGGACAAGCCCACCGAGTGAGTCGAAGGCGGCGCGACAGGCGCCCACAGGCCCCTTCTTCATGATCTTGCCGACTGACGACATTTCTCCAATGCTCGAAAGGAGGCCATAAGCGCCGAATTCATTCATGAAATCGGCCTTTGCCTTTTCCACGTCGCGACCCTCGCGACGCGCGGTTTCGGCTGCCGTGGCGAGCCCGTGCAACATCCGCTCGTATTCGGGCGCGGGCGCGGACTTGGAAATTTCCTTGAAGAGCTTGTCGAGCATCTTTTCGGAAACGACCTCGGAGCTGAAGTGCATGACCGGAATCAGGATTTCGTTGCCGTTCCGCCGCATGGGCACCAGCGACGCCGCCTCGCCGAGCTTTTCCAGCGAGAAGGCGAGCGAGGACTCGGTCCCGAACGGCGCCTCCGACTTGATCGACAAGACCGCCGGCAGATCGAATTCGGTGCCGTCGGGCTTCATCACCACTCCGGCGATCCGGCCAAGCTCCTTCGGGGTCTCCGGCCCGGCTTTTGCCGGAGCGATCGTGATGTAAACCGCGCTGCGCAACGCGCCCCTCGGGATGGTCAGCGTATAGGTCATCCCGGACTCGTCGCTGACCGTGATGGCGCCGCCTTCGCGCCCGATCTCCTTGGTCTCCTGGCGATTCTCGTCCGCCTCGACGGGCAGAACGTAGGGGTTGGCCGGCCGCGTCAGGAGGTCGGCGTCGAAGGCCGCGGCAGGGGAAGGGGCAAGTGGCAGAGCGGCGGCCATCCCGGCCAGCGCCGCAAACACGCGCAGAAGCGCAAATTCCCGAGTCAGTTCCCGCATCGCCCCCCCCAAGCCGTCAGGACCGCCAACTGGCCGCGCCTTCAAAGTCTCGGCCAGGCTGCCGATATAAGATGGGCGCGATGTCGCAAACAAGCCGACCACCTGCAGCGGTCGGTCGTAAGACGGGCGGGAAGCCGGGCCGCGCAATGTTCAAAAGAACACGTGTGAGTACACAAGAAGCGAAGAACTGATTTCATTCTTTCTTGAGCTGTTTAGTCCATGCCCGTCCGAGAGGTATGGACATGTTTCATCGAACCCGACGGTCCCTTAGCAGGGCCGTCCATCGGTTCCGGTCGGCGAAGCGGGGCAACCTCGCCATCATCTTCGCGATCATGAGCATTCCGCTGATGCTGGCGCTGGGCGGCGGCATCGACTATTCGCGCGCGTCCCTCGCCCGTTCCCAGCTGCAGGACTCGCTCGACGCGACGTCGCTGGCCCTGTCGCGGCAGACCGGCGTCGCGACGATGACCGGCGCGCAGATGCAGAGTTTCGCCAGGGGCTATTTCGACGCCAACTTCTCCAACACCGATATCGACACCTCGGGCGTGATCCTGACGCCGACCTTTGCATCGAGCGGGCCCTCGGTGACGCTCGCCGGCTCGGCCAAGGTCCCGATGTATTTCCTCGGAATGATCGGGATTTCGAAAATGGCGATCAACGCCGCCTCCACCACCATCTGGGGCCAGTCGCGGCTGCGCGTCGCGCTCGTCCTCGATAACACCGGCTCGATGTCTTCTGCCAACAAGATGACGGCGCTGAAGACCGCGACGCACAACCTCCTGACCCAGCTGCGGGACGCCACGAGCACGGCAGGCGACGTCTACGTCTCGATCATCCCGTTCGCCAAGGACGTCAACGCCGGCACATCGAACTATGCGCAATCCTGGGTCAGATGGGACCTTTGGGACGAGGTGAACGGCAGTTGCAGCGGCGGCTCGTATTACAACAACCGAACCTCGTGCGTGAACGCGCGCCGGACGTGGACGCATGACAACCACAATACCTGGAATGGCTGCGTCACCGATCGCGACCAGAGCTACGACACGACAAACACGGCGCCATCGGCCGGCAACGCGCCGACGCTCTACCCGGCGGAGGAGTACAGCACCTGTCCGCAGCAACTGCTCGGGTTGACCTACGACTGGACCGCGCTCGGCAACAAGGTCGATGCGATGCAGCCGGTCGGCAGCACGAACCAGG
>JBBQGL010000165.1:0-7872 GCA_038323025.1 Hyphomicrobiales bacterium
GTTGGCATGGACGCCGGCGGCGTATGCGGCGATGGCCGGCCTGGCATCGAAGGCCGGCGGGTTGGCGGAAGGCAACGCATAGCTCTCCGGGATCTTTTCGCCGCCCTCGCCTCCCTCTCCGCCTTCGGCGGCAAGGAGCAACGGCCTCGCCGATGGCGCCGGCAGGAAGGGCGAGCCGGCGCTGCTCGGCAAAGCATCGCCCGGGGCGCCGACCGCGACGGAAGGAACCGGCGTCAGCATGGTGCCGGCGAGTGCGAAGGCCCCGACGTTCAGCCAGGTCTTGCGGCGATCCTTCATCTCACACTCCGCTATTTGAAAACCGGCAGGTCCATCGCAGAAAAAAACATCTTGTCCAGTTTATCTTGATCTTCTAATAGTAATTACAATGTGTAACTGTAGAATATTTCCAATCTACAGTTTATAATTGGAATGACTAAAAAGGATGCTGACCTAGATGTACTATGTGATCTCCGATGTCCTCGACGCCGCTTCGGTTGCGTCCGCTGCCGCAACCCTCGCCGATGCGGCATTCATCGACGGCCGCGCGACCGCGGGCTGGCATGCGCAACTGGTCAAGAACAACCTGCAGGCAGCCGGCAACCAGCGCGCGATCGGAGCGCTCCGTGAGACCATCGCCGCGAAGATTCATGACAATCCTCTATTCCGCCTCGCCGCACGACCAAAGACGCTGACGCCGCTCATCCTGTCGCGCTACGAACCCGGCATGGAATATGGCAGCCACGTCGATGACGCCCTTATGAACGGCGTGCGCAGCGACGTATCCTTCACGCTCTTTCTCTCGGACCCGGCCGGCTACGACGGCGGCGCCCTGGTGATCGAGACATCCGCCGGCGAGGACGACATCAAGCTGCCGGCCGGCTCCATGATCGCCTATCTGTCGTCCGCGCTGCACCGGGTCGCGCCGGTGACGCGCGGCGTTCGCCTCGCCGCGGTGGGCTGGGCGCGCAGCTTCGTTCGCGATGCCGCCCGCCGCGAACTGCTGTTCGATCTCGATACCGCCCGGCAAAGCCTGTTCGCGCGCGAGGGCAAAACAGCCGAATTCGATCTCCTCTCCAAGTCCAGCACCAACCTGCTCCGCATGTGGGCGGAGGACTGAAGCGCCGTGACGAATTGGCGACTTCTCTGGCCTATTCGATGACGATCTTCGGGGCTGTCCGGCCCTGGCCGCGCTCGCGCTCGACACCCTCCCAGACGCGTGTAGCGATCTCCCGATAGGCCTGGGCGGACGGGCCGCCGGGATCCGAGACCACGATCGGCGTGCCGGCGTCGGAGGTTTCGCGGATCGCCATGACCAGGGGGACTTCACCGAGGAACGGCACTTCCAGCCGCTCCGCCTCGCGGCGGGCGCCGCCGTGGCCGAATATGTCGTAGCGCTTGCCCGTGTCCGGAGCGATGAAGTAGCTCATGTTCTCGATGATGCCGAGCACCGGCACGTCGACGCGGCGGAACATGTTCAGCCCTTTTCGCGCGTCGATGAGGGCGAGGTCCTGGGGCGTCGAGACGATCACCGCGCCAGCAAGCGGCACCTGCTGCGCCATGGTCAGCTGCGCATCGCCGGTGCCGGGTGGCATGTCGACGACCAGCACGTCGAGCTGCCCCCACTCGACCTCGCGCAGCATCTGCGTCAGCGCGGAGATCACCATCGGGCCGCGCCAGATCATCGGCGTCTCCTCCTCGACGAGGAAGCCCATGGACATCACCTTGATGCCGTAGTTCTCCATCGGCTTCAGGATGCGCCCGCCGATGGTCTCCGGCCGCCCCTTCAGGCCGAGCAACCGCGGCATGGACGGGCCGTAGATGTCGGCGTCGAGGATGCCGACGCGCAGGCCATTGGCCTTGAGGCCGAGCGCGAGGTTGACTGCGGTCGTCGACTTGCCGACGCCGCCCTTGCCGCTGGCCACCGCGATGATCGATGCCACGCCCGGCACGCCGGGGCGGGACCGCCCCGACGGCGGCGCCTCGCGCTGCGGCGGATGGGAATGACCCGCGTGGGCTCCGGCACCGGGTTGCGGCGGTGGAGCCGGGCGCGGGCGCGCAGCCGGCACCGGCGGGGCAGCGCTTCCGCGAGCGCCGGCCTTCTTTTCCGCGGTCAGCACGACCATGGCCCCGGTCACGCCCGGGATGGCCCGGACGAGTTCTTCCGCGGCGGCGCGGGTCGGTTCGAACTCCGCCGCCCGCTCGGAGGGCACGGTGATCGAAAACATCACCTTGCCGCCCGAGACGAATATGTCGGAAACGATCCCCGCCGATACGATGTCGGTGTTCGCTCCGGGACCCTGAAGGGCGCCGAGACGCTTCAGCACCTCTTCCTTGCTGATGTCAGCCATTCCGAGTTGTCCCGATTGAAGGTCCGGCGGGATTAGGCCGCGGTTCGTTCGTCGTCAATCTGGAACCACCGGCTGGGGTTCGGCGTTAGGCAGGGTTAAATGCAAGGAGAGCAACCGTTGACCACACACGCTGGCGAGTTCGTCGAGGGCGGTCCGTCGCCAGGCCGTAGTCCCTGGGTACAGGCGTTTGGCCTCGTCGTCTCCCTCCTGATCAGCTACGCGGCGGCCTGGCTTGGCTCCGTCGCGACCATGCCGAGCATCCCGACCTGGTATGCCGCGCTCAACAAGCCGTTCTTCAACCCGCCGAACGCGGTTTTCCCGATCGCGTGGGGCATCCTCTACACGCTGATGGCGGTAGCGGTGTGGCTGGTGTGGCGCGAAGAGAAGCCTGCGATCGAAGCTTATCGGCGGACAGCGTTCGTCGCCTATGCGGTTCAGCTTGCCCTCAACGTGGCGTGGTCATTCGTCTTTTTCGGCGCCCACAACCCGCCCATCGGGCTGCTTGTCGCCGTCGGGCTCTTCCTCGCAATTATCTGGGCAGCCTATGCTTTCCGGCGCGTCTCCGGGTTGGCCGCCCTGCTCATGCTGCCTTATGTCGGGTGGGTCGCCTTCGCCACGGCCCTCAACGCCTCGATCTGGGTCCTGAACCCCTAGCCGGTCCCCTCGCAGCAAAGCGCTGTTGCGGAGCAGCAAAGTTAGTGAAAGCATTGCGTCAGGCGCATGACACGCCTTTGACGCCGAGAACCTGCAACCCAGGATCAGACCCATGCTCTCGCTCAGAAGCCTCACTGCCGGAGCCCTCGCGCTCTTCGCGCTCGTTGGGAACGCCTCCGCCAAGGACTGGACCAGCACCACCATTCGCATCGGAACCGATGCGACTTACGCGCCCTTCGAATCCCAGGATTCGGGCGGCAAGATCGTCGGTTTCGACATCGACGTCGGCAACGCGGTTTGCGCCGAGTTGAAGCTCAAGTGCGAATTCACCAACCAGGATTGGGACGGCATCATCCCCGCCCTCAACGCCGGCAAGATCGACGCAATCCTGTCGTCCATGTCGATCACCGAGGAACGGCTGAAGCAGATCGACTTCACCGACAAGGTCTACAACACGCCGCCGGTCATCGTCGTGCCCAAGGATAGCACGATCGCCGGCTTCACGGCGAAGGACCTCGCCGGCAAGACGATCGGCGTGCAGTCCTCGACGACCCACGCGACCTACGCCGAGAAGACCTATCCGGATTCCGAGATCAAGTATTACAAGACGGCCGACGAGCGGAACCTCGACCTTGCCGCCGGGCGGCTGGACGCGGCAATCGATGACATCGTCATCTTCCAGCAATGGCTGGGCACGCCGGACGGGGCCTGTTGCAAGATCGCCGCGAACATCAAGATCGTCCCCGAGATTCACGGCCGGGGCGCCGGTATCGGGGTGCGCAAGGAGGACACCGACCTCAGGGACTTGTTCAACAAGGGGCTCGCGGCCATCCGGGCGAACGGCAAATACAAAGAGATCAACGACAAGTATTTCAACTTCGACGCCTACGGCGACTGATCGCCGGCGCGAATGAGACCGGGCCGCCCGCCCGGTCTCACGTCCTCCCGCCCCCGCCGGCGCGACCTTGCAGAAGCTGATCGACCTCCTCCAGTGGGGCCCGGACGGCTGGCTTGACGAGCTGGCGTCCGGCACGGCGGTCACGATTGGCCTCGCCCTCGCCACCCTTCCGATCGGTATCGCGGCCGGCTTCATCGTCGCCCTCGGCAAGCAATCGACCGACCCCCTCATCCGGGCATCGGCGCACCTCTACACCACGGTGTTCCGCGGCCTGCCCGAACTGCTGACGCTGTTCATCGTTTATTACGGCGCCCAGTTCGCGGTCTCGGCCGCGTCCCGGGCCCTCGTCGGCGCACCGCTCGAGATCAGCCCCTTCCTTGCCGGCATGGTCGCCCTCGGTCTGGTGCTGTCGAGCTATGCCAGCGAGGTGTTCCTTTCGGCCTTTCGCGCCATCCCGCGCGAGCAGGCGGAAGCGGGCTTCGCCCTCGGCCTCACGCACAGCCAGGTGATGCGCCGGGTGATCCTGCCCCAGCTGATCCGGATCGCATTGCCCGGCCTGTCGAACCAGTGGCTGCTGCTCCTCAAGGATACGGCGCTGGTCTCGGTGATCACCCTCAACGACCTGATCCGCGAGACGCAGGTCGCGGTGAGTTCGACGAAGGAGCCGTTCTTCTTCTATGCGGTTGCCTGCGCGATCTATCTCCTCCTGTCGGTGATCTCGTCGGCCGGAATCTGGCGGATCGACCGGTGGGCCTCGCGGGGAACGGCAAAGTGAGCGACGGCGCCGCGACCCTCCGCCCTGCCCCGGCTGGCCGTCTTAACAACGTGACCCCGGCGGGTATTGCGCTGCTGGCGCTCTGGGCGATCATCGGCGCCGGCGTCGCCTATGGCCTCGCCGCGAGCCTCAACGCCGAGGGCCTTGCCAATTATGGCCCCCGCATTCTCGCCGGGTACCTGACCACGCTGGAGCTTGTGGTCCTGTCGTTCGCGGTGGGGGTCGTCCTGTCCGTGCCGATCGCGGCCGGGCGCTTGTCGCGCAACCGCCTCGCCGGCGGGCTGGCTTACGCCTATTCCTATTTCTTCCGCGGTTCGCCGCTGATCGCCCAGATCTTCCTGATCTACTACGGCGCCGGCCAATTCGTGCCGGAGTTGAAGGCAGCGGGGCTCTGGTGGTTCTTCAAGAATTCGTTCTACTGCGCGGTCTTCGCCTTCGCCTTGAACACGGCCGCCTACCAGGCGGAGATCCTCTCCGGAGCGATTCGCAACGTCGCCCCCGGCCAGCGCGAAACGGCCGCAGCGCTTGGCCTCCACCCGCGGATAACCATGCGCAAGATCATCCTGCCGCAAGCGCTGATCAGCGCGCTGCGTCCCTACGCCAACGAGGTCGTCCTTCTTGCCAAGGCGTCGGCCATCGCCAGCATCGTGACCGTTCTCGACCTCATGGGGCAAACCCGCTTCGCTTATTCCAAGACCTACGACCTGTCGTTCTACTTCTGGGCGGCGGTACTTTACCTCGCCACGGTCGAGATCTTCAGCCACGGCGTGAACTTCGTCGAACGGAGAATCACGCGGCATTTGAAGCGCTGAGCCTCGGCGTTCGCTTGGCGCATGACCTTGGATGCCGGCTGGTCTAGAAGACCGGTCGCAACCGCACGAGCAAGGGCATTCCGAATGGCAACAGTCGCTTTCATCGGCCTCGGGGTCATGGGTTTCCCGATGGCCGGTCATATCCGCACGCGTGGCGGCCACGACCTGACCGTCTACAACCGCACCGGCGCCAAGGCCGAGGGCTGGGTAGCGAAATTCGGCGGACGCGCCGCGCCAACGCCGCGCGAAGCCGCGGCCGGCGCCGAGTTCGTCTTCTCGTGCGTCGGCAACGACGAGGACCTGCGCGCGGTGACGCTCGGACCCGAGGGCGCCTTCGCCGAAATGGCCAGGGGCGCCGTCTTCATCGACAACACCACCGCCTCGGCGACGGTTGCCCGCGAGTTGCACGCGGCCGCGGCACTCATCGGCGTCGGCTTCCTCGACGCGCCCGTCTCCGGCGGCCAGGCCGGCGCCGAGAACGGCCAGCTGACGGTCATGGTGGGCGGCGATCAGGCCGTCTTCGACAAGGCAAAGCCGATCATCGACCACTACGCCAAGATGGTCGGGCTGATGGGACCGGCGGGCGCAGGCCAGCTCACCAAGATGGTCAACCAGATCTGCATCGCGGGGCTGGTCCAGGGTCTCGCCGAAGGCATCCACTTCGCCAAGAAGGCCGGGCTCGACGTCGAGCAGGTCGTCTCCGTGATCTCGAAGGGGGCGGCGCAATCCTGGCAGATGGAGAACCGCTACAAGACGATGAATGCCGGGAAGTTCGACTTCGGCTTCGCCGTCGACTGGATGCGGAAAGACCTGTCCATCTGCCTCGCGGAAGCGCGCAGCAACGCCGCCCGGCTCCCGGTGACGGCCCTCGTCGACCAGTTCTATGCCGACGTGCAGGCGCTGGGTGGACGCCGCTGGGACACGTCCAGTTTGATCGCCCGGCTGGAAGGGAAGTGAGCGACACAGCGGCCGACCTGGCGGCAATTCTCGCCGAGCTGCGCGCGCTCGGCTCGGAGACCAACCGCGCCGGCATGGCGCGTTTCGGCATCAATACCGAGCGCGCCTACGGGGTCTCGATCGCCGCCATCCGGCCGATTGCGCGCAGGCACAAACGCGACCACGACCTGGCTGCGGCACTCTGGAAGAGCGGCATCCACGAGGCGCGCATCCTCGCATCGCTGGTCGACGACCCGAAGCTGGTCACGCCGCGGCAGATGGATGCGTGGGTGGCCGAATTCGACTCGTGGGATGTCTGCGACCAGGTCTGCCTGAAACTGTTCGTGCGGACCCCGTTCGTCGCCGACAAGATCGTCAAGTGGGCGAAGGACAAGCGCGAGTTCGTGCGGCGCGCGGCCTTCGCGCTGCTCGCCGCCTACACCGTCCATGGCAAGGCTGTGCCCGACGAGGACTTCCTGCCCTATCTCGCGATCATCGAGGCCCACGCCACCGACCCGCGCAACTTCGTCAGGAAAGCGGTGAACTGGGCGCTTCGGCAGATCGGCAAGCATTCACGGAAGCTGTACGGCCCTGCCCTCGCCCTGGCGGAGCGCCTGGCGGCTTCGGACGACCGGACGGCGCGCTGGATCGGCAAGGATGCGGTGCGAGAGCTGAGCCAGCCGGCGCGCATCGCCGGCTTGAGGCCCTGAACACCGGCGGGCTGCCGCAGGCTAGGAGACGGTCGCCTTTTCCTTGTCGAGGACGATGTAGTTCAACGGCAAGGTCGTCGTGTACTTTATCTGCTCCATGGCGAAGGACGACGAGACGTCGGCGATCTCGATCTTGGCGATGAGGCGCTTGTAGAAGGCGTCGTAAGCCTCGATGTCGGGCACCACCACCCTCAGCAGGTAGTCGATCTGGCCGGCCATGCGGTAGAACTCGACGACTTCCGGGAAATCGCGGATCACCTCGGCAAAGCGGCGAAGCCACTCGTCGTTGTGCTGGGTGGTGGTGATCGACACAAAAGCGGTCACCCGCGCATTGACCTTCTTTGCGTCGAGAAGCGCCACCCGCCCGGTGATGACGCCGTCTTCCTCGAGCTTCTGGATGCGGCGCCAGCACGGCGTGGTCGAAAGGCCAACTCGCCGCCCGATCTCAGCGACCGGAACGGTGGCGTCCTCCTGGAGGATCTGCAGTATCTTTCTGTCGAGCCGGTCGACCATCGCGGGCCTCGCATGCGCTTGAAGGGCCTGGAATATTTTTCTAGTGACTGCCCGGAATCGGAAGTTCTGTCAATCGCCGGGAGCGACTAGTGGAACAAATCTGACGGGTGAATCCGGGAGGGGATTCCCGTCAGGTTCGGCGCATGCGAGTCTTGGGCATGCGCCCCGGGATTTCCGTCAAGCTGAAGCCACGTGATCGCCGCCACCTTGAAGCGATCGTCGGTGA
>JBBQGL010000166.1:0-7869 GCA_038323025.1 Hyphomicrobiales bacterium
TCGAGTTCGGCGTATGGAGCGACGGCGCCGCCCCGATTCTCGTCGCTTGCGAGGAGGCGCATCGCTATGCGCCCGGCGATCGCAAGCTGGGTTTCGGCCCGACCCGCAAGGCCCTGTCGCGCATCGCCAAGGAAGGCCGCAAATACCAGGTGTTTCTCGGCGTCGTCACGCAGCGCCCGGCGGAACTCGACGCGACCATCCTGTCGCAATGTTCGACCGTCTTCGCCATGCGCCTCGCCAACGACAACGACCAGGCGATCGTCAAGTCGGCCGTGCCCGACGCCGGCTCGAGTCAGATCGAGTTCCTCGCCTCCCTTGGCACGCGCGAGGCGATTGCCTTCGGCGAGGGCGTCGCCCTGCCGATGCGCTTCCGCTTCAGCGATGTGCCCGCCGAATTGCGGCCCCACAGTCAGGCGGGCAAGAACACGCGGCTGGACGGCGAGAGCGATATCCAGCCGGGCTTCCTCGAATCGGTTGTCGAGCGCTGGCGCGAAGCGACCACGACGACGACCCGGCCGCGCATGGGCATCTCGGCGCTGGAAGACGCCATGGAACTGGACTCGACCTTCGGCGCCCCGCTCGTCCCGCGGAAGGTCGTCTGACCGGCGCCTAGCGCGCCGCCCAGAGCAGGCCGCGGCGAAGGATCGTGCGCATCTGCGGCACCTCGAACTCCTTCGCCACGTGCCCGAGCGACGAATAGAAGACGCGGCCCTTGCCGTGCCGCCGCTTCCAGACGACCGGCATCACCACGCCGTCGATCCAGTAGGCATGGTCACCCGTGAAGGTGGTCGTCGCCAGCACCTCGTTCGAGGGGTCGACGTGCATGTAGTACTGCTCCGACCGGTATGGAAAATCCGCGATGCCGGCCATGACCGGGTCGTCCGGCCGGGTGATGTTGACGCGGTAGTCGATGATGTTGCCGGGGTGGGCCACCCACTGCCCGCCCACCATGAACTGGTATTCGACGGAGTCGCGGAAGGCGTCGCCCATGCCGCCGTGATAGCCGCCGAGACCGACGCCGTTCTGCACGGCCCTGGAGAGGTTCGCGGCTTCGTCTTTCTCGATCTTCGACATGGTGTAGATCGGGACGATCAGGCTCATGTCGGCGATCGCCGGGGCGGCGAAGGCCCTGGTCGTGCTCTCGACCCGGACCTTGAAGCCTTCCTCCTCGAGCCAGCCGCGGATGACCGCGGCGCCCTGCTCGGGCTCATGGCCGCTCCATCCGCCCCAAACGATCAGTGCCTCGCGCATGCCGCCTCCGGTGGGATTGTCTGCTCGTCTGTCAGTCGAGTATTCCGCCGGCGAGGCCGGTCGGCAGCATGGCCGGCCGCGCCGGTCGGCTCTCGATGACGATGTGCCTGCCTTCGTCGGACGAACGCTGGAACGCTTCCATCACCTCGAGCACGTGGAAGGCGAGCTCGCCGCTGGCGCGGTGCGTACGCAAGCGCCGCTCGCGGGCGGCGTCTGCGACGTCTCACGACCGGTAAAACCATAAGTCCCGTTGCACCCGTTCACAACGTGGAATACCGCGGATTTGTGAGGAATCCGAAGGTATCCGGCGGAACTTCCCTCCCGGGCTCGCCGCTGCAATCGCTTGCTTGTCAGGGGGCGCGCGCGCTTCCTATAACTGCGCGTGGCCGCGCCTGCGGGGGGAATGCGGCAACGAGCGCGTCTGGCGGACATCGGATCTCGGAGCGGCTCGGGGAAAGCGCATGCGGGGCATCATTCTGGCGGGAGGCTCGGGTACCCGCCTCTACCCGGCGACCCTTGCCGTCAACAAGCACCTGCTTCTCGTCTACGACAAGCCGATGATCCTCTATCCGCTGTCGGTGCTGGTAATGGCCGGCATTCGTGACATCCTGATCATCACCAATCCCGGTGCGGTGGACGCGTTAAAACGTCTGCTCGGCAGCGGCGCCCAGTGGGGCCTCAACTTCACTTACGCCGAGCAGCCGAGGCCTGGTGGGCTCGCCGAGGCGTTTCTGATCGGCGAGGCGTTCATCGGCGACGGTCCGGTCACGCTCGTTCTCGGCGACAACATTTTCTACGGCCATGGTTTGCCCGAATTGCTCGCGGCGAACCTTCAAGGCGGCGGCGGCGCGCGCATCTTCGCCTACCTGGTCAGTGATGCGCGCGACTACGGCGTGGTGGAACTCGATCGCGACGGGCGTCCGCTCTCCATTGTCGAGAAGCCGGCGGTGCCGCGCTCGCAATGGGCGATCACCGGGCTCTACGCCTACGGCAATGACGTGGTCGACGTGGCCCGGAAAGTGAGGCCGTCAGCCCGCGGCGAACTCGAGATCACGGCGATCAACCAGGTCTACCTCGAGCGCGGCAGGCTCGATGTCACAAAGCTCGGCCGCGGATTCGCCTGGCTGGATGCCGGCACGCCCGACAATCTCCACGAAGCCGCTTCCCTGATCAGCACCATCGAGCGGCGCCAGGGACTGAAGGTCGCTTGCATCGAGGAGATCGTCCTGCGGCTCGGCTATATCGACCGCGATCAGCTGATGACGATCGCGCGCCCCATGGCCAACTCCGACTACGGCCGTTACCTGCAGCGGCTGGCGGAAGCAAAGGGATGACGGCGCTGGAGATACGCCGGCTGAATATTCCGGACGTCGCCGAGCTGATCCCGGGGCGCATCGCCGACGGTCGCGGGTTCTTTGCCGAGGTGTACAGCGAGCAGCGCCTGGCCGAGGCGGGTTTTCCGCTGGCTTTCGTCCAGGGCAATCGCTCCTCGTCGACCGCGCGCCACACCCTGCGCGGCCTGCATTTTCAGGCGCCGCCGCATGCCCAGGCGAAGCTAGTCTGGGCGACCCGTGGATCGGCCTTCGACGTCGCCGTCGATCTGCGGATTGGCTCGCCCTTCTTCGGCAGGTTCGCGGGGGTCTTGCTCTCCGCCGGGGCCGGCAATCAGGTTCTGGTGCCGGCGGGCTTTGCCCACGGCCTTTTGACGCTGGAACCCGATACCGAGGTTCAATACATGGTCAGTGCACCCTATGCGCCGGAACACGATCGTGGCATCCGCTGGAACGATCCTCTGCTGGCGATCGAATGGCCGCTCGCGGGCGGCCAACCCGTCTTGTCGGAGCGCGACGCCATCAACCCGTTTCTCGCCGATATCCAGTCCCCCTTCCAATACGAGCCCGGCCTTTCCGCATGAAGATTCTCGTCGCCGGATCCACGGGTCAGCTCGGTCTGTCCATGGCGGCGCTTGACCGGAGCGCGACCGATCTGACGATCGTTTGCCAGGAGCGTCCGCTCTTCGATCTCGCCCGGCCTGAAACCATCGCGCCGATGATCGCGGCCATCGCGCCGGACATTGTCGTCAATGCCGCCGCGTGGACAGCGGTCGACCTCGCCGAAACCCATGTCGAGGAAGCCTTTGCCGTCAACGCGACCGGCGCCGGGCGGCTCGCCGCCGCCACGGCGAATGCCGGTGTCCCGGTGATCCACATCTCCACCGACTATGTCTTCGACGGCAGCGGCGAGGGCGCCCGTGTCGAGGAAGACACCCCGCATCCAATGTCGGTGTACGGCCGCTCGAAGCTCGCCGGTGAAGAGGCCGTCGCCGCGGCCAATCCCGACCACGTCATCCTGCGCACGGCATGGCTCTACAGCGCCGTCGGCGCCAACTTCGTCAAGACCATGCTGCGGCTCGCCGGCGAGCGTGACGAAATCCGGGTCGTCGACGACCAGACCGGCAACCCGACCTACGTTCCCGACCTCGCCGAAGCAATCGTAGCCATCGCTCGCCAGGTTGCCGCCGCGCGCTCCGATCGGCGGTTGTTCGGCCTGTTCCACCTGGCGGCCCCTGAGACCGCGACCTGGTGTGGTTTCGCCAAAGAAATCATGGCCGGCGCGGCCCGTCTCGGCGCCCGCGCTGCCAGGATCGTTCCGATCACGACTGCGGACTATCCGACCGCGGCTCCGCGGCCGCGGAATAGCCGTCTCGACAGCGGCAAGACTCGCGCGACGTTCGGCGTCACCCTTCCGCAGCGCGCGAAATCGCTGGATGAATGTCTCCGGCGGCTGTTGCCTGCGCGCGCCTGAAGCGTGAAGCTCCGCCAACCTTCGGGGGCATGACCCATGAGCCGGAAGACGTTCTTCTGTATAGACGCTCACACTGCCGGCAATCCGGTTCGCGTCGTCGCCGGGGGCGGCCCGCCGCTCGCCGGCGCCACGATGAGCGAGAAGCGCCAGCATTTCGTTCGCGACTATGACTGGATCCGCACAGGCCTCATGTTCGAGCCGCGCGGCCACGATGTCATGTCGGGCTCGATCCTCTATGCGCCCATGCGCGAGGATACCGACGCGGCAATCCTGTTCATCGAGACCAGCGGGTGCCTGCCGATGTGCGGCCACGGCACCATCGGCACCGTCACGGTGCTGATCGAGGAGGGGCTGGTGACGCCGCGGCGCGAGGGCCGGCTGACGCTGGAAGTGCCGGCCGGTATCGTCGAGGCGGAATACTCGCGCGACAACCACGGCAACGTCGTCGACGTGCGCATTCGCAACATCCCGTCCTTTCTCTACCGAACGGGCCTCGACGTCGACGTCCCCGGCTTCGGCAGGGTCGTCTTCGATGTCGCCTATGGCGGAAATTTCTACGCCATCGTCGAGCCGCAGGAGAGTTACACCGGTCTTGACGATATCTCGGCCTTCGATATCCAGCGGCTGTCGCCCATACTTCGCCGCTTGGTGAACGAGAAGTATTCCTTCGTCCACCCCGAGAACCCAACCATCACCGGGCTGCGGCACGTGCTGTGGGCCGGGAAGGCGCACCATCCCGAGGCCCACGCCCGTAACGCCGTCTTCTACGGCGAGAAGGCGATCGACCGCTCGCCCTGCGGTACGGGGACATCGGCCCGGATGGCGCAGAAAGCGGCGCGCGGCGAACTGAAGGTCGGCGACGAGTTCGTCCATGAATCGATCATCGGCAGCCTTTTCCGCGGCCGTGTCGAAGCGGAGGCGCAGGTCGGCGATCTCGCGGCAATCGTGCCGAGCATCGCCGGCCAGGCATGGATCACCGGCTACAACACCATCTTTCTCGACGACCGCGACCCCTTCGTGAAGGGCTTCAGCGTCCTCTAGGACGGCATTCTGTCGCGGCTTTTGGCGACCAAAGCCCGTTTTTCGCGGCAATGTTTAAGCAACCCGACACTATCGCGGATGCATGGTGATGGCCCTTCCACGCCGGGCCGGGACCGAGAAGCCCATGCCTTTCGATTACGGCTCACTCCTGCTCGCCATCGGCTTCGTGGGCGCCGCCCTGTCGGCGACCCTGTTTGGCGCGTGGCTCGCGGCGCGCAGCGAAGGATTCCTGGTAACCTGGTCCGCGGGCACGGTCCTCGCGGTTGCGGCCGCCGTCGTCTACGACATTTATGTCCGAACACCCCACATCGCCCTCGCCATGGCCGCGTTCAGCCTGCTGGTCCTTGGCCTTTCCGTCAGCCTCGGGGCCGCGGTCCAGTTCCGGCGGGGCACTCTGCCAAGGCGCCGGGTTGCCGTCGCCGCGGGCATCTCGCTGGCTGTCGTGCTGCCCGCGTTCGGCCTCGGCTACGATGGCCTCGCAATGATTGCCGGCAATGCCGTCGCGGCCGCGCTGCTGATCGCCATCGGCTACGAATATTGGAAGGCGCGGCGCGAGGCGCGGCTTTCGATCACGGCGCTCAGCGCGATCTACTCGGTGATCGGCATCTCGTTCGCGCTCTGCGCCGCGGCCTTGATCGCCGACGGAACCCTCGTCGTCGGCCGGGCCCCGGACAACTGGGCCGAGGATTTGAGCGCGCTGGTCTCGATCGCCGGTCTTTCCGGCATCGGCGCGCTTTCGCTGGCGCTCAACCAGGCCCGCCTCGCCCGTCGTCACCGCCAGGAGGCGATAACCGATTCCCTTACCGGTCTGCTCAACCGGCGCGCCCTTTTCGAATTCCACGGTGACAAGGTGGTGCCGCCGAATACGGCTGTTATCGTCTTCGACCTCGACCAGTTCAAGGCCATCAACGATCGCTTCGGCCATGCCGTCGGCGACGCGGTGCTTGTCCGCTTCGCCCGGACGATGCGCCAGTTCGCCCGCGCCTCCGACACCGCGGTTCGCCTGGGGGGCGAGGAATTCGCACTGATCATGCCGCGCGCCACCGCCGAGATGGCGCGCCTGCTTGCGGAAGGTATCCGCACGCTGTTCGCCAGCGAGACCATCGTCAGCGGCCGCAACGAGTTCCACTGCACCGTGAGTGCGGGGGTCGCCATCGCGGGCCGGGGCGGCGCCAGCTTCGACGAGATATTCCGCCTCGCCGACGATGCGCTCTATCTGGCCAAGCGGGAAGGTCGGAATCGGGTGGGTTCCGCCGAGTACAAGCTGGCGGTCTAGGCCGGGAGCAGACCGTATCTAGTCAGGTCGGGCCGCGCTTTCATCGCCGCCGTCACCACCGCCGACACCCGCGCCAGTTCCTCGCCCTCCAGCGGCAAGCGCGGCGCCCGCACGGTAGCGGAGGTCCCGCGCACCATCGTTTCCACGAGCTTTATGTTCTGCACGAAGCGGTGGGAGACATCGAGGTGGAGGAGGGGCATGAACCAGCGATAGATCTCGCGCGCCTCCATCAGCCTGCCGGCAACCACCAGGTCGTGTATGGCGACGGTCTCGCGCGGGAAGGCGCAGACCAGTCCGGCCACCCAGCCGACCGCTCCGAGGAGCAGGCTCTCCAGTGCGAGGTCGTCCACGCCGGTGAAGATCGCATAGCGATCGCCGATGAGGTTGACGATGTCGGAGATGCGTCGCACGTCGCCGGAAGACTCTTTCACGGCGACGAATTTCGCCTCGTCGGCCAGCTGGGCGAACATCGGCGGCGTCACGTCGATGCCGTAGGCGAGCGGGTTGTTGTAGACCATGATGTCGAGGTCGCTTGCCCGCGCGACGGTGCGGAAATGCGCCATGGTCTCGCGCGGCGTGGCGAGATAGCGCATCGCCGGAAGCACCATCAGGCCGTCGAGATCAAGCGCCGCCGCTCGCTCCGCCATGCGGGCCGCCGCCCTCGTCGAATCCTCGGCAATCGTCAGCATCACCGGCACGCGGCCGCCGGCCTCGTCCTTCGCCGCCCTGGCGATTGCGACCTTTTCGTCGGCGGTCAGCGTCGAGGCCTCGCCGAGCGAACCGCAAACGACGATGCCGTGCACGCCACCGGCGATCTGGAAGGCCACGTCGGCGCGCACCGCGGCGAGATCGACTTCCTCGGCGGCGTCGAGCTTGGTGGTGATGGCGGAATAGACGCCGCGCCAGGTGTTGCGCATGCGAATGGGGCCCCTGGCCGGCTCGCTCAGACGACCATCGCCGCCGCGTTGAAGATGTGCACCCGGGCGGGGTCGAGGATCACGCCGACATTGTCGCCGGCCTTCGCCCGCGCGTCGCCGTCGTCCTGCGCCACGATCTGGCCGGCGGGCGTATCGACATACATGATAGTCGCGTTGCCGAGGCGCTCGAGGATCTGCACGGTGCCCGGGAGACTGGCGCCGGCGTCGTCGGGACGGCCGAGGCGGACGTGTTCCGGCCGGATGCCGAGTTCGATCGCCCCGCCGCCGCCCTTGCTGCCGTGGCGGGTCTTCACCGTCAGGTCATGACCGCCGGGAAGGTCGACGGTTATGTTCATGCCGTCGGCGTCCTTGGCCTTGGCGGCGAAGAAGTTCATCGTCGGCGAGCCGATGAAGGAGGCGACGAACTTGTTCTCCGGTGCCTGGTAAAGCTCCATCGGGCTGCCGATTTGCGAGATCTCGCCGTGGTCGAGGACCACGATCTTGTCGGCGAGCGTCATCGCCTCGACCTGGTCGTGGGTCACGTAGATCATGGTCGCGGTCAGCTCCTTGTGGAGCTTG
>JBBQGL010000167.1:0-7867 GCA_038323025.1 Hyphomicrobiales bacterium
CTCGGCATTCTCGAATACCCGCTGGTGCTGGAGCTGCTCACCAACCTTGCCGCCGCCGATACCTGGGTGATCCCGTCGATCGGCCCCGATTTCGGCAAGGCGCTCGACCAGGTCGCCATCCTGAAGTCGTTCGACTTCCCGACCGCCATGGCCCTGCCGATGGCGAGCGCGACCCGGCCGGCGGGAGTGGCCACCGGGCTCCGCCGTCTCGCCGAGACCTATGGCAAGCCGGTGATCGGCTATGTACGCGCCGAGAACTACTTCACGGCGGCGGATATGGCATCGCTGATCAGGGACGGCGTCGTCTCTGCCGTCAAATACGCGGTCGAGCGCAAGGACCCGTCGGAAGACCGTTATCTTGCCGCCATCGTCGACGCCTGCGGCCCGGATCGCATCGTCAGCGGCATCGGCGAGCGGCCGGCGATCGTGCATCTGACCAAATTCGGGCTGATCGGCTTCACCTCCGGGTCGGTCTGCATCGCTCCCCACCTTTCCACGGCGATCCGCAAGGCGCTGAAGTCGGGGGACACTGCCGTCGCTGGAGCGTTGCGGGCGAAGTTTCTGCCGTTCGAGGACCAGCGCGACGCGCGTTCGCCGATCGTGGTCCTGCATGACGGCGTGCGTCTTGCCGGGATTGCGGATACCGGGCCGCTGCAGCCATTCCTCGCCAATCTCGATGAGGATGCGCTGGCCGCCGTCGGCGCCGCAGCCAAGTCACTCTACGAGGAGAACGGCCGCTTCGCCCGCCAGAAGGCGGCGTAGGTTCGTCAACCGGGATATTTCGCATGATTTATGTCGCCGCCGCTGATCGCTACAAGTCGGTGCCCTACCGCCGCACCGGACGGAGCGGGCTGCAATTGCCGACCGTTTCGCTCGGCCTCTGGCACAATTTCGGCCACGGCACGCCGATGGAACGCCAGCGCGAGCTTTGCCGGGCGGCCTTCGATCGCGGCATCACGCATTTCGACCTTGCCAACAATTACGGCCCGCCGCCGGGCTCGGCCGAGACGTTCTTCGGCACGATGATCTCGGGCGACTTCCGGCCCTACCGCGACGAAATGATCGTCTCGACCAAGGCCGGCTACAACATGTGGCCGGGGCCGTACGGGGAATGGGGCAGCCGCAAGTATCTGCTCGCCAGCCTCGACCAGAGCCTGAAGCGGATGAAGCTCGACTATGTCGACATCTTCTACTCGCACCGGGTCGATCCCAACACGCCGCTGGAAGAGACGATCGGAGCACTCGACACGGCGGTGCGTCAGGGCAAGGCGCTCTACGTCGGCATCTCTTCCTACAATGCCAGGCGCACTGCTGAAGCGGCGAAGATCCTCCGCGATCTCGGCACGCCCTGCCTCATCCACCAGCCGAGCTATTCGATGCTCAACCGATGGGTCGAGGAGGACGGGCTGCTCGGCGAACTGGAAAGCGCCGGCATCGGCTGCATCGCCTTCTCGCCGCTCGCCCAGGGCCTGCTCTCGGACAAGTACCTGAAGGGTGTGCCGGCCGACAGCCGCGCGGCGAGCGGCAGCGGCGCCTGGCGTCCGTCGTTCCTGAGCAAGGAAAACATCGCGGCCATCGGCGCGCTCAACAAGATCGCGCGGAAGCGCGGCCAGTCGCTCGCCCAGATGGCGGTTGCCTGGGTTCTCCGCGACAAGCGCGTCACCTCGGCCCTGATCGGCGCGAGCAAGGTCGAGCAGATCGAAGAGGCGGTGAAGGCCGCGGCCAGCACTGAATTCACCGAAAAGGAGCTGGCGGAGATCGACCGTCATGCCAAGGACAGCGGCGTCAACATCTGGCGCCAGTCGAGCACGGCATAGGCAGGCGGTTGAGAACCACACGCTATTTCGAAGAGCAGGTCCTGCGGAAGCGGCCTTATCTCGATCGGGCCTGGTGTCTCGAAGTCGTGTCAAACCCGATACGACGCGAAGCGCAGCCGGATGGGCCGAGTGCGCCACTGGGGAAAGATTGCCTTGCCGGGAGAAGCGAAGCCGCGATACTTGCGCGGATCACGCTGGAAGACGGCTAGACAATTCACAAAGCCTTCTTCGACCGGAGCTTTCGGGAGGTATTGCGATGAGGCTTCACTACTACCCGGAGACGGACAGCCTCTACATAAAGTTGAAAAGCACGCCGGGGACCGAGGCGCGCGAGATAGTGGAAGGGCTCGTGGTCGATCTTGACGCCGATGGCGATGTGGTTGGCCTCGACATCGATCACGCTTCCAGAAAGCTCGACCTATCCATCGTCGAGACGATCGCGCTGCCGCCGGCTACTGCCGCCGAATAATGACCGCAAAGCCACTCCGCAGCGCGCGCTGGTTCGAGGCCGAGGATCTGCGCTCCTTCGGCCATCGCTCGCGCACGCTGCAGATGGGCTACGACTACGCCGACTTCGTCGGCAAGCCGGTGGTCGCGATCATCAATACCTGGTCCGACATCAACCCGTGCCACGCGCATTTCCGCACGCGGGCCGAGGAGATCAAGCGCGGCGTCTGGCAGGCGGGCGGCTTCCCGGTGGAATTGCCGGCGCTCTCGCTCTCGGAGAATTTCGTCAAGCCGACGACGATGCTCTACCGCAACCTCCTGGCGCTCGAGGTCGAGGAGTTGCTGCGCTCGCATCCGGTCGACGGCGCCGTGCTCATGGGCGGCTGCGACAAGACCACGCCGGGCACGCTGATGGGTGCGATCAGCATGAACCTGCCGGCGATCTTCATGCCGGCGGGGCCGATGCTGCGCGGCAACTACCACGGCGGGGTTCTCGGCTCGGGCAGCGACGTGTGGAAATACTGGGCGGAGAAGCAGGCGGGCACGATCGGCGAAACCGAATGGCGCGCCATGGAAGCCGGCATCGCGCGCTCCTATGGCACCTGCATGGTGATGGGCACGGCGGCGACCATGATGTCGCTTGCCGAGACGCTCGGCATGACGCTGCCCGGCGCCTCCTCGATTCCGGCGCCGGACTCTTCCCACGCCCGCATGGCGACGGCCTGCGGCCGGCGCATCGTCGAAATGATCCGCGCCGACCTGAAGCCGCGCGACATCTTCACCCGTGCCTCGTTCGAGAACGCGCTGGTGGCGCATATGGCGCTCGGCGGCTCGACCAATGCCATCATCCACCTGATCGCCATGGCGGGGAGGGCGGGCATCCCGCTGTCCGTGGACGATTTCGACCGCGTCGCGCGCACCGTGCCGGTGCTGGCCAACCTTCGTCCGTCGGGCGCCTTCCTGATGGAGGACTTCTACTATGCCGGCGGGTTGCCGGCGCTGCTGAAGATGCTCGGCGACAAGCTCGACCTCACCCAGCGGACGGTCACCGGCACGCTCGCCGACACGATCGCCAGCGCCGAGGTTTATAACGCCGACGTCATCAGGCCGCTCGACAATCCGGTCTCCAGCGCGGTCGGCACGGCGATCCTGCGCGGCAACCTCGCCCCCGACGGAGCCGTGATCAAGCCGTCGGCGGCCGAGGCGCGGCTCCTCAAACACTCCGGGCCGGCCCTGGTCTTCCGCGACTACAACGAGATGGCGGCGAACATCGACCGCGACGACCTCGAGGTCACCGCCGATCACGTCCTCGTCCTGCAGAACGCCGGGCCGGTCGGTGGGCCGGGCATGCCGGAATGGGGCATGCTGCCGATCCCGAAGAAGCTCTTGAAGCAGGGCGTGCGCGACATGGTGCGCATCTCCGACGCGCGCATGAGCGGCACCAGCTACGGCGCCTGCATCCTGCATGTCGCACCCGAATCCTGGGTCGGCGGGCCGCTTGCCGCCGTGCGGAACGGCGACATCATCTCGCTCGATGTGGACAAGCGGACGCTGAACCTGGAAGTGCGCCAGAGCGAGATCGAGCGGCGCCTCGCCGAGTGGAAGCCGCCGCAACGGAATTTCCCACGCGGCTACAACCGGCTCTACGCAGACCACATCACCCAGGCCGACAAGGGCTGCGATTTCGATTTTCTTGAGGGCACCGCGCCGACGCCCGAGCCGGAAATCCACTGAGGCTCAACGCGCCGGTAGCGCCTTCCACCAAAGCGGACGGATCGCAAGGAAAGCCGCGATCGGGCGCTTGGATTAGCCCTTCGGCCAGGGCGCGGTGACGCCGAGCCTCTCGCCCCAGGGCGCCAGCTTTTCCATGATGCCGGGATAGAGTTCGACGCCGTTCTCGAGCGCCGCGCGCTTGCGGGCAAGGCTGCGCTCGCCGGGCAGGCGCACGGCACGGACGCCGGGAACAGGCCGCGAGGCGTGGGCGAGGGCGGCGAGGGCGCCGGTCTCGCGCCGGAAGGCGGCGACCCCGGCGAAGCATTCGGGCTCCCAGACCTGGACCAGCACCGATGCGCTCCAGCCGGTCGGCCGGCGGGCGCGGCCGTCGCCCGACAGACCCTGGCTCAGCGCCTCGACCATGAGCGCGAGGTTGTAGCCCTTGTGCCCGTGATCGTGGCCGCCGGCCGGCAGCAGCGTGCCGCCGCGGCCGCCGAGGATCACGCCCGGGTCGTCGGTGGCGTTGCCGCCGATGTCCTGCGCCCACTGGCCCGGAAAGCGCTTGCCCGCCGCGGCAAGGCGGTTGGCCATGCCGTTGGTGGTGATCGACGAGCTCATGTCGATGAGGATCGGGTCGCCGTCAGTGGGGATCCCCACCGCGATGGGATCGGGCGTGAAGACCGCGTCGAGGCCGCCATAGGGTGCCACCGTCGACACCGCCGGATCGGAAGAAACGATCATCAGGACCTGGCCGCGATCCGTCGCCCGCGTCAGGTAAGCGGCAAGGCAGGCGATGTGGTGCGCGTCGGCAATCGCCACCGTCGCCGTGCCGTACTCGCGGGCGCGCTCGGAGGCGACGTCGATGGCCTTTGCCGTCAGCCACACGCCCGACAGCCGGTGCCCGTTCCAGGTCATGGCGGCCTTGCGGTCGGCGATGATGTCCGGTTCGCCTATGGCCTTCATGTTGCCGTCGCGCAGTTCCTCGAGGTAGCGCGGCGCCAGCGCAAGTCCGTGCGTATCGTGGCCGAGCAGGTCGGCTTCGACGAGGATTTCGCCAACCAGCGTGGCGCGGTCGCGCGGCATTCCGGCGGCCGCGAACAAGCCTCCGGCAAAAGCGACAAGGTCCGAAGCGCGATAACCGGTCATTGCAGCGTCAATCCCGTGATGGGCGGCCTAGCCCGCAACCGTGCCGGCGCCGCCGAACAGTTCCCACCAGCCCTCCCAGATCATCGCAAACGCGACATAGGCGATGACCGCGAGGCCGACATACGAAATCCAGTAGAAGCGCTTCAACATGTTGGCGACGACGCTCGCCGCCAGCCCCATCAGGGCGACCGACAGGGCCAGGCCGATGACCAGCACGGCGATGTGCTGGCGCGCCGCGCCGGCCACGGCAAGGACGTTGTCGAGGGACATGGACACGTCGGCGACGACGATCTGGAAGATGGCGCGGCCGAAGCTCTTGGCGGTCAGCTCCGGCAGGGCATGGGCTCCATGCGCCGCCTTGCGGGCCCGGTACTCGGCGAGGATCTCGCGAAACAGCTTCCAGACCACCCAGAGCAGCAGGATGCCGCCGGCCAGCGTCAGGCCGATGACGTCCAGCAGCTTGGTGGTGAAGACAGCGAAGACGATACGCAACGCCGCGGCAGCGGCGATGCCGATGACGATCGCCTTGCGGCGAAGCTCATGCGGCAGCCCTGCCGCCGCCATGCCGACGACGATCGCGTTGTCGCCGGCCAGCACGAGGTCAACCGCGATTACCGTCAGAAGCGCGGTGAGCTCGGCAAGCATCGGCCGTCCCCGGTGAGACGCCCGGCCTAGGCCGGGACTGGAGCCCCGGCGGCGATGAGCTTGGCGCTCCTCAGGTCGCTCCACAGTGCCGCCGGAATCGGAGTCTGCCACCAGCCGAAAATCTGGTTCAGTTCCTCGGTCGATCGCGGACCCGGAATGATGCTGGCGACGATCGGGTGGGCGAGCGGGAATTTCAGCGCCGCCGCCGGCAGCGGAACCTTGTGGGCGTCGCAGATGTCGGCGATCGCCTTCACGCGCTTCATGACGTGCTCGGGGGCGCGGCTGTAGTTCCAGGTCTCGCGTCCGACGAGGACGCCGGAGTTGAACGGCCCGCCGATGATGATCGAGGCGCCGTGCTTCTCGAGGGCCGGAAACAGCGTGTCGAGCGGGTCCTGCTCGAGGAGCGTATAGCGGCCGGCTAGCAGGAAGGCGTCCCACTGGCCATGCTGGAGCGCGTCGGCGATCGGCTTGGCGTCGTTGACGCCGAGGCCGATCGCCTTGATCTCGCCGGTGCGGCGGAGCTCGTCGAGGGCCTTGTAAGCACCCTCCATCGCCTCGGCGAAGCGCTTGGGCTGCTCGGCCGGGCCGTGGGTGTAGGTATCGATGTCGTGGATGAAGAGGATGTCGACGCGGGCGAGGCCAAGCCGCTGCAGGCTGTCCTCGTAGGAGCGCATGACGCCATCGTAGGAGTAGTCGAAGCCGAACTCGAAGGGGAAGGGGTTCTTCCACGAGTCGTTGGCGTCCTGAGGCTTGCGCCGCGGGCGCAGGCGCCGGCCGACCTTGGTGGAGATGACGCAGCCCTCGCGGCCGCGGATGCCGTCGCCCAGCATGTGCTCGGACTTGCCGTAGCCGTAGAAGGGCGCCGTGTCGAAGTAGCGGACGCCCGTGTCGTAGGCGTCGAGGACGATCATGCGCGCGTTCGACTCGGTGACGGCTTCCATGTTTCCGCCGAGCGTGGCGCCGCCGAGCCCGAAGGTAGTGACCTCGACGGGGGTGCGGCCAAGGCGCCGGGTTTCGAATTTCATGGGTCGTCTCTCCCTCATGTTCTTGCCGCCCCGGGAGGCGGTCGGATGTTGATACATGAGCGGGAGAGGGTTGAGTAGCTGCGTAAGGGCCGAAGCGGCCTCAAAAAAAGAAACCCCGCGGCCGGGGAGGGAGGGCGGCCGCGGGGCTGCTGGGGGGTCGCTGCCGGTGACAGGCGCCGGAGGCGTCTAGCGCAGGCAGGTCCCCCAATAATGTTGACCGAAGATGCCGGTCTTGCGGCAGCTGTAGCTGTGCTTGCCGATCACGTAGCCGGCGCCGGCGCCGATCGCGCCGCCGACCAGAACGCCGCCGAGGCTATGGGAGCCAAGGCCGCCCGCGACAGCGCCGATGGTTCCACCGACCGCTGCGCCGCGACCGGCGCGCGTGTTCATGCAGCCAGACAAGCTGGCGGCAACCATCAGCAAGGTTGCCGAAACGAGGACAAACCTTTTCATGGGGTGTCTCCCAGCTCGCCCATGAGGAGCCGAAGCAGGGCCCGCTCAAGTGGCCCAACAACGCTCCCGCCGCGGATTGGTTCCAATGAACAAATTGCGACGGGAATCCGCGCGCCGGACGCGGCCCGGTTCGGCCAATCCGGCGTTTCGCCTGGGTCAGTGGGTGGCGATCGCGATGACTGCGCCGGCACCGGCCCCGATTCCTGCCCCAACCAGCGTGCCGCCAAGAGTATGGCTGGTGGCAAGGCCGATCACCGCCCCTGTCGCTCCGCCGATGACGGCGCCGTTTACGACCCGATTATGGGTGGGGAAGTGAACGCAGCCCGACAGGCTGATACCGGCAACCAGCACAATGGCGAGTTTCTTCATGTGAGCGCCCCTCTATTCATCTCGTTAGGCCAACGCTAGCGCGGAAAACGGTGGCCGCCAAGCGTGTCGCCGGGCAGTCCGGAGCGAGGGCCGCGCGCAAGGCTGGTGCCACCGTTCAGACAATCCCGCCGCCGCCGCCTTTCACCGCCGGGCGCTCCTTGGCGACCCGGGCGCGATAGCCGGAGGCGCGATAGGTCGAGACCGGATGAATGGCGCCGCCGGCGTCGAGGCGCGCCTTCGACAGGATCGGCG
>JBBQGL010000168.1:0-7553 GCA_038323025.1 Hyphomicrobiales bacterium
CGAGTTGAAGGGCATTTCCGCCAGCGGCGACGCGGTCACCATTGGCGCCGCCACCACCCATGCCGAGGTGGCGAAGTCGGAGGCCGTGAAGATGGCCATCCCGGCGCTCGCCGAACTCGCCGGAATGATCGGCGACCCGGCCGTGCGCCACCGCGGCACGCTCGGCGGCTCGCTCGCCAACAACGATCCCGCCGCCGACTACCCGGCCGTCGTCCTCGCCCTCGATGCCATTGTCCACACCGACCGGCGCCAGATTCCGGCGGCCCAATTTTTCACCGGTCTCTTCACGACCGCGCTGGAGGAAGGCGAGATCATAACCAAAGTCACCTTTCCGGTGCCGGCAAAGGCGGCTTACCAGAAGTTCCGCAACCCGGCTTCGCGCTATGCCATGGCGGGCGTATTCGTCGCGCGGATGAAGGATGGCAGCGTCCGCGTCGGCGTGGCCGGAGCCGGCAACAAGGGCGTTTTCCGCTCGGCCGACATCGAGAAGGCCCTTAGCGCGAAGTTCTCCGAGCAGGCGCTCGCCCCCGTCTGGATCGATCCCGCCGGCATGCTTTCCGACATCCACGGCTCCGCTGCTTACCGGGCGAACCTCGTCAAGGTCATGGCCCGGCGCGCGGTAACGGCAATCGGGAGCTAGGCTCCCGCCGCGGACCTGCCGTTCAGGATGCCCATTCCGCTTTGAGCTGCGCGGCGGTTCCCGCGTAGAAGTCGCAGTCGAGCTGTCCCTTTTCGTTGCCCGGGATTCCGTCGACGGTCCTCTTTTCGGGGCCGGCGATGCCGTCGGTATATTGCCAGAGCCAGAACTTGCTCCAGCTCTTCTGGACCACCGGCGTATCGCCGTATTGGGCCAGCCACAGCCGGTGCGATCCGAAGAACGCGTCGTTCTTGTTGCCGAGCGCCTCCTTCAGCAGGCTGCCGCTGTAGATGATCGCCTTGCGCCCGAGTTTCTGGGCAATCAGCGTCAGGAATTGCCGCGCCTGGTCGAGCGTCATCTGGTTCCCCTTGGTCGTCTCGAAATCGAGCGCAACCAGGGTATTCGCGTCCGGTTTTGCGGTGTTCAGGAAGTTGTCCACCTGGCTCGCGACGTCCGCTGCAGTACCCCAGTGGTAGGCCCCCCAGAGCAGGCCAGCGTCCAGCGCGGGCTTCCGCCGGTCCGCGTATTTCGCGTCCTTGCCCGTTGCGCCGGTGGTTGCCTTGTGGATGACCCCGACAATGCCGGCAGTGGCCGCGGTCTTGAAGCTGGTGACCCGGTCCGCGTGATAAACATCGACGACGTTCGGCGTGATGATCGGCATATGCCCCTCCCCTGGCTGTGTCTGCCGTCCCGATCAACCGAGGGTATACCGTGCCGGCCCGAGCCCTCAAGCCGGGTCCCGGCCCACCTTCACAGGAAGCTCCGTCCGTGTCGGCCGGGCGCTATGCCGAGATGGGCAGCGACCGTCTCGCCCATGTCCGCGAAGGGGTGGGGGCCAAGTTCGCCCGCGCCGATCTCCGGTCCGAAAGCGAGGATCGGCACGTGCTCGCGGGTGTGATCGCTGCCCTTCCACGTCGGGTCGCAGCCATGGTCGGCCGTGATGATCACGAGGTCGCCCGGCTTCAGCCCGGCCTCGAGTTCGGGCAGGCGGCGGTCGAAATCCTCGAGCGCCGCCGCGTAGCCGGGAACGTCGCGGCGATGGCCGTGGATCGAGTCGAAATCGACGAAGTTCGCGAACAGCAGGTCGCCGTCTTCCATGCGGCCAAGCCCGGCGAGCGTGGCGTCGAAGATTCCGTCATTGGTCGGCGCCTTCACCACTTCCGTGACGCCCTGGTGCGCGAAGATGTCGCCGATCTTCCCGACGCCGATCACGCGCTTGCCCGCGGCGGCGACGCGGTCGAGGAGCGTCGGTTCGGGCGGGCGGATGGCGTAGTCGCGACGGTTGGCTGTGCGCGCGAAATCGTCTGCATCCTCGCCGACGAAGGGCCGCGCGATCACCCGGCCGATGGTGAGCGGCTGGCAGAGGCGGAAGGCCACCTCGCACACCTCGTAGAGCCGGTCGAGGCCGAAATAGACCTCGTGCGCGGCGATCTGGAATACGGAATCGGCGGAGGTGTAGCAGATCGGCTTGCCGGTGCGGATGTGCTCCTCGCCGAGTTCGGCGATGATCTTCGTCCCCGAGGCATGCTTGTTGCCGAGGATCCCGGGAAGATGCGCCTCGCGGACAAGCGCGTCGGTCAGCTCCGCCGGAAAGGTCGGTACCTTTTCGGGAAAGTAGCCCCATGCGAACGGCACCGGCACGCCGGCGATTTCCCAGTGGCCGGATGGCGTATCCTTGCCCTTTGAGACCTCGACGCCGTATCCCCACCTGCCGCGCGGCTCGCCGGAATAGCCGAGCTCCGGCGCCGGGCTGCCGGTCGAGGCCGCGCTTGCCGCGGCGAGGCCGAGACGGGCGAGATTGGGCAGGCGGAGCGGTCCGCTGCGCAGTCCGTCGCTGTCGCCGCGCCCCTTCGCGCAGGCCGCGGCGATATGGCCGAGCGTGTCGGCGCCGGCGTCGCCGAAGGCGGCGGCGTCCTCGGCGCCGCCGATGCCAAACGAGTCGAGAACGATGATGGCCGCCCGCTTCATGGCTGCTCCGTCGCTGAGGCGTTGAGCATAGGGAGCGTTCGGTCCGTCGGATAGTTCCCGTGGCAAAGCAGCCCACTGCTGCGATCGGCCGGGGCGCTCCGCCAATTCGATGGGGACAAGCGCATCTACCGCCGCGGGCGGATTCGCTTGCCGCAGCGGCGGGAGCTAACGTGGCGCGCGAAAACCGGAGATCGCGCCATGGAAGGCGTCCACGTCATCAATCACCCGCTGGTCCAGCACAAGCTGACCCTGATGCGCGACAAGACCACGCCGACGGCGACGTTTCGGCAGCTGCTGCGCGAAATCGCGCTCCTCCTCACTTACGAGGTGACGCGTGACCTGGAGATGACAACCCAGCGGATCGAGACCCCGATCGCCGCCATGGATGCGCCGATCCTGAAGGGTAAGAAGCTGGTTTTCGCCTCGATTCTCCGCGCCGGCAACGGCTTGCTCGAGGGTATGCTCGACCTGGTGCCCTCGGCCCGCGTCGCCCATATCGGCATCTACCGCGATCCGAAGACGCTGGCGCCGCACGAGTATTTCTTCAAGGCGCCCGATGATCTTGCCGACCGCGTGGTCATCGTGGTCGACCCCATGCTCGCCACGGCCAATTCGGCGAGCGCCGCGATCGAACGCCTGAAGCAGCGCGGCGCCCGGGATATCCGCTTCGTCTGTCTGCTCGCGGCGCCGGAGGGCATCGAGCGCTTCCAGCGCCTCCAGCCCGGAATCCCGATTTACACGGCGGCGATCGACGAATACCTCAACGACCACGGCTACATCGTGCCCGGTCTCGGCGATGCCGGCGACCGGTTGTACGGAACGAAATAGCCATCGCGGCATCAGGAGCAACCATGAAATACGGGGCGATCTACCCGAGCCTGAAGGGCCGCACGGTGCTGGTCACCGGCGGTGGTAGCGGCATCGGCGCGGCAATCGTCGAACACTTCGCGGGACAGGGCGCGAAGGTGGGCTTCATCGACATCAAGGAGAAGGAATCAAAGGCGCTGGCGGCGAGGCTTGTCCGCAAGCGCCGGAAGGTCCTCTTCGAGCACGCCGACCTCACCGACATTGGCGCGGTCAGGAAGGCAATCGCCAATATTCGCAAGGCCCTCGGGCCGATCACCATCCTCGTCAACAACGCCGCCCACGACGAGCGCCACAAGCTCGAGGACGTGACGCCCGAATATTTCGACGACCGCATCGCCGTGAACCTGAAGCACCAGTTCTTCTGCATTCAGGCGGTCGTGCCCGACATGAAGAAGGCCGGCGGCGGTTCCATCGTCAACATCACGTCCGGATCATGGATCATGGCGAGCCCGGGCATGCCGGTCTATGTCGCCGCCAAGTCCGCCACCTACGGGCTGGTGCGCGGGCTTGCCCGCGACCTCGGGCCGTTCAACATCCGCATCAATTCGGTCGCGCCCGGCTGGGTGTTGACCGAGCGCCAGTTGACCCACTGGTGGTCCCCGGAGGCCGAGGAAGGCCTGATGCAGCGCCAGTGCCTGAAGCGCCGCCTGTCGGTCGACGACATGGCCCGCGTCGTCCTGTTCTATGCCTCTGACGAAGCCGGCGCCATTACCAACCAGAACGTCATTGCCGACAACGGCGAGGCCTGAGTCCGGCGTCGCCTTTCGAGAGTGTGGGGGGAATTGCGAGCATGAAATACGGCGCCATCTATCCGAGCCTCAAGGGCCGGACGGTTCTCGTTACCGGCGGCGGCAGCGGCATTGGCGAATCCATCGTCGAGCATTTCGCGGCGCAGGGGTCGAAGGTCGGCTTCATCGATCTCAAGGAAAAGGAGTCGAAGGCGCTGGCGGCGCGGCTGCGCCGCAAGCGTCAGAAGGTCCACGCCGAGATTGCCGACCTGACGGACATCGCCGCCCTCAAACAGGCAATTGCCAGCATCCGCAAGGCGCTCGGGCCGATCACCATCCTCGTCAACAATGCCGCCCACGACGAGCGCCACTCCATCGAGGACCTGACCCCCGAATATTTCGACGACCGCATCGCGGTCAATCTGAAGCACCAGTTCTTCTGCATCCAGGCGGTACTGCCCGACATGAAGAAGGCCGGCGGCGGTTCGATCATCAACATGACCTCGGCGACCTGGCTCCTCGGCTTTTCCGGCCTGCCCGTCTATGCCGCGGCGAAAGCCGCCGTCTATGGCATGACCCGTGGGCTCTCCCGCGACCTCGGCCAGTACAACATCCGGCTGAACACCGTGGCGCCGGGCTGGATCATGACCGAACGCCAGCAGAGCCTCTGGCTGACTCCGGATGCCGAAAAGCAGTTGATGAAGGATCAGACGGTCAAGCGGAAGCTCTACCCGGACGACATGTCGCGCCTGGCCCTGTTCCTGGCTTCCGACGAGTCGGGCGCGGTGGCGAACCAGAACATCGTCGCTGACGGTGGCTGGCTTTGAGCGCACGGCGTCGGTCCCGTTAACCTAGCATTAACGCCCCCGGCAACCGGCGGGGCCTTCTCGGTCAGGTTTTGCCGGTTCTTAGGGACTATTGGCCCAGGGTTGGGGCGCTTTCCCCGGGGCTTGCCCATGTTCGGTATTCTGAAGACCGTCGTCGGTGTCGCGATCATCGCGGTGGTGGTGCCGAATCTCGCCCCGAGGTTCCTCGCCGGGCTTAATTCGAAGCAGGCCGCGGACGCTCCCGTCGTGAACGCTGCCGCACCCGCCGAAACCGGCGATGGGCGCGAAATCGCGCTCCGGGCCGACGAGTTCGGCCACGTCGTGGTCAACACCGTCATCAACGGCCTCAGCTTCCAGATGATGATCGATACCGGCGCGACCTATGTCGCCCTGACCCAGGCGAGCGCCCGGCGCCTCGGCATCGCTCCGCCGAGGAGCGCGTATACCTTGCGCATGTCGACCGCCAATGGCGAGGCCGTCGCGGCTCCGGTCGTCATCGACGAGATTCGTCTGGGCGGTATCCGCGTCCAGAATGTCCAGGCGATCGTGACGCCCGACGGCAGCCTCGGCATCGACCTCCTCGGCATGAGTTACCTCAAGCGCCTGTCGAAGTTCGAGCTTGGTGGCGGCCAGCTGGTCCTCGTCCAGTAGCTTTCGGCGGCGGCGGGGCGATGTTATGAGGTGAGGGTCTGAGGAGGACCGTCCCCCATGATGCCGAGGCCCGTAGCCGACCTGCGCCCCAACACCCTCGATTTCGAGAACAAGCCGCTCATCAAGGCGACCGGTTTCCGTGAATACGATGCGCGCTGGTGGTTCGGCGTTCCCGGCTCGAAGCTGCCGCCGGAGCTCAATCTCGTCGGCATCACCGCGCTCGGCATGGCCTTCGGCACTCTCCTCGGCGAGCTTGGCGTCAAGCGCGAGGTGGTGACCGGCCACGACTACCGGGCCTATTCCTCCTCGATCAAGCTGGCGCTCTGCACCGGTCTGATGGCCTCGGGCTGCAAGGTCCACGACATCGGCCTGGCGGTGACGCCCATGGCCTACTTCGCCCAGTTCGCGTTGGACGTGCCCGCCGTCGCCCAGGTCACCGCCTCGCACAACGAGAATGGCTGGACCGGGGTCAAGATGGGCTCGCGGCGCCCGGTCACCTTTGGTCCCGAAGAGATCGGCCGGCTGAAGGAAATCGTCATGTCGGCGAAATACGACCTGAAGAGCACCGGCGAGTATGTCTTCGAGGACAATTTCGCGGCCAGGTACATCGCCGACTTGACCAACCGCCCGAAGCTGAAACGGAAGATCCGCGTCGTCGCCGCTTGCGGCAATGGCACGGCAGGCGCCTTCGCGCCGCCGGTCCTGGAGGCGATCGGCGCCGACGTCGTGCGCATGGATACGGAATTGGACTACACCTTCCCGCACTACAACCCCAATCCCGAAGACCTCGAGATGCTGCACGCCATGAGCAAGCGCGTGCTCGAGGCGAAGGCCGAGGTCGGGCTCGGCTTCGATGGCGACGGCGATCGCTGCGGGGTGATCGACAATACCGGCGATGAGATCTTCGCCGACAAGGTCGGCGTCATGCTGGCGCGCGACATTTCCGCGCTGCACCCCGGTTCGACCTTCGTCGTCGATGTCAAATCGACCGGCCTCTACAAGACCGATCCGGTGCTGATCGCCAACAAGGTCACGGCCGATTACTGGAAGACCGGCCACTCCTACATCAAGCGCCGCGTCAATGAGCTGGGCGCCATCGCCGGCTTCGAGAAGTCCGGGCACTATTTCTTCAACAAGCCGATCGGGCGCGGCTACGACGACGGCCTTGTCTCGGCGCTGGCGATCCTCGACATGCTCGATCGCAATCCCGACAAGACCATGGCCGACCTGAAGAATGCGCTCCCCAAGACCTGGGGCTCGCCGACCATGTCGGCCCACTGCCCGGACGAGATCAAATACGGCGTCGCCGACAAGGTGAAGGCCCGCTTCGAAGACATGAAGCAGAAGGGCGAAAAGGTCGCCGGCCACGCCATCGTCGACCTGATCACCGTCAACGGCGTCCGCGTGGTCTCCGACGACGGCACCTGGGGCTTGCTGCGCGCGTCGTCCAACAAGCCCGAGCTGGTCGTGGTCATCGAGAGCCCGGTCTCGGAAGCCCGTCTGCACGAGATGTTCAAGGTGATCGACACGGTGCTGCGCGAGAACCCGTCGATCGGCCCATACAATCAGACGATCTGACGCGATTCAGGAAACCGGGGGAGGCGCCGTCATGGCGGTTGCGCGTTTTGGAGTTCTGCCGGACGGCAGCGAGGTACCCGAGGTCACCATCTCGGCGGGCGAGCTAACGCTCAAGGTCATCACCCTCGGAGCGGTCATCCGCGATGCACGCCTTGCCGGCGTGGCGTTCCCCCTGGTGCTCGGCTTCGACAGGCTCGACGACTATGTCCATCATTCGCCGCATTTCGGCGCGGTTGCCGGGCGCTACGCCAACCGGATCGCCGGCGGCAAGCTGACCATCGACGGCCGCACCTATTC
>JBBQGL010000169.1:0-7368 GCA_038323025.1 Hyphomicrobiales bacterium
GGGCCTCGCGTCTCACGTTGACAACAAATCGGCCGACCCCTAGCAATGCGCCCCGTGCCCAGGTGGCGGAATTGGTAGACGCGCACGGTTCAGGTCCGTGTGCCGCAAGGCGTGAAGGTTCGAGTCCTTTCCTGGGCACCACCGTTCGTCGATCGCAGATTTGGATTGTTTCTCGGCTCCGCGAAGCCTTCTTCGCTAACGCGGCCCGTTGGTCCGACCTGGCGGAGGAACGCCGGGCAACCCGTGATGGCGCAGCCGCCGCCTGCTGTTCAATCTTGGTCAGACGGGCCGCGCCTCAATCCATATTGTGAATGCCGCCGTAGCGAACCAGACCCTGCCGAGGTGGGCAGACGATTTCCCGAGCCGCCGACCCGGTGGTTTCGGATCCGAGCGCCCAGCGCAATCGGCAGGCTCACCAAAGGGTCCCCACCTGACAGCGGGCAGAACCCCCCTCGCGTTTCTGAATCGCATCGCGCGCGTAGGCGCCGCAATCGTGTGCCTGTTTGGCGCGGCCGTCGTCGTCGGCTGGCTCTTCAACATCGGTTCTCTCAAGAGCCTTCTGCCCGGCCTGCCAACGATGAAGGCAAACACCGCCGTCGCTTTCGTCGTCTGCGGCGTCGCGCTCTGGCTGATCCACACATTCGGACGAGGATCGGCACCTTTTCGTGTCGGCCGGGCTGCGTCCCTCGCCGTGGCGACGCTCGGCTTCCTCACCTTGGCGGAGACCGTCTTTTCGCTTGATCTGGGAATAGACGAGCTTCTGGTCACCGACAGGGCAGGGTTTGCCTCGTTCCCCGGCCGAATGTCGCCGGTCACGGCACTCAACTTCCTGCTGATCGGCCTTTCCCTGTTTGCGCTGAAGGCGCGACAGGGCTATCTGGCCGCCACGGCCAATTGGCTGACGGCCGGCCCCCTTTTCCTGGCAACGCTGACGTTGGTGGGGTTCGCCTACGGCGTCATCTCGCTCTACCAGCTGGGACCGTTCAACCCGATTGCCTTACCCACGGCTCTATCATTCTTCGTGCTGGCACTTGCCGTTCTTGCCGCCAATCCGTCGCGCGGGATCGGTTTTCTCTTCGTCAGCGATACAGCCGGCGGTGTCGTCACGAGACGGCTGCTGCCAACGGTGCCGTTCGCCCTCTTTGTCCTTGGCTGGCTGAGGCTGATCGGACAGCAGGCCGGATACTACAACACCGCCTTTGGCCTCGCCCTGATGGTCATGGTCAGCATCGCGGTAACCGTGCTCGCTATCAGTTCGACCGCGCTGACGTTGCAGAAAGTCGACCTCAAGCGGAAGGGGGCTGAGGCTGCGGTCGTCGCGCTCAACATCGGACTGGAGCGACGCGTGGAGGAACGCACGCGGGAGCTTGAAAAGGTGTCGGCCGACTTGAAGGCGGCAAACTCAGCGCTTGAGCAACTTGCCCTGCACGATGGCCTCACGGGTATTGCCAACCGTCGGTTCTTTGACGCCTACCTTGCGGCGCAGTTGGCCCTCGCCCGTCGCCACGGCCGATCACTGGCCCTCGTTCTCTGCGATATCGATGACTTCAAAGCCTATAACGATCGCTACGGGCACCAGGCTGGCGACGAGTGCCTGAAGCGGGTGGCGGCCGCAATCCAGTCCTGCTGCCGGCGCCCGGGAGATTTGGCTGCGCGATATGGCGGAGAGGAGTTCGCCATGATCCTTCCCGACACCGAATTGGCCGGCGGGACTCAAACTGCCGAGGCGGCGCGAAACGCCGTGGCGCAGTTGGAGATCCCGCACGCCCTTTCCCGCGCCGGCTCATATGTCAGCATCAGTGGGGGTCTTTCCACTTTTGCAGGATCAGGGAATACCGCGGCCGAGCAGCTTGTCTCGGAAGCAGACCAGAACCTGTTTCAGGCCAAGCGATCGGGTCGGAACCAGATCGTCGCTCGGCAGATGCAAACTCAGAAGGCCGCTCTGAGGGTGGGTTAGCGAACCGGGCCGCGTCCTGCCTTGTCGCGGGACGGACCGATGAGGAGAGGTCCTTGCTCAGCCCGCGAAGATGTAGCGCCTGACGAAGGCGTTAACGCCGGGAGCCTTCGGTAGCGGGCCCGAGACGGCAGTCCGTCCCAAGAGCCCGGTGCGATCTAGCCCTCCCCGAGCGAAAGCTCCAATTCGTCCAGCGATCTGTCGATCCTTCTTGCCCAACCCGGCTTTCCTTGCCGGGTCGCATCCCGATGGGCGTCGGCGAGCGCATAGGGATCGGACTCCTGCAAAGCCTCGACCAGGCCCCGGGCCTGCATGAGATCTTTTTGGCGTTTAGCCCTCTGATCGTCGCGCCGTTCCTGTGCGAGAATCAGCTTGTGCATGGCGAAGCGTGCCGGCTGTGGAACACGGACGGCGACTCCCGTGCCGTGCAGGACTACGGCCGGGACGGGATCGGTTATCAGCCATCGGATAAACTGGAGTGGCGCCGCCCCGGCGCCGAGACCTTTCACCGGAAGCGGATTCTGGTCCCGGCGCGTGCGTTGCTGGGTCACCAGGTCAACCCTGAATCCGTCCTTCGCCTTGAACGACGAGGGGGGGGCGGTCGGACGGGACAGAGCCGGCACCGGCGCAAAGCTGGGCTCGGCGCGCCGGAGGACATCAAGCAGCGTTTCGCCCCCGGGCAATGACTTCATCGCCAGATGGGCGGCGGCCAGATCGGCATCGCCGGTCATCAGCGCGGGATGCGGCAGGATGTAGCCGACCATCGGGGAATAGCACTGGTAGGCCGCGGTGCCGACCAGCACCGTATCGTCAAAGATGCCTGCATCGGAAAGGGCATCGAGGACACGGCCGAGTTGTCGGCCAGGAGCCGGGATGCCCGATCGGATCAGAAGCCGGATGGTCTCCCGATCCTGTCGGGCAAGCTCCTGGCTTTGCCGGACAAGCTCGACCTTGGCTTCCGTTGCCGGGTCGTCGACCGATCCCAGGTAATCGGTGAGGCGCGCCGTTCCGACCAGACGCTTCACGTAAACATATTCACGGCCTTTCACCTTCATTCTGAAGATGGAGCCCGGCCGAAAGACGCGAGTCTGGACACTCTGTGCAAGGTCGGAATAAAGAGTGGCGAGCGACAGCCCAATCTTTTTCATGCCGGGTCGTTATAGACTCGAACGTCAATTATCGTCTATACCTCGTTATAGACAATAATTCCATATTTGGTCTATATCTCAGCCCCCGAAGATGTAGCGCTCGACGAAGGCGTTGCGGAACTTGCCTTTCGGGTCGTGCCGGTTCAGCAGGTCGCGGAAGCCCGCGAGCCTTGGGTAGCAGGCCCGCACCTTCTCCGGCGGCATGGCGAACAGCTTGCCCCAATGCGGGCGAGGATTGAAAGGCGCCAGAACCTCCTCGAGGCCGGGCAGGAGCCGCATCAGGGCCGGCACGTCCAGCTTGAAGGAGAAGTGGAAGGCGACGCAGGCCTGCCGGTAACACGGGCTCATCCACAAATCGTCCGCGGCGATCGTGCGCACCTCGCCGATCATCAAGAGCGGCGCGAGCTTGTCGCCATGGCGGCGGAGCGCCTTCGCCGCCGCCACCGCCTTATCGAGCGGGACAAAATATTCGACCTGCAGATCCTCGCCGCTCGCCGGGGTGAAACCCATGCGAAAGTGGGGAAGCCGATCGTAGGACGGCCCAACGACACCCATCTGCTCGGTGCAATTGACGGCGTCCAGTTCCACCAGCGGATGGAGGTTCCGGGTCGCCGGGCGCGCGCCAAACAACGAATCCGGTGCCGGGGAAGCGCCGCCGGCCTCAACCCGGCTCTTCACCCAGACCTGCTCGATGGTGTCGCGCCGCCAGTCGGTGAACAAACTGACGCTGTAGCCGCTCGACATGATTTCCTCGAAGTGGGCTTCGAGAGCGGTCAGCGGCAGGTCGCGATAGACATCCTGGCGCACGTCGAAGGCGGGCTGAACGTCGAGCGTCAGCTTGGTGATGACGCCGAGCGCGCCGAGGCTGACCGCGGCACCGGGGAACGCGTCCCGGTCCTTCTCGCGCGACAGGACGACCGGGTCGCCGGCCGCGTCGATGAATTCGATCGCGGCGACCGCGGTGGCGAGGTTGCCGAGGGCCATCCCCGACCCGTGGGTAGCGGTGGCGGTGGCGCCGGCGACGGAAATGTGCGGCAGGGAGGCAAGGTTATGGAGGGCGTAGCCCTGCTCGTGAAGGTACGGCCCGATATCGCCGTAGCGGGCGCCTCCCTCTACCGTTACCTGCCGCCTGGCCTTGTCCACCGAGAGCACCCGCCGGAGGCGCTCCAGCGAAAGATGGGTCCCGGTCGTGTCGGCGATGTCGTTGAAGCAATGCCGCGAACCGACGACGCGGAGTTTTGTGGCGGCGCGAACCGCCTCCTGCGCCTCCCCGACCGAGTCGGGCAGCACCAACCGCTCGGCGCCGTAGGTGAGGTTTCCCACCCAGTTGGTTCGCGGAGCGGTCGATTCGGCGGGTGCGGACGAAGCCATTTTCCGAGGGTGCCCCGGAGCCGGCTCTCCCGCAAGGGGATTGCCCGGCCCCCTATTCGCCGATTTGAAGCGCCGCCGCCTTTCGTATACCAGTCCCCGGGATGACCATCCGATTCCACAGGGGCGACCTGCCGGATCTCTCGCGCTACCGGGGCTCGGCGGCGATCGACACCGAGACGCAGGGGCTGAACCCGCTCCGCGACCGCCTCTGCCTCGTCCAGCTTTCGCCCGGCGACGGCAGCGCCGACGTCGTCCAGATCGCGCCCGGCCAGAAAGCGGCGCCGAACCTCGTCCGCCTCCTCACCGATACCGCGGTGACCAAGATCTTCCACTTCGCCCGCTTCGATATCGCCGTCCTCTTCCACACCTTCGGCGCCATGGCCGAGCCGCTCTACTGCACCAAGATCGCCTCGAAGCTGACCCGCACCTATACCGACCGGCACGGGCTGAAGGACCTGGTCAAGGACCTCCTCGACATCGACCTGTCGAAGCAGCAGCAAAGCTCGGACTGGGCGGCGGAGACGCTGTCCGAAGCCCAGCTCGCCTACGCCGCTTCCGACGTTCTCTACCTGCATCAGTTGAAGGCAAAGCTCGACGAGCGGCTGGCGCGCGAGGGGCGCAGCGACCTCGCCGCGGCCTGCTACCGCTTCCTGCCGGCGCGCGCCCGCCTCGACCTCGGCGGCTGGGGCGAAGAGGACATTTTCGCGCATTGAGGCTCCGGCCCGCCCGCGATGCGGCCCTTCGTTAACCGCGGCGCCGCCATCATGTCACCCATGTTTTCCGGCATTGACCCCGCGATGTGCCTGAATCTGCTAAGCTCCGCCGCATGGCCGAACTGACCGGCGCCCCGCCGGCCCCCCGCCGTATCCGCTTCGATCCGACCCGGGCGCGGGAGCGCGATGACTTCGTCGCGGCCCACCGCCACAGCCGCCGGGTAACCTGGCTGAAGATCGGGCTGCCGGCGCTGGCCGCCGTGGCGGTCGTCGGCTTCTTTCTTGCCATGCGCTTCGAGGCGGGCGGCGGCGCGGTGTCGCTCGCCGGCATCGACATGCAGGACAAGAGCCTGATCATGAAGACGCCGCACATTTCCGGATTTGACGGCACGCGCCGCGCCTATGAGGTCACGGCGACCCGCGCCGTGCAGAACCTCGAGAACCCGAAGGTCGTGACGCTCGACGCGATCAATGCGAAATTCGGGCTCGACGGCGGCGGCACCGCCACGCTGAAGGCGACCACCGGCATCTATGACGGGAACTCGAATCTGCTGACGCTGAAGAACGGCATCGCCATCGCCACCACCGACGGCTACCAGGCGAAGCTCAATGACGCCGATGTCGACATGAAGGGCGGCACCCTCGCCTCGCAGCGGCCGATCGAGATCCATTCCGTCGACGGCTCGATCCGCGCCAATGCCATTTCGATCACCGAACGCGGCAAGCACGTGCTCTTCAGCGGCGGGGTCACGGTGAATTTCGTGCCGCCCGCCGAAGCCCTGCCCGCGCCGGCCGCGGAGCCGACCCAGTGAACCAGACGATGCCCGCCATCCGACGAAGTGCCCGAACTCGCCGCCGGGCGGTTTTCGCCCTCCTGCTGCTCGCAGGGGCCGGCCTGTCGCTGCCCGCGGCGGCGGCGCCGGGCGCCGGCCAGCTCTTCACCGGCTTCAATGCCGATTCGAGGGACCCGGTGCAGGTCGATGCCGCCTCGCTCGAGGTGTACGAGGAAGGCAAGCAGCGCATCTCGGTCTTTTCCGGCGGGGTCACGGTCAAGCGCGGCCCGACGACGCTGAAGGCCGCGACGATCAAGCTGTTCTCCGACCTCGACTCCAAGGCCGTGAAAAGCGATTCGTTCTCGCGCATCGAGGCGACGGGCACGGTCTTCGTGAGCTCGGGCCAGCAGACGGTGACCGGGACGCAAGCCGTCGTCGACATGAAGACCCACATCATTACCCTCACCGGCAACGTCGTCCTGAGCCAGGGGACGAGCGTGATGACCGGAGACAAGCTCACCGTCGATCTTCAGTCCGGGCGGGCCAAGCTCGACCAGGCGCCGGGCAAGCGGATCACCGGGGTGATAACGCCGGAGACCATGAAGGAGGCGACGCCGCCGAAGCCCTGAGGCTCGACAGCGCAGGAGAGAGCGCCTATCTCCCGTCCGAGACAGGGAGCGTTTCCGCAATTGAGCGTGGCAAGCCTATTGGGCGGCAACCGCCGCCGTTCCCGGGGTAACGGCGCCGCCGATCGCGACAACCGCGATGAGCGCGACGAGAAGCCGCCGTCGCGGCTGATTCCCGAAGCCGGCGGGCGCGGCTGGCTGGTTGCCCACGGGCTCGGCAAGGCCTATCGCGGGCGTCAGGTGGTGCGCGAGGCGAGCTTGGCGGTGGCGCGCGGCGAGGCGGTGGGCCTGCTCGGCTCCAACGGCGCCGGCAAGACCACGATCTTCTACATGATCACGGGCCTCGTCCGCGCCGACTACGGGACCATCGAGCTCGACGGACACGATGTCACGGGCATGCCCATGTACCGGCGCGCCCGGCTCGGCATCGGCTACCTGCCGCAGGAAGCGTCGATCTTCCGCGGCATGACGGTGGAGCAGAACATCCGCGCGGTGCTGGAGGTCGTCGAGCCGGACAAGCGCAATCGCGATGACCAGCTCGATGCCCTGCTGGAGGAGTTCCATATCGAGCACCTGCGCAAGACGCCGGCCATCTCGCTCTCCGGCGGCGAGCGGCGCCGCGCCGAAATCGCGCGTTCGCTCGCCAGCCGGCCGGCCTTCATGCTCCTCGACGAGCCCTTCACCGGGGTCGATCCGATTGCCGTCGGCGACATCCAGGCGCTGGTCCGGCATCTGACCAGCCTCGGCATTGGCGTGCTCATAACCGACCACAACGTCCGCGAG
>JBBQGL010000170.1:0-7364 GCA_038323025.1 Hyphomicrobiales bacterium
AATGGTTCTCCCGGAAATCCCGCATGCGGCACCGATTTGTGCCGCGACAAACAATGTACGCTAGCGTACCAAGGCTGCTACCGGGGGTGCGTGTTGTAAGAGTCGCGCCGATAACGACGGCGGAGACGGGCCTGTGGGGCAAGCCGCTCAAGTCGCGCTGGAATTCAAGGATGACGGTGCCGCCCATGAGTTGCGGCGCACCCTGGAATGGCGGGGTATTGCCGCGGAGCTTGTGAGCATCCGCGGGCCGGCTGAATTCGCCTTCAAATGGACCGGAGACACCGATTACCTGGCGCTGCATGACCTGCAGTTGGTCGACGGGGAAACCACCCTCGGCGAGGGCTCCAAACTCCGCCTTCTCGATCTCCGCGACCGGATGACCTTCGTTCCGGCGGGCTCGGAGATTTCGGGGTGGTCGCGGCTTGGCCGCCGCAGCAACGCCTTCACGGCGGTCTATTTCGACCCGGCAACGCTGGCGGAGGAATTTGGCGACCGGCCGGTCGGCGCGGCGAACCGCCCGATGCTCTATTTCGAGGACTTCGCCCTCCGCTGCACGCTCGCCAAGATCCAGGCGCTCCTGATCCAGCCGGCCGTCAACGATGCCGCGTATGCCGAGACGCTCGGGCTGATGGCGGCCATGGAAATCGACCGCCTGCAAAGGACGGATCGCCGGACCGTGCAGGAAAGCGGCTGGCTGTCGCCCCGGCAAGCCAGCCTGGTCCGTGAATACGTCGTCGGGAATCTGTCGGAGAAGATCACGCTGGAGCAGCTGGCGAACGTCGTCGGACTCAGCCGCTTTCATTTCCTGCGCGCCTTCAGGAGCACCTTCGGGCAGCCCCCGCATCGATATCTGATCCGGTCGCGGATCGAGCGCGCCAAGATTCTGCTTCTCGACCGGCGCACGTCCGTCGCCGAGGTCACCGCCCGGGTCGGCTTCACCGACCAGGCGCAGTTCGCGCGGGCGTTCCGCAAGGCGACAGGGAGCACGCCCAGCCAGTTCCGGCGCCTGAACGGATAGTCACCTGTCTACAGGATGGCGGAGCGCGCGCCTCAGGCCAGCGCCAGTTCGTCGCCGACGCGGATCTCGCCGGCGCCGAGGACCTTCAGGTAGATGCCGCAGTCGGGGTGGCCATAGGCGTCGAGCAGGGTGCGCGGGATGGTCATGTCGCGCGTGGCGGTCTCGGGGTTGACGTTGGTGGCGGCGCACCGGTCGATGCGGGCCGTGACCTCGAAGGCCGCGGACCCGGCGGTCACGCGCTTGCCCACCCAGTCGAATTCCCCCCAGGCCGGCATCCGCTCGACGTAGATGTTGCCGCGGAAGCGGAGGGGGTGGACCGGCCTGCCGACACGGGCCTCGAGTTCGCGCAGCGAAGCGAGGTTGATCAGCGAGACGAACTTGTCGGCCGCGTCGGAAAACGAGAAGCCGGGGGACGACAGCACCCTGGTCGGCCCGCGCAGCTCGCCGGCGGAATACTCGTCGAAGAATTTCTCGATCGCCGCCCGTCCTTCGGCCGTATGGAGCGTCCCTTCGGCGACAACGGCGCCGTCACGGCGGATGGTCAGGGCTCCCGTGGACGGCTCGAAATGCGTGGCGAGGGCGGCCAGCCGCTCGTTCCGCATCAGCATCAGGTAGTGCCGCTTGCTCAGATGCTTCGGGTCGGCCGGATCGAATCCGGACGGCCCGTTCTCGATGGCGTAGGCGCGATCGAACGGGAAGGTCTCTCCGGGCGCGAGGGTCACCGCAGTCAGCGGTTCCGCCGACAGGCCTTTGACCGGGTAGCGATAGAGCGCGTCGATGGTTGCCATCGGGCGAAGTGACCCGAGCGCACGCGTTGCGTCAAGGCGGGGCGGCGAGGGCGGGGCGCGGGTGATGCAATCTTTTCCGGCCCGCTCCCGTTTCGGGCAAAACCAACTCCCTCCCGGAGTTCTGCAAGAGTTGCCAGCCTCGATCCCCAGATTACGCTCTCGCCCCATGAGAAGGGAGGCGGGCTCCATCCCCCAGGTCATGCCAAGACAAGCCGAAGGCTTGATCTTGGCACCCAAGCCGCGCGACTCTCAAACAATGCCGGCGATGGTTTATATCATGGCGTCGAAGAAGGGCGGGACGCTCTATACCGGCGTCACCAACTACCCTGCGCGGCGCATCTATGAGCACCGCGAGGCGTTGGTCGCGGGGTTCACCCGGAAGTACGGCGTGAAGATCCTTGTCTGGTACGAGATGCACCAGAGCATCGACCTCGCCATCCGCCGCGAGAAGAACATCAAGGGGTGGCCGCGGGCGTGGAAGCTGGACCTGATCAACGCCATGAACCCGGACTGGGCCGACCTCTACTGGCATCTGGGCTGAGATGGCGCTTGGGTGCCAAGATCAACCCTTCGGGTTGTCTTGGCATGACCTAAGAGGGGACGCGGAGAATCGAGCTCTGACAGGCGAAGGGCGGGCACAAGGAACCCAACTCACAACAGGGACGGCAGCAGCCTCTCCCCTCAAAAGGGCCGCATCTCACAAAGGGGGGGGCCGTCCTGGGGCGGAGGCAGTGGATCGGCTGCCGCTGGCCTGTCCATTGCGGGCGATGTGGCGGCGCGTTGCGGTCAGGGTGCCGTGTCGCGGACGTGGACGACGGCGAGATCGTCGGCGTAGAGGCGGTGCCAGCCGGGCAGGCGATCGAGGAAGGCGATCGCCGATGTGCCGGGCGGCAGGAGGGTGCCGCCGATGCGGTATTCGTCGAGCAGCCTCACGAAGTCGTCGAGGTCCGACAGCGTGATGGCGCGGTAGTAGCGTGTGATGAAGGCCGCCCCGTAGAGCTCCGAGCGCCCGTCGATGAAGGTCGGGATGCCGGAGCGGATGAGATAGCCGCCAAAATCATAGGCGTTGAGGATACGGGCGACACTGGCCTTCTGCAGCGCCGCAACCGCCGCCGCTGGCGTGATGCGGTTGCTCGGCTCGGCGCTGGTGACCGCCGCGGTTGCGACGACCGCGATGAGGGCGATCGCCGAGATGCCCATCACGGCGCGGCCGGCTCCCGGCTGGGGGTGCGCGGCGGCCGGCCGCAGCGACGGAAATTGCCGGGCGACCGGCGCGGCAAGAAAGAGGGGCGCAAGCAGGCCGAGAATCTCGCTGTTGCGCTCCGCCGACAGCGCCAGATGCAGGAGTCCGAGCAGGATCAGGATGCGCACCGGACGGAAGACGACGCCGCGGTAGAGGGCAAAGCCGATCGCGAGAAGCAGCAGGACCTCGAAGACGCCGATGTGGCTGAAATCCTTCGGCTGCCACTCGCCGATGATGGTGAGCGCGCTGCCGAGGCCGAGGATGCGGAACGTGACCAGCATCGATTCCGGCCCGTAGGGGGTGATCGAGGCGGCGACCAGGGTCAGCACGCCGAAGCGCACCCACACCATGGCCGTGCGGATGCGGTGTTCGGGGCGCGCCGAGAGGATCGCCTCCAGCCCGCAGGCGCCAACGAGGAGAATGCCGAGGGTGAAGCCGCCGTGGAGGTTGGCCCACAGCACCATCAGCGGCAGAAGCCACGGCGACGGCGCCTCAGCCCGGTCGGTGGCGCGCACCAGTCCGCCGACCCAGGCGATCATAACCGGCAGGGCGAGGGCATGGGGACGGGCGGTGAGGTGCGGCGTCACCAGCACGAAGGCAACCGCGAGGAACACCAGCGTCACGGTCAGGTTGAAGCCGGCGTCGAGCCAGCGGGCGAGGAGCGCGAAGGCGAGGCCGACGGAAACCGCCGCCAGGATCGCCATGGCCTGCCAGCCGCCGAGGCCGTAAGCGGCGGCATAGAGCACCTGGGACAGCCATTCCTTGGCGATCCAGTGGGCGCCGGGAAAGGTGAAGGAGAAGGCATCGGCGGTCGGGAAGGCGCGATGATCGAGGATCCACTGCCCGACCGTGAGGTGCCAGTAGGTATCGGCGTCGGCGAGGAGGTTGCTGCCGGCAAGCAGGACGACACTGGCAACCACCGCCGCGGCGAGGATCGGCAGGGCGGTGCGCCACGGAATCGCGCCCGCTCCGTCCTCGGCGATCCTGAGGGTCATGGGCCTTGCTCCGGCAGCGGCTGAACGGCCCGAACCCTAGTCCATGCTTCGTTAAATATTGCCGAAGCCGGTACGTCCGACCCCTTCCCGTTGCCGCATTGCAACACCATCTTTCTTCCCGACGGACCGCCCTTCGGGGGGCCGGACCGCCGGGCTTCCGGCGGTTTGTCGGAAGGACATGCCGGGCCTCAGGGCCGGCATTCCGAGCCGGGAAAGGACGAGACGATGGATTTCGAGAAATACACCGAGCGCGCCCGCGGTTTCATCCAGGCGGCGCAGACCCTCGCCGTTCGCGAGGGGCATCAGCAATTCACGCCCGAGCATATCCTGAAGGTGCTGCTCGACGACGAGGAGGGCCTCGCGGCCGGCCTCATCGAGCGCGCCGGGGGCAGGGCGCGCGACGCGCTTGCCGCCACCGAACGGGCGCTCGCCGCCATCCCCAAGGTGAGTGGGGCAGGGGCCGGGCAGGTCTATCTCGCCCAGCCGACGGCGAAGGTTTTCGATACCGCCGCGCAGGTGGCGAAGAAGGCCGGCGACTCGTACGTGACCGTCGAGCGCCTGTTGCTCGCGCTTGCCATCGAGAAGGCCGCCAATACGGCGAAGATCCTCAGCGATGCCGGCGTGACGCCGCAGACGCTGAACGCCGCGATCGAGGAATTGCGCCAGGGACGCACGGCCGACACCGCTTCGGCGGAAGGCCAGTACGAGGCGCTGAAGAAATACACCCGCGACCTCACCGCCGAGGCGCGCGAGGGCAAACTCGACCCGGTCATCGGCCGCGACGAGGAGATCCGCCGCGCCATCCAGGTGCTCGCCCGCCGCACCAAGAACAACCCGGTGCTGATCGGCGAGCCCGGCGTCGGCAAGACCGCGATCGTCGAGGGCCTGGCGCTGCGCATCGTCAACGGCGACGTGCCGGAGAGCCTCAAGGACAAGCGGCTGCTCGCGCTCGACCTCGGCGCGCTCATCGCCGGCGCCAAGTACCGCGGCGAGTTCGAGGAGCGGCTGAAGTCGGTGCTCTCCGAGATGCAGGCGGCGGAAGGCAAGGTCATCCTCTTCATCGACGAGATGCACACCCTCGTCGGCGCCGGCAAGGCGGATGGCGCCATGGACGCCTCGAACCTGTTGAAGCCGGCGCTGGCGCGTGGCGAACTGCATTGCGTCGGCGCGACCACGCTCGACGAATACCGCAAGTACGTGGAGAAGGACGCGGCGCTCGCCCGGCGCTTCCAGCCGGTCTTCGTCAGCGAGCCGACGGTCGAGGATACGATCTCGATTCTGCGCGGCCTCAAGGAGAAATACGAGCTGCACCACGGCGTGCGCATCACCGATTCCGCGCTGGTCGCGGCGGCGACGCTCTCCAACCGTTACATCTCCGACCGCTTCCTTCCGGACAAGGCGATCGACCTCGTCGACGAGGCCGGCTCGCGGCTGCGCATGCTGGTCGACTCCAAGCCGGAGGCGCTGGACGAACTCGACCGGCGCGTCATCCAGCTGAAGATCGAGCGCGAGGCGCTGAAGAAGGAAAGCGACCAGGCCTCGAAGGACCGGCTGGTCCGGCTCGAGAAGGAACTCGCCGACATCGAGGAGCAGAGCCAGTCGCTCACCCAGCGCTGGACGGCGGAGAAGGACAAGCTCGCCTCGGCCAACAAGATCAAGGAACAGCTCGACCAGGCGCGCGCCGAACTCGACCGCGCCCAGCGCAACGGCGATCTCGGCAAGGCGGGCGAACTCGCCTATGGCCGCATCCCCGAGCTCGAGCGCCAGCTGAAGGCGGCGGAGGCCAAGGGCAAGGCCGGCGACATGGTCGAGGAGGCGGTGACCGCCGACCATATCGCCCAGGTCGTGTCGCGCTGGACCGGCATCCCGGTCGACCGCATGCTCGCCGGCGAGCGCGAGAAGCTCCTGCGCATGGAGGACGAACTCGCCAAGCGGGTGGTCGGCCAGCCGGAAGCCGTGCACGCGGTGGCGACCGCCGTCCGGCGGGCGCGCGCCGGCCTGCAGGACCCGAACCGGCCGATCGGCTCGTTCATGTTCCTCGGGCCGACCGGCGTCGGCAAGACCGAGCTGACCAAGTCGCTCGCCGCGTTTCTCTTCGACGACGAGACGGCGCTGCTGCGCGTCGACATGTCGGAATACATGGAGAAGCACTCGGTCGCGCGGCTGATCGGCGCGCCTCCCGGCTATGTCGGCTACGAGGAGGGCGGCGCGCTCACCGAAGCTGTGCGCCGGCGGCCCTACCAGGTCATCCTCTTCGACGAGATCGAGAAGGCGCACGGCGACGTGTTCAACGTGCTGCTGCAGGTGCTCGACGACGGCCGCCTGACGGACGGGCAGGGGCGGACGGTCGACTTCAAGAACACGCTGATCGTCATGACCTCGAACCTCGGCGGCGATTTCCTCGCCAACCTCGGCGAGAACGAGGACGTCGACTCGGTGCGGGCTCCGGTGATGGACGTAGTCAGGGCGCATTTCCGGCCAGAGTTCCTGAACCGGCTGGACGACATCATCCTGTTCCACAAGCTGCGGCGCGAGGATATGGCGACCATCGTGGAGATCCAGCTCACGCGGCTGCAGAAGCTGCTCGAGGACCGCAAGATCGTGCTCGAGCTCGACGAATCGGCGCGCGAGTGGCTGGCGCGGAAGGGCTACGACCCGATGTACGGGGCGCGGCCGCTGAAGCGGGTCATCCAGCGCGAGGTGCAGGACCCGCTCGCCGACAAGATCCTTGCCGGCGAGGTGCCCGACGGCGCGGTCGTGCGCATCACGGGCGGGACGGACAAGCTCCTCTTCCTGCCTAAGGTGCAGGGCGGCAAGCGCGGCAAGGCCGCCGCCTGACGGACAAACGCTGACGGACGCGAAAGGCCCGGCCGACCAGGCCGGGCCTAATTGCTGTCTGGGACAAGGTCATATCCCGTGCCGGGCCATGCCGGGGAGGAAAGGCGGCCGGCGATCCGCAGCCGAACCGGCGGCCGGCGCTTACGAGACAAAAAGCCTAGTTGGCCGCGGCGGCGACCTTGGCCGAGGGTATCGCCGGGGCTCCCATCAGCGCGTCGATGCGGGCGCGTTCGTTCTCGAAGGCGGCGAACTCGTCGCCGCCGAGCACGCGGCCGCGCGGCAGGCGAATGCGGAGCGGGTCCACCGGCGTTCCGTTGACGCGAATCTCGAAGTGGACGTGGGGACCGGTGGAGAGGCCGGTGGAGCCGACATAGCCGATCAGCTGGCCCTGGTGGACGCGGGCGCCGGGCACGATGCCGGGCGCGAACTGCTGCTGGTGGCCGTAGCCGGTCTCGTAGCCGTTGGTGTGGCGGATGAGCGTG
>JBBQGL010000171.1:0-7231 GCA_038323025.1 Hyphomicrobiales bacterium
CCAGATCCAAGCCCTCGACCGCACCCCGCCTCATGAGCGCGCCCCTTTGCCGAGCGGGATGAAGGGCAGTGTAAGCCGTGTCCGGAAAGGGGGAATAACGGGCCGGGATATCCCCGCATTCAGGCAAGGTCGCGGCCAACCTCCCCCTTGAGGGGAGGTCGAAATTTGCGGAGCGCAGCGAGAGCAAATTTCGGGAGGGGGTCAGATCATGAGTCATGTGCAGCCCCCTCCCGAAATCTTCGTTCGCCTCCGGTGCCCTCAGATTTCGACCTCCCCTCAAGGGGGAGGTTGGCCGCGCATCTCACCTCGGCGCTTGCCCCGACCTCGCCATGGTGAGGTGCCCGCGAAGCGGGCCTCGAACCACGCGCGACGCCCCCGCCAGCGTAGCCCGGATGGAGCGAAGCGTAATCCGGGACGGCGCTTGGGTGCCAGGATCAAGCCTTCGGCTTGTCTTGGCATGACCCGAGCGAGGGGTAGGTGCGCGCCGCTCCAGCGAGAGCGGTATTCGTGCGCGGCGAAAGACCCGCATGCCCCCCTCTCGGCGGGTTGCCGCGCAGGCGGGAACCCGGCTTTGAAATCACCAGCGCGGTGACCTTCAGATCACGGAAACCCGGATTACGCTGCGCTCCATCCGGGCTACACGCCCCCGGCCACGCCGGCAGGTACGGGGAGCGGGGTGGCTGGTGCCCGCGCCTGCGATGCGCGCCTCAAAAGATCGGCAGGACTTGTGGCGCGACCGGATCGAGCGAGGCGCCGCTGGTCTCGCGGTTCCAGAGGGTCCGCCCGTCCAGGCCCCACTTCAGGCCGACCGTCAGCGCATCGGTATTGAGCGCGTCGCTGGAGCCGATTCCGCTGAGACGCGTGTGCGCGTAGCGGAGATAGGCGCCGATCGGCGCGCTGCCGAGGCGGAACTCGGTGCCGGCGCCGAGGGTCAGGGTTTCGAGGCGCTCGCCCATCGCCGCCAGCGTCCCGAACCCACCGTTGCCTTCAACGAACCAGTTCGGTTTTACAAAGTAGCGCACCCGCAGGTTGCCGACCCAGCCGCCCGCCGAAACCGTGGCGATGGACATGCTCTGGTAGGCCAGCTGACCGTAGACGGAGAACTTGTTGAAATAGACTTGGGCTTCGGCGCCGGCAAAGTAGCGATCGAAACTCTCGCCGAATCCGCTCGCCCCGATGCGGTCGTCGCGATACTGGGCGAAGGCGCCGAAGAGCCAGTGGCCGGGCTGCCGGTAAAAGCCGTGGACCGCGAAATCGAGGCTGTTGAAGTAGGCACCGGGCTCGGCGAAGCTGAAGTCCTGGTGGTTGAGCCCGCCGTCGAGCTGGATGCCGAGCGAGTCGGCGAAGGTGTGCTCGATCGTGCCGCGCAATTCGCCGACCCAGGCGTTCTCGCTGAACCCGTTGCTGCTGAACCGGGTAGTGCCCAGCCCACCGGAGAGATAGCCATCCCAGCTGTCATCGCCGGCAAGGGCACCCGGGGCGAGCGCCGCGCCGGACAAAAAGGCAAGAGAAACAATGACGACGGCGCGCATGGAACCCCCCGTTGTGTGCGATTCTGCACGCGGGGAAGGTCGCAGCTTATGGTGAACGGAAGGTAACCGGAGGCGCTCGTCGTGCGAACTGCTCGGTGCGCATCATGGCGCCGATCAAGCGCGAGCCGGCCGACGCCCGGCGCTTGTCACAAGCGAAAGCCGCGGCGCTGGTCACGCCGCGGCGAGAGCGCTTTCGGCATGTCGATACGGGGCGGCCGACCAGTCAAGGAGGGAGTTCACCGCAAAGGGAGTGACCGTCGTGCCGCTGCCATCACGTTCCTCGGTTTGCAAGGAACCGGCCCATAATATATGTGGAGTTATATAACGTGTTACCTATAGCGAGTCAGCAATGACCGAAGACGTCGTCCGCGATCTGGGCCTCCTCACCCTCGGCAGCCGGATGAAGCGCATCGGCGAGCGCCTGCAGGGCGATGCGACGCGCGTCGCGGCGGCTTTCGGCGCCACCGTGCAGGCCGGGCAGTATCCCTTTCTCGGCGCGCTCGACCGACTGGGGCCGCTGACCATCGGCGAGCTCGCCGCGGCGGTCGGCATCACGCAGCCGGGGGTCACCCGCAGCATCGCCGAACTGGCCCGCCAGGGGCTGGTCAGGATGCGCCCCGGCCGCGACGACCAGCGCCAGCGCATCGTCTCGCTGACCGCCAAGGGACGCGAGCAGGTGGAGCTTGGCAAGCGCGACATCTGGCCCGCGATCGAAGCCGCGGTGGACGACCTCTGCCGGGACCTGTCGGGGCCGCTCCTCGAACAGCTCGCGAAAATCGAACACGGACTGGCGGAGCGACCGCTCGACCGGCGGGCCGCCACCGGAGCCCGGAGACGATGACGATGACGGCCCACCCGCTCGACCGGACGATCTGGAACGCGCTCACCGGCCCGCAGAAAGCCTTCGCCGAGGGCAGCGCGCCGGCGCTCCGCTTCCGCCCCGACATTATCCCCTTCGCCGCGGCCGCGGACGGTGGCGCCGGCAGCCTCGCCGCGCTTGCCGCCCTGCCCCGCCCGCGCGAGGTGATGGTGCTGGTGGAGATCATGCCGCCCGCGACTCCGCCAGGCCTCGTGGCGGTGCGCACCGGGGCGGTGACCCAGATGATCCTCGCCCGTCCGGCGGCGGCAGTCGACGACGCGCGCATCGAGAAATTGACGGAAGCCGACGCCGCCGAAATGCTCGCCCTGGCACAGCTCACCGAGCCCGGGCCCTTCACGCTCAAGGCGCAGGCGCTCGCCAGCTTCCATGGCATCCGCATCGACGGGAGGCTGGCGGCCATGGCCGGCGAGCGCATGAAGGTCGCCGGCCACAGCGAACTCAGCGGCGTGTGCGTGCATCCGGATTTCCGCGGACGCGGACTGGCGCGGCTGCTCTCGATCTTCGTGACGCGGCAGATCCTGGCCCGCGGCGAGACGCCGTTTCTCCACGCCTGGGAGAACAACACGCCGGCGATCCGCCTCTACGAGTCGATCGGCTACGTGCAGCGCGCGACCTTCAACCTGCTGGCGGTCGTCAAGCCGGAGTGAGGTAGCCGGCGAACCGAGCGGGGCGGCGCTACCGGCGGCCGCGCTTGCCGGCGTCGCTGCCGGCGCGGCCGCCGATCGAACGCGGCTTCGGCCGCTCGGCCAGCGGTACTTCGAGGTCGGTGCCGGGACCCATGTAGTCGAGCGTCGGCTTGTGCGGGCGCTCGGCGAGCGGCACTTCCGTCCGCCGGATGGTCATCTCGTCGAGGGAATTCTTGCGCGGGCCACCGTCCTTTGGCGAACGCGCCCCACCCACCGCGCTGCGCGCGGTCCCCCCTCCCCGTGCCGGGGAGGGATTGGCGCCTTTTCTTCCCCCCTCCGGGTTCTCGCCCGGATTGCGCGCCAGCGGATCGTCGGCGATGGCGAGGTCCATGGTCTCCAGACGCTTGATCTCGTCGCGCAGCCGCGCCGCGCTCTCGAATTCGAGGTCGGCGGCGGCATCGCGCATCTGCTTCTCGAGGTCGGCGATGGTCGCCTTGAGATTGTGCCCGACCAGCGAGCCTTCCTCGGCAAAGCCGGTCGGCACGATGACGTGGTCGCGCTCGTACATCGACGACATGATGTCGCCGATGTGCTTCTTGATGCTCTCCGGCGTGATGCCGTGCTCGGTGTTGTAGGCCGACTGCTTCTCGCGCCGCCGGCCGGTCTCGGCCATCGCCCGCTCCATCGAGCCGGTGACGCGGTCGGCATAGAGGATGACGCGGCCGTCGATGTTGCGCGCGGCGCGCCCGATGGTCTGGATCAGCGACGTCTCGGAACGCAGGAAGCCTTCCTTGTCGGCATCGAGGATGGCGACCAGCGCGCATTCCGGGATGTCGAGGCCTTCGCGCAACAGGTTGATGCCGACCAGCACGTCGAAGGCGCCGAGGCGCAGGTCGCGGATGATCTCGATGCGCTCCAGCGTCTCCACGTCGGAATGCATGTAGCGCACGCGCACGCCATGCTCGTGCAGGTACTCGGTGAGGTCCTCGGCCATGCGCTTGGTGAGCACCGTGACCAGCGCGCGATAGCCCTGCTGCGCCACCGCCTTGACCTCGCCGAGGAGGTCGTCGACCTGGTTCTTCGCCGGACGGACTTCCACCGGCGGATCGATCAGCCCGGTCGGGCGGATGACCTGCTCGGTGAAGACGCCGCCGGTGCGCTCCATTTCCCAGGCGCCCGGCGTCGCCGAGACATAGGTCGACTGCGGCCGCATCAGGTCCCACTCCTCGAAGCGGAGCGGCCGGTTGTCCATGCACGACGGCAGGCGGAAGCCGTATTCGGCCAGCGTCGCCTTGCGCCGGAAGTCGCCGCGATACATGCCGCCGAGCTGGCCGATGGTGACGTGGCTCTCATCGACGAAGACGAGCGCATTGTCGGGCAGGTACTCGAACAGCGTCGGCGGCGGCTCGCCCGGCTTGCGGCCGGTGAGGTAGCGCGAATAGTTCTCGATGCCGGCGCACGAGCCGGTCGCCTCGATCATCTCCATGTCGAAGCGCGTGCGCTGCTCGAGCCGCTGCGCTTCCAGCAGGCGGCCGGCATGGTTGAGTTCGTCCAGCCGGAACTTCAGCTCTTCCTTGATGCCCTTCACGGCCTGGATCAGGGTCGGGCGCGGCGTGACGTAGTGCGAGTTGGCATAGACGCGCACCGACTTGAGCTCGCCCTGGCGGTTGCCGGTGAGCGGGTCGAATTCGACGATCGACTCGATCTCGTCGCCGAACAGGTTGATGCGCCAGGCGCGATCTTCCAGGTGGGCCGGGAAGAGGTCGACCGTATCGCCGCGCACGCGGAAGGTGCCGCGGCGGAAATCGGCGTCGGCGCGCTTGTACTGCAGGGCGACGAGGTCGGCGAGCAGCTGGCGCTGGTCGATGCGCTCGCCGATGGCGAGCGAGAACGTCATCGCCGTGTAGGTCTCGACCGAGCCGATGCCGTAGATGCACGAGACCGAGGCGACGATGATCACGTCGTCGCGTTCGAGCAGCGCCCGCGTCGCCGAGTGGCGCATGCGGTCGATCTGCTCGTTGATCGAGGATTCCTTCTCGATATAGGTGTCGGTGCGCGGGACGTAGGCCTCGGGCTGGTAGTAGTCGTAGTACGAGACGAAATACTCGACCGAGTTCTCCGGGAAGAAGCTCTTGAACTCGCCGTAGAGCTGCGCCGCCAGCGTCTTGTTGGGGGCGAGGATCAGCGCCGGCCGCTGCGTCGCCTCGATCACCTTGGCCACCGTGTAGGTCTTGCCGGAGCCGGTGACGCCGAGCAGCACCTGGTCGCGCTCCTGCGCGTTGACCCCGGCGACAAGGTCGGCGATGGCGGTCGGCTGGTCGCCCTTCGGCTCGAAATCGGAGACGATGCGGAAGGGGATGCCGCCCTCCGCCTTTTCCGGGCGCGGCGGGCGGTGCGGGACCCAGGTCTTGTCGCGGAACTCCGGCCGGCCGGTCTCGATCAGCGCCGACAGCGCCTCGACCGTGGCGGTAACCGCGTTCTGCGGCAGGCCGCCGACATCCTCCAGCGAAACGTCGATGCCGGCCACCGGATTGAGCCCGACGGCGGCGCGTTCCTTCGCCGAGCCGAGGCCACCCATGGAGGTGCCGCGCGAGGTGCGGAGATTCTTTTGCGGGGCTTCCGCTAATCCGGATTTCTTCCTTGGGGGCATGCCTGAAATATGGGGGATGCCGGGCCGCTTGGCGAGGGGGCGCGGCGCGCTCCTGACAGGACGGTGGCGGCAGGGGGCCGCCTGGTCACGCCCCTAGGCTTTCACCCCGGATTGTGGCAAATATACCTGGATGCACGCATAGCGTGCGCTGCCAACGCGGGAGGGGACGATGGCAAAGGGAAAGGTAATCGGCAAGATTCTGGGCTCGATCTTCGAAGGGGTAGAGGCTGACGGAGGCCAGACCTTCTTCCTGTCGCAGGAGGATCAGGCGAAGCTGGCGACCCGGCTGAACACGGCCATTGACCTGCCGTTCTTCGGCGAGACCGCCGAACAGGCGATCTTCATCAAGGTCGTCCGGGCGCTCGACAAGAACACCTTCCGGTTCATCCCCAAGGAAATCCTGCAGGTCGCCTTCACCGAAGGCAAGGCGCTGCCGGTCGAGATCGTCGACGCCATCCGCCAGAGCCTGCCGGCGATCCTGGTGCACGCGGTGCAGCTGCCGTTTGTGCCGCCCGTGGTGCGCGACGCGCTGGTCAACGCCTTCCTGTCGCCGCTGCTCACCGCGCTCGGCACCGGGCACGTGCTCTCCGACTTGCTGAACAAGCACGCCTAGCGACTTGTTTGGCGGTCGCTGACCGCGTGTCGCCTGCCAGGCCAGGCCTCACTTCAGTTTCAGCGACCGCCGGATCTTGTCGAACTGGGAGACCAGCGCGTCGCGGTTGAATTCGGTGACCGTGCCGGGGTCGTAGTTGCCGATGTTGGTCGAGTGGATGACGGTGCGCACGGCCGTGCACGGGCTCGACTTGCGAACCGCATAGACGGTCTGCTCATAAGAATTGCCGGCGCCCGCGTCGCTGAGCGTGGAGACCGAGTAGGCGATGCCATCGTCGGTAAGCGGCTTTGCCGGCTCGCCGCCGTCGAGGAAGCGGGCGGCGGTGCAGGGGCCCGCGCCGGCCAGCGTCTCGACGCTCAGATACGTGTCGCCCGAGAGGTTCGAGCCCTGCCAGATGCGTTTGGGGATCGTGAAGGACGTGCCGGCGATTTGCTTGCCGGGCCCGAGCTGGTCGTATTGGTAGTTCGGATCGGCCGTATAGCCCTCCGGCAGGCTGATCACGAAACTGCCATCCTCCCCCAGGTAGATCGACCATTTGACCGGCTTGTCCGCGGCGGACGCAGTCGCCGGGACGGCGGCGACGGCGATGAAGGCGGCGAGCACGGCGTGAACCAGCGGGCGGCTTGCGCCCGCAAACCCTGCCGGTACATTCATGCTGTCATCCTCTCGCGCCCCGGCGCCCTCCCCGAGCAACGGAAGAACATAATGATCCTCGTCATCGGCCACGTGAAGATCGCGCCGGAGAAATTCGCCGCCGCCCGCCCGCACATGCGCGCCATGCTGGAAGCCACGCGGAAGGAGGACGGGTGCCTGCTCTATGCCTTCTCCGAGGATGTGCTCGAACCCGGCGTGATCCGCATCGCCGAACGCTGGACAAGCTGGGAGACGCTGAAGGCCCACGGCGGCGTGCCGCACATGGCGGCCTGGCGG
>JBBQGL010000172.1:0-7127 GCA_038323025.1 Hyphomicrobiales bacterium
CGCATCATCGAGATCAACGTGACCGGCACCTTCCTGGTCACCCGCGCGGCGCTGCCGCGGATGGGAAAAGGCGGGCGCATCGTCAACACCGCCTCGGTCTGGGGTCGCGTCGTCGAGCCGCTCTTCTCGGCCTACGTCGCCTCGAAGCATGCCGTCATCGGGCTCACCAAGACCTGGGCGAAGGAACTGGGGCCGCGCGGCATTTCCGTCAACGCCGTGGCTCCGGGCTGGGTGAGGACCGAGTCCTCGATGCGTTCACTGAAGTCGATGGCCGGGCGCGCCGGCCTCTCAGAAGATTCCCTGCTGGACGACATTATCGGCCATCAGGCGCTTCCCGGATTGATGGAACCGGACGATATCGCGGGGGCGTACCTTTTCCTCGCCTCCGACCTCGCCGTGAATATCACCGGGCAGACGCTCGGCATCGACCGCGGCGAGGTGCCGTGGTGACCTTGCTCTCCGGCAAACGCGCCCTCGTCACAGGCGCCGCCAGCGGCATCGGCCGCGCCGTCGCGGCAGCGCTGAAGGCAGCCGGCGCGGATGTCATCGGGATCGACCTGGCGGCGCCCGCCGATGCCCCCTGCCCGATCGTGATCGCGGACATCGCCGACGAAAACGCCGCGACCTCCGGCGTCGACCAGGCGGCCAGCAGGCTCGGCGGCCTCGACATCCTCTGCAACGCCGCGGGGATCGAGCGCGACGCACCCCTCGCCGGCCTGGTCATGGCGGATGTCCAGCGCCAGTTCGCGGTGAACGTGTTCGGCACGATCCACATCGCCAAGGCGGCGCTCCGCCATCTGCCGGCTGGCGGGCGCATTATCAACATCGCTTCCGAACTCGCCTATCTCGGCCGGGCGGGCGCCTCGGCCTATTGCGCGACCAAGGGCGCGATCCTGGCGCTCACGCGGTCATGGGCGCGCGAGCTCGCTCCCGGCATCCTGGTTAACGCGGTGGCGCCGGGTCCGACCGACACGCCGCTGCTCAATTTCGCGAACATGTCGCCGGAACTCCAGGCGCTGGAGCTCTCCAATCCGCTCGGCCGCGTCGGCCGGCCGGAAGAAATCGCGGCGACGGTCGTCTTCCTCGCCGGGCCGGGGGCGACGTTCATCACCGGGCAATGTATCGGCGTCGACGGCGGCGCCGCCATGCGATGAGGTTTGGTCATGGTCGATAGCGTATTCCTTGCGGAACTCTCGTGGCCCGAGTTCGAGAAGAAGGTCGCCTCCAACGTGCCGGTCATCCTGCCGCTCGGCGCCACCGAGCAGCACGGGCCGCACCTGCCGCTGAACGTCGACGTCGTGCTGCCGACCGGAGTTTCCGAGCGGGTGGCGAAGAAGGTCGGCGGTATCGTCGCGCCAACGATTCCCTATGGCTACAAGTCGCAGCCGCGCTCCGGCGGCGGCCAGGCGCTCCCCGGCACGACCAGCCTCGACGCGCAAACCTTTTCGCTGGTCGTCCGCGATATCATCCGCGATCTCGGCGCCCACGGCGTGCGCCGGATCGTCGTGCTCAACGGCCATTTCGAGAACACCTGGCCGGCGATCGAGGGCGTCGATCTCGGCCTGCGGGAATTGCGCCGCGACGGCATCGCCGACATGCAGGTGCTGCGACTGGAATACTGGGACTTCGTCAAGCGCGCGACCCTCGACAAGCTTTTCCCGGGCGGGTTCCCGGGCACCGAACTGGAGCACGCGAGCCTCCTCGAGACGTCGCTGATGCTGCTGCTCCGGCCGGAGCTGGTGTCGATGGACAAGGTGCCGTCGGACGGCCCGGCGAAATTCCCGACCTACGACATGCGGCCGCTGCCCGGCAATTTCGGCCTGCCGCCGTCGGGCGTGCTCGCCGTCGCCCACGGCGCCAGCGCCGAGAAGGGCCAATGGCTGATGGACGACCACGTCGAGCTGATCTCCGCCGCGATCCGCAAGGAGTTCGCGCTGTGAACGATGCCCAGGGCGTGAAATCCGCGCTGCCGCAGCCGATGGATGCGGCGGTGGTGCCGCGCTTCGCCGGCATCCCGACCTTCATGCGGCTGCCGGCCGTCACTTCGCCCGCCGACGTTGACATCGCGCTGGTTGGCGTTCCCTTCGATGGCGGCACCACCAACCGCGCCGGCACCCGCCATGGGCCGCGCGAAATCCGCAACCAGTCGAGTCTGATGCGCCGGGTCCACCATGTCAGCGGGATCGCCCCCTACGATCTTGTGCGCGTCGGCGACCTCGGCGACTGCCCGATCAACCCGATCGACCTGATTGACGCACTGAAGAAGATCGAGGACTTCTTCGCCGACATTCGCGCCGCGGGCGCGATCCCGATCACGGCCGGCGGCGACCATCTCATCTCGTTGCCGATTCTGCGCGCGCTCGCCAGGGACCGCCCGCTCGGCATGATCCACTTCGACGCGCATTCGGACACCAACGACCGCTATTTCGGCGACAACCCCTATACCCACGGCACGCCATTTCGCCGCGCCGTCGAGGAGGGCCTGCTGGAGCCGAAGCGCATCGTGCAGATCGGGATCCGCGGCTCGATCTACGATCCGGCGGACTACGATTTCGCCAAGGCCAACGGCATCCGCATCATCTTCATGGAGGAGTTCGCCAGGCGCGGGCCCGCCGACGTCATGGCCGAGGCGAAGGAGATCGTCGGCACGCGGCCAATCTACCTGACCTTCGACATCGACTCGATCGACCCGTCGATGGCGCCCGGAACCGGCACCCCGGAGATCGGCGGCTTCACCACCCGCGAGGCGCAGGCGATGTTGCGGCTGCTGCGCGGGCTCGCGATCGTCGGGGCGGATGTCGTGGAAGTTTCGCCGCCCTTCGACCTCGGCGGCATGACCGCGCTCGCGGGGGCGACCGTGATGTTTGAGCTACTCTGCGTCATGGCCGACGGCCGGGCGCAGGCCTCGGCGGCCTGAGGAGGCCCGCAATGGCGCACGGCTACGAGACCGGACGGCTCGATCTTCCCTTCGTCGGCATCGCCACTTTCGGCAAGTATCCGCTCTGCCTTGACTGGGATGCGATCGACGCCGACGTGGCCGTGCTCGGCGCGCCCTACGACTTCGGCACGCAATGGCGCGCCGGCGCGCGCTTCGGTCCGCGCGCCATCCGCGAGGCGTCCACGCTGTTTTCGTTCGGGCATTCCGGCGCCTACGACCACGAGGATGACGTCGTCTATCTGCCGGCGGAAACGACCCGCATTGTCGACATCGGCGACGCCGATATCATTCACACCGACACCATCCGCAGCCACGCCAATATCGAGATGGCGGTGCGCAAGATCCTTGCCGCGGGGGCGCTGCCCGTGACGCTGGGCGGCGACCACTCGATCACCATTCCGACCGTTGCCGCGTTTTCAGAGCAAGCTCCGATCCACATCGTCCAGATCGACGCGCATCTCGATTTCGTCGACGAGCGCCACGGCGTCCGCTTCGGCCACGGCAGCCCGATGCGCCGGGCGGCGGAAAAGCCTTTCGTCACCGGGCTCAGCCAGCTCGGCATCCGCAACGTCTCCTCGACCGCACGGGAGGGCTATGCCGACGCGCGCCGCATGGGCTCGGATATCCTCAGCGTCCGCCAGATCCGGAAGCTCGGCGTGGAGGCGGTTCTGGCGCGCATCCCCGCGGGCAAACGCTACTACGTGACCATCGACATCGACGGCTTCGATCCCTCGATCGCGCCCGGCACCGGCACGCCGAGCCACGGCGGCTTCACCTACTACGAGGTGCTGGAACTGCTTGCCGGCGTCGCGGCGCGGGGCGAGATCGTCGGCCTTGATCTGGTGGAGGTCGCGCCCGACTACGACCATACCGGGTCGACCGCGATCCTCGCAGCGCAGATCCTGCTGAACGTGATCGGGCGCGTGCTTCACCAGCGCTCGCTGAGGAAGACATAGACCGCCGGACCGCCAGGTTTTCGCCCCTGCCAGCGCGGTTGTGCTAGCCGACCCGGTTGCGCTAAGCACTACGCCTCAAGGCTCGGCAGCCCTTCCCTCCTGCCGCTTCCAACCGAGCTTTCCGCATCATGCCTCTTGTCCGATCGAACGCGACCCTGGTCGCATTGATCGTTGCCTCCGCCTTCTTCATGGAGAATCTGGACGGGTCGGCGGTCGTAGTCGTTCTGCCGCAGATGGCGGCGACCTTCCACACAACCGCATCGGTCGCGAGCATTGGCATCACGATCTACATGGTGAGCCTGGCAGTGTTCCTGCCGATCAGCGCCTGGGCCGCCGACCGGATCGGCGCACGCGACCTCTTCTGCGCCGCCATCGCCGTCTTCACGCTGGCGTCGATCGCTTGCGGCTATAGCGCCGATCTTTGGCAATTCGCGCTGGCCCGGGCGATCCAGGGCGCGGCGGCGGCGTTCATGTCGCCGGTCGGGCGCATCGTGGTCCTGAAGACCGCGCCGAAGCACGAACTGATGCAGGCCTTCGGCATCACCATCTGGCCGGGACTGGTCGCCCCCATCCTTGGCCAGCCGATCGGCGGGCTGATCGCGACCTATGCCACGTGGCAGTGGATCTTCTTCCTGAACGTGCCCCTCGGAGTCCTCGGCATCGCGGCGGTGCTGAGGTTTATCGAGAACCAGCGGGAACCGGAGAAACGGCGACTGGATTTTATCGGGCTGCTACTCAGCGCGGCCTCGTTGTCGCTGCTCCTCTTCGGTCTCGACAGCCTGGCGCGCGAACAATCCCATCTCGGCTTGACCGTCGGCGTTCTGCTGGCGGGGCTCGTGCTGGGGATTGCCGCGGTGCGCCATACCCACGGCCACGAATACGGCCTCATCGATACCCGGCTGGCCGCGGTGCCGACCTATTCGGCGACCACCATCTGGGGCGGCACGTTCTTCCGCACCGCCATGGGCGCCGTGCCCTTCCTGCTGCCGATCCTGTTCCAGATCAGCTTCGGCCTCAGTCCCTTCGACACCGGGCTATTGATGCTCGCCTATGCCGGCGGCAACCTGGCGATGAAGGCGGTGACCAATCCGATCCTGCGGCGCTTCGGGTTCCGGCGGGTGCTGATCGTCAACGGAGTGCTCGTCATCCTGTCGACCTTCGCCTGCGTCGCGCTCGTTCCGGGCGTTCCGATCGTCGCGGTCGGAGCGGTCCTGTTTTTCGCAGGCCTGGTGCGCTCGCTGCAGTTCACCGCGCTCAACACGCTGGCGTTCGCCGATATTCCGCCCGCCGGCATGAGCGGGGCGTCCGCGCTGATGGCGATGATGCAGCAAATCGCCTTCGCGTTCGGCATTGCGCTCGGCGCCGTGATCCTGAACCTCAGCTCCGGATTGGCCGGGGGCGGTGCGAATACGGTTCTGCCGATCGGGAGCTTCCAGGTCGCCTTTCTGGCAACCGCCTTCCTGACGGTTGCCGCGATGCCATGGCTCGTCCGTCTCGCCGAGGACGCCGGCGACTCGGTCAGCGGCCACTCCGCCCGCCGGGCCGCACGCGCCGGGCGAGCCGGGGAAAATCGCGCCTGAGCGGCATCGAGGCCGCTGGCGAGGAAAGGCCGGGAAGGGTAGCGTGGCGCCGCCCGCCATATTCAGGGAGGGCGGCCCGCACGAAGGACAGAAGCGCCATGCCGTCCCGTCACTTCCCGAGCCCGATCCATGGCGCTCGATAGCGGCCTGGCGGGCAAGCGCGCGCTGGTCACCGGCGGCGCGTCGGGCATCGGCCGCGCCGTCGCCCTGGCGCTTGCCGCCGAGGGCGTCGACGTCGCCATCGCGGACCTGCGCCCGAGTCCCGGTGTGGTTCAGGAAATCGCGGCAGCGAGGGTTCGCGCCCACGGCATCGTCGCCGACGTATCCAGCGAAGCGGAAGTGGTCCGCATGGTGGCGGAAGCGACCGAAGCGCTGGGCGGGCTCGACCTCTACGTCAACAACGCCGCCGTCGCGCTGCACGAAGCCATGACCCGGGTTACCCGCGCTGCGTTCGAGAAGACCATGGCGACCAACGTCGCCGCCTCGGTCTTTGCCTGCCGCGAGGTCGGGCGCATCTTTGTCGGACAACGTGGCGGCGCCATCCTCGCGGTCGCGTCGACGGCGCTGGTAAGCGCCCAGCCGCGCGAGACCGCGTACCGCGCGTCCAAGGCGGCGCTGAAGGCGCACATCGAAGTCGCCGCAATCGAGCTCGCGCCATTCGGCATTCGCGTCAACCTGCTTACGCCGGGCGCGACCGATACGCCCTTCGTCGCCGACGCACCGAAGGCGCAGCGTCAGCGCGCGCTGCGCGAGGTGCCCCTCCGCCGCGAAGCGAGACCCGAGGAGCTGGCGTCGGCCGCGGTGTTCCTCCTCTCCGACAAGCTCGCCGGCTACATCACCGGCGCCGACCTGATCGTGGACGGCGGGCTGCGACTGAGGCCGATCTTCGGCGGCACCGACGACGAGCTGGCGGCACTGAATGCCTGAACAAGAAGAGAAGAACGGGATGGACCAGGTTTTCGAGAGCCTTCGTCAACTGCGCACGCCGATCGTCTACGACGCGGTGGAGCGCTTCGGCCTGCGGCCGCGCCAGGACGGCTACACCGACCACAGCGTCAAGTGCATCCTGCCGTCCCTCGGTGCGTTCGCCGGCTATGCCGTGACCGGCCGGATCATGGCCGAGCAGCCGCACGACCCCGGCGGCAAGCGCGTCGAATGGGAAGAGGTTTGGGCCCATGTCGGGGCGGCTCCGAAACCCTCGATCATGGTCTGCCAGGATCTCGACCAGCCCGCCGGGCGCGGCTGCGCCTGGGGGGACGTTTCGGCCTCCATCTTCCGCCGGCTCGGCTGCAACGCCGTGGTCACCAACGGATCGGTCCGCGATATCCGCCAGGTCGAGGACATCGGGTTCGGGCTCTTCGCCGGCGGCCCGATTGTCGGCCACGCCAACGTCCGCTTCGTCGAGATCGGCGGGACGGTCAAGGTCGGCGGGCTTGTCGTCCATCCGGGCGACCTTCTCCACGCCGACGAGCACGGCGTAGTGGTCATCCCGAAGGAAATCGATCTCGCGGAGCTCCTGCGGGTGGCCGACGAGTTCCTGGCCTCCGAGGCGCGCGTGATTTCCTACGCGCGATCGTCGAAGTCCTTCTCGATCGCCGGGCTGAAGCGCGAGATGGAGCGGCACGATTCATCCGAGTACCGGCTCGCTTCCGC
>JBBQGL010000173.1:0-7111 GCA_038323025.1 Hyphomicrobiales bacterium
CCAGTCGCCAGCCAGACCCGGACACCCGACGGGACTGGGATCATCGCCGCTCGAGGACCTCGACCACCCGCGCCAAGGCGGCGCCGTCGACGCCGGCATCGACGATGATGCGGCGCCCCTTCGCGATGACGATCTCCATGCGCCCGGTCGAGGCAGCCCCAGCACCGGGCCGCGTCCCCGCAATAAGCATCGCCGGCACGAAACCGGCCACCGGGCTCTCACAACCAATCCGCTCGGCCCGAAAAGCCCGACGCCACGTGTAGAGCAGGCTTGGCGAAATCCCGTGTCGTCGCGCCGTCGCCGATATCAGCCGCGGGCCGCTCAGGCTCTCGCCAATAATCCGCAGCTTCTCATCTTCGGACCAACGCCGTCGACGCCCGGTATCCACCACCTCCAGCCGTTCGACCCGTGCACTGTGCGTATGACTATCCATACGCACAGTCGTCAGCCCAAAACCTCAGTCCAGCAAGGCGGCCCTTGGCGCAGGGATACGGACCGGGTCCGGGAAATGATTTGATTCCATGGGGGTCCCAACAACGCCAGACGAACGCAAATTTCTTGACATTGGTGCGGTGAGGGGGGCTAAACCGAGAAGCGAAACGCACCCAGTTCACGGCGCTTCTCGATTTTTGTCGCGACGACGCAATTTCGACACGAAACGTGATTCCAGGGCGAGAGTTGCGCCAAAGTTACATCGTCATTTTGTCCAATACATATTCGCGGGGCCCCTGAAGGAGGCGGGCACCCGTGGCATGGGGGCGTGTCCGATCACCCGGTGGGGGACCGCTCTGGAGCCTGCTTCGGGTCGTCGGGCAAGCATAGAGGGGGCTGGCGCAGAACTGCCAAGGATGGTCGAATACAAGAGGCAAGTTCTCCCACGATTTGAGCAAATCGCTTGGCTTCCTTTCTCGCGAGAAAATGCTTTTCGATCTTCGCTCCGCTTCCATATTGCTTCCATCAGAAGCGACCTTGGAAGCGCAGCCTGGAGCGATGTGTAAAATCGTTTGCTTATCAATAGGTTGGTGGCGCGCCCGGAGAGATTCGAACTCCCGACCCTCAGATTCGTAGTCTGATGCTCTATCCAGCTGAGCTACGGGCGCAGATGCCGACGGACCTCATGCGAGGCCCCATGCAAGGCGGGCCATTGCTAAAGAAGGACCGGCGGGATTGCAAGCACGCTGCTCCCGACACGAAGCCGGCCGCCCGGGTTGGCAATGCCGTCAGACTGGCGAAGCACCGGCCGGCCGCGTGGGCAGACTCCCCGGAGGCCGGCCCGCCGAGGACCGCCCTCCCCCCTCAGCCGCCGCCGCGGCCCGTCTTCTTCGGCCGGTCGGGAATGACGATCTCGAAGGTCGCGCCTGGACCGGCAGTGTCGATGAGCGCGATCGAGCCGCCGTGGGCGCGGGCGATCTCGGCGGCGATGGCAAGGCCGAGGCCGGTGCCGCCCGGCCGGGCCGCGCCCTGAAACGCCTGGAAGAGGTGAGCGCGGGCCTTCTCCGGGACGCCCGGACCCGTATCGGCGACACGGATGGCGACGGCGCCGTTGTCGCGCCGGCCCGAGACGGTCAGGCGGCGCACCACCGCCGGGTTGTCGCCGCCGCCGCCGTCCAGCGCCTGCATCGCGTTCCGGCAGATATTGACCAGCACGCGGAAGAGCTGGTCGGGATCGGCATCGATCTCGAGACCGGCCGGCACCTGATTGTCGAACTGGATCGCCGGGTGGGCTTCGAGGCCGAGGGACTCGGCGACGTCGTCCACCAGCCGGCCGAGAGCCACGAGGCGCCGCGCCGGCGGGGCCTCGCGGGCGCGGCCATAGGCAAGCGTCGACTGGCAATAGGCGATGGCCCGGTCGAGGGCGGCGATCAGCTTCGGCGCGAAGCGCTGGACCGACGGATCGGGCAGGCTGCCGATGCGGTCGGAGAAGAGCTGCGCCGAGGCGAGCAGGTTGCGCAGGTCGTGGTTCACCTTCGACACCGCGAGGCCGAGATCGGCAAGGTGGCGCTGGTCGCGGAGCGTCGCCTGCAGGTCGTTCTGCATGGCAGAAAGGCGTTCCTCGGCGACGCCGATCTCGTCGGCGCGGCCGCTCGGCTGGATGATGCGGCGCGCGTCTTCCGGCGCCTCGGAGAAGGCGACCATGTTCTGGCTGAGGCGGCGGAGCGGCCCGACGAAGATGAGGTTGAGGCTGAAATAGAGGAGCGCGCCGGTGATCACCGAGACCAGGGCCGCCACCCAGAGGATGTTGATGGAATAGCCAAGCATGGCGGCGCGCAGCGCCCGGTCGCCCATCACCACCTCGATGATCGAGCCACCGCTCCGCGACGGGCCAACGACGCGGAGGATGCGCTGGTTCGGCGCCGACAGCGTGTCGAAGGCATCGACGATGTCGCGCACCGGCGCCATCATGCGGAGGTCCGCGGTGATGTCGACGTCGGGGGGCATTTCGACGGTGGCGATTAGGCGGCTGGTCGCGCCGTTGCGGATCGCGATGGCGGTCGCGCCGACGGCCGAGAGAAGATCGTCCTGGATCTGCCGCGGGACCTCGGCGCGCTCGGCGCCAGCGAGCACGACCGCGGCGGTGTCGGCCATGGTCAGGCGGTCGGACAGCCAGCTCAGCCGGAAATTGGCGATGGAGGGCACATAGATCAGCACTTCGCTCACCATCACGAAAAGGACGGTGAGCATGAGAAGCTTCCACGACAGGCCGACGCGCGCCCGCCGCGGCGGCAACGAGAGCCGCGTTCCGCCGGTCGCCACGCCTGTAATGGTAGGGCGGTCGTCCATGGTCAGCCGAATTTCCTGAGGAATTCAATCATGCGGCGGCGCCAGCGCGGCGTCAAACCGGGGCCGTGGAAGGTCTCCGCTACCCGGCGCGCGATCCCGGCGCGGCTCGGCCAGGCCGGGATAAGCGCTGCCATGCGGTCGATGTTCAGGCGGTTGGCGATCGCCAGCGACCAGAGCGCTATCAGTTCGGCGGCGCCGGTACCGGCAATGGCGGCGCCGAGGATGCGGCCGTGTCGGGTCGTCACCACCTTGATGACGCCGGCGGACTGCCGTTCGATCTGGGCCAGTTCGTTGTCGACAAGGGGATAGCGGAGGACACGGACATCGAGCCCGAGCCGGCGGGCATCGGCTTCGCCGAGGCCGACGCTGGCGAGGCCCGGATCGGTGAAGACGACCTCGGGGACCGCGCCGGCGTATTCGCGCACCGGCACGCGGTAGAGGATCGATTTCAGGATGCGGTCGCCATGATACTCGCCGCGGGCGATCGACGGCGGACCGGCGACGACATCGCCGATGGCATAGACGCGGCGGTTGGTGGTGCGCAGCAGACGGTCGACGACGATACCGGCCGGGTCGAGCGCGATGCCGGCGGCGTCGAGGCCGAGACCGGCGACGTTCGGCCGGCTCCCGGTGGCGACAAGGAGATGCGAGCCGTCGACGACGGCGTTATCGGCGTCGCTGGCGAGGGTGACGCGGATGCCGCCCTTGCGGCGGACGACGCCGGCGATCCGCGCGCCGGCGCGGATGCGGATGCCCTCGGCGCGCAGACGATCGAGGACGATGGCGGCGAGTTCCGGGTCGCCGCCGGGCAACGGCGGATTCTCGTCGAGCACGGTCGAATCGACGCCTAGGCGCGTGTAGGCCTGCGCCAGTTCGAGGCCGTGCGGACCGGCGCCGACGATAATGAGATGGGCGGGCTTTCGCGCCAGATCGAAGGCGGAATCGAGCGTCATGTAGTCGATGCCGGGGAGGCCGGGGATCATCGGCGGGGCGGGAATGGCACCGGTCGCGACGACGAAGCGGCGGGCGCGGATGGCGATCTCGCCGGCCATGAGGGTGCGCCGGTCGACGAAGCGCGCGGGCGCGGTGATGACGCGCACGCCGAGGGCGCCAAGCCGTTCGGCCGAGGAATTCACGGCAAGAGATTCGGCCACCGCGACGATGTAGTCGCGGACCCTGGCGAAATTGACCTGGAGCGGCGCACCGGTGACCCCGATTGCCGGGCCGCGGCGCAGAAACTCGTAGTGCGCGGCGGCGGTGAGCAGCGCTTTGGAGGGAACCGCGCCGCGCGTCAGATTGGCGCCGCCCATGGCGCCTTTCTCCACGAGGACCACCGGAACGGCGCTGTTGGCAGCGGCAACCGCCACGGCGATGCCCGCCGGGCCGCCGCCGATGACGCAAATGTCTGGTTTCAGCTCTTCCGACATGCTTTCGCCAATACCTCCCGGCGGCGTTATGCTAGTTCCGACCGGAATGGCCGCAGGTGACGGGGGTCACACCTTCCAAAAGGGAGGCACTCGCGTTGACTCGATTCGGCCTTCTCCTTATAAGCCCGCAACACTTTTGTTGATCCCGGTTACGGCAGAGAGGCACTTTGCCTCGCGGTTCCGGCCGGCGGAGACCGCTTTAGATGAAACGCACCTATCAACCGAGCAAGCTTGTGCGCAAGCGGCGGCACGGCTTCCGCGCGCGCATGGAAACCAAGGGCGGCCGCGGCGTGGTCGCGGCGCGCCGGGCGCGCGGCCGCAAGAAGCTTTCCGCCTGATCGGCCGGCCGGCCGCCACCACGGCACCGTGGGTCGGCCTCCTGACGATGGAACGCCTGAAGACCCGGGCTGCCTTCCGCGCTGTCGCGGGCGGCGAGCGGGTTTCGCGCCAGGGCTTCGTTCTGCAGGCGCTGAGCGCCGCCGCCAGCGACGCTCCGCCGCGTTTCGGGTTCACGGTGACCAAGAAGATCGGGAATGCCGTCGTGCGTAACCGCATCCGCCGGCGCCTCCGCGAGGTGGTACGGCTCTCCGCGGACGCGCCGAGCGGCAAGGATTTCGTGCTGATTGGCCGCCGCGCCGCTTTGACGCTTCCATTCGAACGCCTCGTTGCCGATCTAAGGAGCGGATTCGCCGCGCTCTCCAGCGCCTTAAGCAGGCCGCCAACAGGTCCAGGAGCCAATGGATAACCGGAACCTCATCATTGCGATCGCCCTGTCGATCGCGGTCCTGATCGGCTGGCAGTACTTCGTCGCCGGACCGACCATCGACAAGGCGAACCAGCAAGCGGCCCAGGAGACCAGCCAGCCCGCCACGACCGCGCCGGCGGCAGACGGCACCACGCCGGCGGTTCCGGCGGCGACGGCGCCCGCCGAAGTGCTCACCCGCGATGTCGCCCTGGCGCAGACGCCGCGCGTGGAAATCGCGACCCAGCGCGTTTCCGGCTCGATCAACCTCTCGGGCGGCCGTATCGACGATCTCCGCCTCAACGAATTCCGCGAAACCGTCGACCCGAAGAGCCCGGCGGTGACACTGCTTTCGCCGGGTAAGACGGCCGACGGCTATTTTGCCGAATTCGGCTGGGCGGCCGCACCGGGAACGGCGGTCCCGGGACCGGACACGAAATGGACCGCACCGGCCGGCGCGAAGCTCACCGAGACGACGCCGGTGACGCTCACCTATGACAACGGCGCCGGCCTCGTCTTCAGCCGCGCCATCGCCATCGACGACCACTACATGTTCACGGTCACCGACAGCGTCGCCAATTCCGGCACCGCACCGGTGACGCTCTCGCCCTACGGCCGCATCGTGCGGGTCGGCGAGCCGAAGGTAGGCGGCTATTTCATCCTGCATGAGGGGCTGATCGGCGTCTTCGACGACGCCTCGCTGCAGGAGGTCAAGTACAAGGACCTGAAGGACAAGCCCGCCGATACGTTCAGCAGCAGCCACGGCTGGCTCGGCATTACCGACAAGTACTGGGCGACGGCGCTGATCCCCGAGAGCGGCAAGCACTACGCGGCAAGCTTCTCGCGCGTGCCCGAGCCGAATCTCCTCTACCAGACCGATTTCCGCGAGGACCCGGTGGCGGTCGCGGCCGGCGGCACCGCCTCCAGCACCAGCCACCTCTTCGCCGGCGCCAAGCAGGTGAGCCTTCTCGCCGCCTACCGCGACGCCCTCCACATCGACCGCTTCGACCTGCTCATCGACTGGGGCTGGTTCTGGTTCTTCACCAAGCCGATGTTCTTCCTGATCGACTGGTTCTACCGCCTATTCGGCAATTTCGGCATCGCCATCCTCGCCGTGACCGTGACCGTGAAGGCGCTCTTCTTCCCGCTCGCCAACAAATCCTACAAGTCGATGAGCGCGATGAAGAAGGTGCAGCCGCAGATCGTCGACATCCGCGCCCGCTTCAAGGACGACAAGGTCAAGCAGCAACAGGCGATGATGGAGCTCTACAAGAAGGAGAAGATCAATCCGCTGGCCGGCTGCTGGCCGATCGCGATTCAGATCCCGATCTTCTTCTCGCTCTACAAGTCGCTCTTCGTCACCATCGAAATGCGCCATGCGCCGTTCTTCGGCTGGATCCAGGACCTGTCGGCGCCCGACCCGACGCACCTCTTCAACCTCTTCGGACTGATCCCGTGGGATCCGCCGGGCTTCCTCGCCATCGGCATCTGGCCACTGATCATGGGCGTGACCATGTTCCTGCAGATGCGGCTGAACCCGACGCCGCCCGATCCGACCCAGCGCATCATCTTCACCTGGATGCCGCTGATCTTCACCTTCATGCTCGCGTCGTTCCCGGCCGGCCTCGTCATCTACTGGGCCTGGAACAACCTGCTCTCGGTTACGCAGCAATACGTGATCATGCGGCGGCAGGGCGTCGAGGTGAACCTCTGGGGCAATATCCGCGAAACGTTCAAGCGCAGCCCCAAGCCGGCGCCGGTCGCCGACACCAAGGCGCTGCCCAAGCCCGCCAACGACAGCACGCCTCCCGACACGCGCACCGCAGCGGCGCGCGCCAAGGCCAAGAAAGCGCAGAAGGCAAAGAACAAGCCGACCGGCGCCGAGGCGAAGGGCTAGGTGGGGGACGCTCGCCAGGGGACCGCGCCGGGCGAGGGTCGCGCGGGGAACCCGGCCGCTGACGATGCCGCCGACGCGGCCAAAGAGGCCGCCCGCATCGAAGCCGGCCGGCGGCTGTTCGCGCGGCCGTGGGAGTTCCTGCAGAGCGCGCCGACCATCGCCGCCCTGCCGCTGCCCAAGGGGGCCGAGGTCGCGTTCGCCGGCCGCTCCAATGTCGGCAAGTCGTCGCTGATCAACGCCCTCGTCGGGCAGAAGGCGCTGGCG
>JBBQGL010000174.1:0-7034 GCA_038323025.1 Hyphomicrobiales bacterium
CTGTCGTCGTCTCGCCAAAGACTTCGAGCGCTATGCGCGCACCACCGTCGCCTTCGTCCGCCTCGCCATGATCCGCATCATGCTCAGGCGGCTCGCCGCAAACCCTTCGTCATGAATCCAAACTTCCCGGATCGGCTCTTATGAAATCTAAAGGGGCCGACATAGGCTATACGTCCGTCAGCCACTGCTGCAGCGACAGTTTCTGAGACTTTTGTTGACATGTTGGTTTCTCCTATCTGAGCAATCGGTGCAGTCTGATACTAACGCTCCGATAGAAATAAGAAACAAGAATCACCTTTGGTTGTCGCTGCCGCGACCTTCGGGGCTACTGGCGCAGGACCTCGACGCCGGGGAGCTTCTTGCCCTCCAGCCATTCGAGGAAGGCGCCGCCCGCCGTCGAGACGAACGAGAAGCCCTCGGCGCCGGCGTGGTTGAGGGCGGAGACGGTCTCGCCGCCGCCGGCGACCGAGAGCAGCCCGCCCTTTTTCGTGCGCGCGGCGGCGTGGCGCGCGGCCGAAACAGTCGCCGCATCGAAGGGCGGAATCTCGAAGGCGCCGAGCGGGCCGTTCCAGACCAGCGTTGCCGCCTTGTCGATCCACTGGTTGACCGTGGCGGTCGACTTCGGGCCGATGTCGAGGATCATCTGGTCCGCCGGCACCGCGTTGATCGGCACGATGCGGGTTGCCACACCCGCCTTCAATTCGCCCGCCACGACCGCATCCTCGGGCAGCACGATGGCGCAGCCGCTGGTCACGGCGGCGGCAATGATGCGCTTGACGGTGTCGGCGAGGTCGGGCTCGGCGAGCGACTTGCCCACCGCGACGCCCTTGGCGAGCAGGAAGGTGTTGGCCATGCCGCCGCCGATCACCAGCGCGTTGACCTTCGTCGTCAGGTTTTCGAGCACGTCGATCTTGGACGAGACCTTGGCGCCGCCGATGATCGCGACCACCGGGCGCTTCGGGTTGCCGAGCGCGGCTTCCAGCGCCTCGATTTCCTTCTGCATGGCGCGGCCGGCATAGGCGGGCAGCTTGTGGGCGAGGCCTTCGGTCGAGGCGTGGGCGCGGTGCGCCGCAGAGAAGGCATCGTTGACGTAAAGGTCGCCGAGCTTCGCCAGCGCCGCGACGAATGCCGGGTCGTTCTTTTCTTCCTGCTTGTGGAAGCGCGTGTTCTCGAGGACCAGAATGTCGCCGTCCTTCATCGCGGCGACCGCCTTCTCGGCCTTCTCGCCAATGCAGTCCTCGGCAAAGGCGACCGGCTTGCCGACGATCGCGCTGACCGCGGGGACGACCTGCTTCAGCGAGAATTTTGCTTCCGGCCCCTCCTTCGGGCGTCCGAAATGAGCGAGCAGGATCACCCGCCCGCCCTTGCCGGCGATCTCGTTGATGGTCGGGGCAACGGCGCGGATGCGCGTGTCATCGGCGACCTTGCCGCCGTCCATCGGAACATTGAGGTCGACGCGGACGAGGACGCGTTTGCCGCGGACATCGACCTGGTCAAGGGTGCGGAAGGCGGTCATGGCCAAGACTCTCTCAGGTTGCCGTGTGGTTCACGTGACGGTACCGCTCATGTCGGAAGCAGGCGATCCTTGCACCGCCACGCGCCGAAACAATTGCGGATAATCAATTACGAGGCCGTCCTCGTCGACGGTCAGATCGGCGGCAAAGCCGTCGAGGCAGACGACGGTCCAGTCGGAAGGGGCGCGGTGCGGCACGCCGCCACGCCCGCCGATGACGACGCTGTCGGCGACGATGCGGTCGGCGTCCGGCTTGAGATTTAGGTGTTCGAGGCCGGTTCCGTCCGCGGCGTCCCAGCGAGCCGCGAGGGGCGCCAGCGGACGGAAGAGAGGCATCGCGTCCCGATCAGGCGAATTTCGCCATCGCCGCCGCGGTGTCGGCCATGCGGTTGGAGAAGCCCCACTCGTTGTCGTACCAGGCGACGACACGGACGAAATGGCCGTCGATGACCTTGGTCTGGTCGACCGCGAAGGTGGCGGAGTGCGAATCGTGGTTGAGGTCCGAGGAGACCAGCGGCTCCTTCGTCCAGGTCAGGATCTTCGCCAGGCGGTCCGACTTGGCGGCCTCCATCACGGCGTTGTTGATCTCCTCGACGCTGGTCGCCTTCTTCGAGGTGAACTTGAAATCGACCAGCGAGACGTTGGGCGTCGGTACGCGCATGGAGGAGCCGTCGAGCTTACCCTTCAGCTCGGGGATGACCAGGCCGATCGCCTTGGCGGCGCCGGTCGAGGTCGGGATGATGTTGAGGGCGGCGGCGCGGGCCCGGTAAAGGTCCTTGTGGAAGGTGTCGAGCGTCGGCTGGTCGCCGGTGTAGGAGTGGATTGTCGTCATGAAGCCCTGCTCGATGCCAACCGCCTTGTGCATGACCGAGGCGACCGGGCCGAGGCAGTTGGTGGTGCAGGAAGCGTTCGAGACGATGATGTGGTCCTTGGTGAGCTTGTCCTCGTTGACGCCGTAGACGACGGTCAGGTCGGCGCCTTCGCCTGGCGCCGAGATCAGCACGCGCCTGGCGCCGGCGGTGAGATGTGCCGAGGCCTTTTCCCGGGCGGTGAAGAGGCCCGTGCATTCGAAGGCGATGTCGACCTTCAGTTCCTTCCACGGCAGTTCGGCCGGGTTCTTGATGGCCGTCACCTTCATCGGGCCGAGCCCGGCGTCGATGGTGTCGCCGGCAACCTTGACCGCATGCGGGAACTTGCCGTGCACCGAGTCGTGACGCAGCAGGTGAGCGTTGGTCTCGACCGGGCCGAGGTCGTTGAGGCCGACCACTTCGATGTCCTTCCGCCCCGATTCGATAAGCGCGCGGAGCACGAGACGGCCAATCCGGCCGAAGCCGTTGATGCCAACCCTGACAGCCATGGTGTGATCTCCAGATCTTAAGCGTTGTGCCGTTTGGCCACCGCGTCGGCTACTGCTTCGGCGGTAATTGCGAAGTTTTTATAAACATCCTTGTAGGGCCCGCTGGCGCCGAAGCTGTGCATGCCGACGAACAAGCCGTCGGACCCGATCACCGCGTCCCAGCCGAAGCGGACGGCCGCCTCGACCGCGAGCTTGACCGGGGCGTCGCCGATGACGGCGCGGCGATAACTCTCCGGCTGCTGCAGGAACAGCTCGAGGGACGGCACCGAGACAACCCGGGTCGCGATGTTGCGCTCCTTCAGAAGCTTCTGGGCGTTGATGGCGAGCTCCACTTCGGAGCCGGTCGCGAAGATCGTGGCGCGCGCGCCCTCGGCCGGCGAAATCTCGTAGGCGCCCCGGGCGCAGAGATTGTCCTTGCTCGCGGTGGTGCGCGACGGCACGAGGTTCTGGCGGGTGAGGGCGAGCACGGTCGGGCCGTCGATCCGCTCCAGCGCCAGCTGCCAGCACTCGGCGGTCTCGATGGCGTCGGCCGGCCGGAACACCCGCATGTTGGGCATGGCGCGCAACGCCGCCAGGTGCTCCACCGGCTGGTGGGTTGGGCCATCCTCGCCCAGCCCGATCGAGTCGTGGGTCATGACGTAGATGACCGGAAGCTGCGCCAGCGCCGAAATGCGCATGGCGCCGCGGGCGTAGTCGGTGAACACGAGGAAGGTGGCGCCCGCCGGCTGCAGGCCGCGATGGAGGGCAATGCCGTTCATCGCGGCGGCCATGGCGTGCTCGCGGATGCCGTAGTGGATGTAGCGCCCGGCAAAGGCGCCGGGCTTCACATCGACGGCGTTCTTCAAGCGGGTGTTGTTGGACGGCGTCAGGTCGGCGGAGCCTAGCACCAGCTCCGGCACCACCTGGGTGATCGCCTCGAGCGCAATCTCGCTCGCCTTCCGGGTCGCCACGGTCGGCTTTTCGGTAGCCAGCTTTTCCTTCAGCGCCGCAATCGCGGGTGCGAGCGCCGCCGGGCGCTTGCGGGCGAGGCGCCGCTCGAATTCGGCGCGCCATTCGGCCGGCTTCGCGGCGTAGCGTTTCTTCCACTCGTCGTGAGCGGCGCGGCCGCGCGTGCCGGCGGTCCGCCATTCGGCTAGGATTTCTTCCGGCACGACGAACGGACCGTAGTCCCAGCCGAGGGCCTTCTTGGCGCCCGCCAGCTCTTCTTCACCGAGAGGCTCGCCGTGCGCCTTGGAAGTGCCGGCCTTCTTGGGCGCGCCGAAGCCGATGACCGTCTTGCAGGCGATCATGGTCGGGCGGTCGGACATCAGCGCCGCATCGATGGCGGCGGAGACGGCATCCTGATCCATCCCGTCGACGTGCGAGGCATGCCAGCCCGCTGCCTGGAAGCGCTTCACCTGGTCGACGGAGTCGGCAAGCGACAACGGTCCGTCGATGGAAACGCCATTGTCGTCGAACAGGAAGATGAGCTTCGACAGTTTCAGGTGGCCGGCAAGCGCGATCGCTTCCTGGCTGATCCCCTCCATCAGGTCGCCGTCAGAGCAGATCACGAACGTCCGGTGATCGACGACGTCCTCGCCGAGTTCGGCGGCGAGCATGCGCTCGGCGAGCGCCATGCCCACCGAGGTGGCGATGCCCTGGCCGAGCGGGCCGGTGGTCGCCTCGACTCCGGTGGTGACGAAGCTCTCGGGATGGCCGGGTGTCTTCGAATGCAACTGGCGGAAGCGCTTCAGCTCGTCCAGCGTCATGCCGGGATACCCGGTCAGGTAGAGGAGCGAGTAGAGCAGCATCGAGCCGTGCCCGGCGGAGAGCACGAAGCGGTCGCGGTCCGGCCAGGTCGGGTCGGTCGGATCGTACTTCAGGTAACGCGTGAAGAGGACGGTCGCGACATCGGCCATGCCCATGGGCATGCCAGGGTGGCCGGACTTGGTCTTCTCGACCCCATCCATGCTGAGGGCGCGAATGGCATTCGCCATCCGCTTGTGCTTGGCCATATCGTTCATCGGCATGCTGGTTCGGTCCGGGGCCGGGCTTGTTGCTCAGGCAGGCGTTTAATCACCCGGCCCGATTCTGACGGCGGTCGAGCCGCCTCCATTCGACCGGGTCCGGACGAGCGGGCAGAGCAATATCAGGTCGTCCCTCATAGTCAATCCGAGGAAATGCCCGTTTCCGGGGCATTTCAGAGCCGGTCGCGCCATTGACGCGTTCTTCCTGCAATGCGTAATGTCTTCCCCGCAATGCGTTGCCCAACCATCGATTCTTTGGGCCGAGGGTCGAAGGATTGGCGATGTGGCCACGAGTTGGCCAACGCCGGGCTTGGAGTACGGCTCCTCTGAAAAGGCGGGATCATGCCTTCGGCGATCGAGGACGCGCTGAAGCGGCTGGAATCGGCGATCGAGCTGACCGAAGGCGCCATCGAGGCGCGCTTCGAGGCCGAGCGCCGGGAAGCCGGCGCCGAAATGGAATTGCAGCGGCTGGGCGCCGACCGGTCGCGCCTGGCCAACGCGCTCGACGCCGCCGAGGCGCGGGCGGCGCGGCTCGAAGAGACCAACCGGGACGTGTCGCGGCGGCTGGTCGCCGCCATGGAAGCCATTCGCGACGTGCTTGAACGCAACCGGACTTGAGGGGATATCGCCGTTGGCCCAGGTGAACATCACGATCAGCGGCAAGACCTACCGGATGGCCTGCGACGACGGCCAGGAGGCGCATCTGGTTGCGCTCGGCGAGCGCCTCGATCAGACCATCGACCAGTTGCGGATACGCTTTGGCGAGATCGGCGACCAGCGGCTGGTGGTCATGGCCGCGATAACCATGGCCGACCAGCATGCCGAGTCCGAGCGGCGCCTGCGACAGGCGGAGAACGAACTGCGCGGGCTGGAGGAGGCGCGGGCGGCGGTGGTCGAGCGCCAGGAGACGACGGAGTCCGGCCTCGCCCGCTCCATGGATGCCATCGCAACCCGGCTGGAGGCCATTGCCGGCCGGCTGAACGGCGCCGCCGACGGCACCTGATTTCCCGCCATTGACCCACCCCGCCATGGTGAGGTGCTCGCCGCACGAGCGGCGAGCCTCGGAACCACGCGCGACGCACCTGCCGGCGCAGCCGGCCCACGTAGCCCGGATGGAGCGGAGCGCAATCCGGGATCGCTTAAGCCCTCGACACTGCTTCCCGGCTCTCGTTGCCCTTCCGCCGACCTCGCCACTCTTCCTTGCATCCACTCCGCTCATCCCCGCGCAAGTGGGGATCCAGTGCTTGAAGGGCACTAGCCTCGCGTTTCAAAGCTGGGTTCCCGCGTGCGCGGGAATGAGCGGAGAGGGGTATGCGGGTCCTGCAAAACAAAAGCGGTCTTGTTGCACCGACGCGCCCCCCCCTAGGTCATGCCAAGACAACCCGAAGGGTTGATCTTGGCACCCAGGCACCGTCCCGGATTACGCTACGCTCCATCCGGGCTACATGGCCGGGGCGTCGCGCGTGGTTCGAGGCCCGCTTCGCGGGCACCTCACCATGGCGAGTTGGGGGCAACGCGTCATGCCAGCCGGCGGGCTATCAACCGTGCCGCCGTCCCTCGGCCATGGTTCCCACCGCCGCCACAGCCACCCTCACAGCCCATCTCCTGTTCCGCCCTGCCATACACCCACCCCGCCATGGTGAGGTGCTCGCCGCGTGAGCGGCGAGCCTCGAACCACGCACAACGCACCTGCCGGCGTAGCCCGGATGGAGCGGAGCGTAATCCGGGATCGCTCGAGTCCTGGACGCGCTCCTTGGACTTCGCTGCAGTTCTCCCGCCGCGACGACGACGCAGTGGTGCCGCCCCACCAACGTCATCCCCCGGCTTGACCGGGGGATCGGCTGGGGCAGTACATATTCCTCACAGGTTCGAGCTGCGGAGAGTGGTCCCCCGGTCAATCCCCCGATCAAGTCGGGGGAGGGGGATGACGTTGTGTGTGGGGGATGGGCGCGCATATCCCGGCCAGTTATTCCCCCTTTCCGAACCTCCCATAAAATGCGCTCCATCCCGCTCGGCGAAGGGGCGCGCTCATGAGGCGTCTTGTGCGTGGAGCGGGTGTGGCGTCCGCGGCTGCCCTGAGGGGCGTCGGTTGGGATGAAACCCGGCCGAAGGGGTTCGCACCCCCGGTCCCGGCTGGCGCCCGCGAAGTAGCCCGCCG
>JBBQGL010000175.1:0-6976 GCA_038323025.1 Hyphomicrobiales bacterium
CCTTTTCCGCTGAGCGAGCTTCCTCGAGCAGGGCCTCGCCCCGCCCGCCCGCCATGCGAGCGATATCGTCCTGGTACTTGAGGAGCACCCCGAGCGTATCGGTAAGCGTCTGCGGGTCGAGGGCCGTCTTGTCGAGCTCGGTCAACGCGGTCGCCCAGTCGAGGGTCTCGGCGACGCCGGGATTCTTGAAAAGGTCCTGTCCGCGGAGGCGCTGGACGAAAGCGACCACCTCGCGCGTCAGCCTTGGGCTGGCGCCCGGCACCCGTGTCCGCACGATCTCCAGCTCGCGCGCCGCATCGGGATAATCGATCCAGTGATAAAGGCAGCGGCGCTTCAGCGCGTCGTGGATCTCGCGGGTCCGGTTGGTGGTGACGATGACGATCGGCGGCTTCTCCGCCCGGATGGTGCCGAGCTCGGGGATGGTCACCTGGTTGTCGGCGAGGACTTCGAGGAGGTAGGCCTCGAAGGCCTCGTCGGCGCGGTCGAGTTCGTCGATGAGCAGGACGGGCGCGCCGGCCGGGTCGGGATCAAGTGCCTGCAACAGCGGCCGGCGGATCAGGAAGCGCTCGGTGAACACGTCGCCAACCAACGTCTCACGGTCGACGCTGCCGGAAGCTTCGGCGGCACGGATCTCGATCATCTGCGCGGCGTAGTTCCATTCGTACACGGCGCTCGATACGTCAAGGCCCTCGTAGCATTGCAGGCGGATCAGCCGGCGGCCGAGGCGGTCGGCAAGAACCTTGGCGAGGTCGGTCTTGCCGACGCCCGCCTCACCTTCGAGGAAGAGCGGCCGGTTCATCTTCAGGGACAGGTAGAGCACGGTGGCCAGCGCGCGGTCGGGGACGTAGCCGCCGTCGCGGAGCAGTGTGAGCGTGGCATCGATGGAAGCGGGAATGGCGGGCATTCGGGACTCATACCGGTCGGCCGCCGTCATTGCTAGCACGCGGCGGGAGGCATTGCATGATGCTGATGCTATTGTTATACATGTATAGCAATGGAGACTAAAGCATTGCTTGCAATACGGATTCCGCCCGATATCGAGAAGCGGCTCGACCAGCTCGCCAAGCGTACGGGCCGGACGAAGAGCTTCTATGCCCGCGAGGCCATCCTTCGCCACCTCGAGGATCTCGAGGACTTTCATCTGGCCGAACGGCGCCTCCGGCGTGGAGGAACGCGCGTGACGCTAGAAGAGCTCGAGAAGGAACTTCTGTAGCTGCGGTAGCCGATGTCGTCCGGTATCTGGCGAGTCGAATTCGATCGCGATGCTGCCCGCGATTTGCGGAAGCTCGATGCGCCGGCGAGGAAAGAGATTCTCCGCTACTTGCGCAGCCGGATCTCAACCAGCGAAGACCCACGCCGTTTCGGCAAGCCCTTGCTGGGCGAGCTCAAGGGCCTGTGGAGATATCGAGTCGGCGACTACCGGATTGTCGCGAAGATCGAGGACCATCGGCTGATCGTGCTCGTGGTGACCGTCGGCCACCGGCACGAGGTCTACGACTGATCCGCTCCAAGGAGAGTAGCGTTACATCCCGCGATAGTTCGGCCCGCCGCCGCCCTCCGGCGGGGTCCAGTCGATGTTCTGGTTGGGGTCCTTGATATCGCAGGTCTTGCAGTGGACGCAGTTGGCCGCGTTGATCTGGTAGCGCGGGGCGCCCTCGCCTTCCTCGATCCATTCGTAAACCCCCGCCGGGCAGTAGCGTGCCGAGGGTCCGCCGTAGACGTCGTGCTCGGAGGCTTTTTGCAGCGCCATGTCGCGGACGCGCAGGTGGATCGGCTGGTCTTCCTCGTGAAGCGTGTTGGACACGAACACCGACGACAGCCGGTCGTAGGTGAGCGCGCCATCGGACTTCGGATAGGCGATGGCGGGCGTCTTCGCGGCGGGTAGCGTCGCCGCGTAGTCCGCCTTGCCGTGGGCAATAGTCCCGAACGAAAGGCGGAGCGTGTTCGCCCACATGTCGAGGCCGCCTAGCGCGACGCCGACGATGGTGCCGAACCGCGACCAGAGCGGCTTCACGTTCCGCACCGGCCGCAGGTCGCGCCCGATGTCGGACGACCGCCAGCCGGCCTCGTAGCCGGTCAGTTCGTCATGGGCGTGGCCGGCGCCCAGAGCGGCGGCGACTTGCTCAGCCGCCTGCATGCCGGAAAGGATGGCGTTGTGGCTGCCCTTGATGCGCGGCACGTTGACGAAGCCGGCGGCGCAGCCGACCAACGCGCCGCCCGGAAATGTCAGCTTCGGCACCGATTGCCAGCCGCCCTCGGTGATGGCGCGTGCTCCGTAAGCAAGCCGCTTGCCGCCGTCGAACAGCGGCGCGATCGCTGGATGGGTCTTGAAGCGCTGGAACTCCTCGAACGGCGAGAGATGCGGGTTGCGGTAGTTGAGATGGACGACGAAGCCGACGGATACGAGGTTGTCGCCGAGGTGATAGAGGAACGAGCCGCCGCCGGTGCGATTGTCGAGCGGCCAGCCGAACGTGTGCTGCACCAGGCCCGGCCGGTGCAGAGCGGGGTCTACCTGCCATAGCTCCTTGATGCCGATTCCGTATTTCTGCGGCCCCCGACCGTCATCGAGACGGAAGTCGCGGATGAGCTGCTTGGCCAGCGAGCCGCGCGCGCCTTCGGCGATAAGCGTGTATTTCGCGTTGAGCACCATGCCGCGCTGGAAACCGGGCTTGGGCTTGCCGTCCCGGCCTATGCCCATGTCGCCGGTCGCAACGCCGGTGACGGCGCCCATTCCGTCCCGCAAGACCTCGGCCCCCGCGAAGCCGGGAAAGATCTCGACGCCCAGTGCTTCTGCCCTGGTCGCCAGCCAGCGGCAGACCTCGCCGAGCGAGACGACGAAGTTGCCATGATTGCTCATCAGCGGGGGCATCAGGAAATTCGGCAACCGCAACGCACCCGCGGGACCAAGCCACAGGAAACGGTCCGCCGTCACTGGAGTGACCACCGGCGTGTCCTCGTCGCGCCAGCCGGGCACGAGCCGGTCGAGCCCGATCGGGTCGATGACGGCACCCGAGAGGATGTGCGCCCCGACCTCGGCGCCCTTCTCCAGGACGGCAACCGTAACCCCCGGGGCGATCTGCTTCAGGCGGATCGCGGCGGCCAGGCCGGCAGGGCCGGCGCCAACGATGACGACGTCGAAATCCATCGACTCGCGTTCGGGAAGGGTGTCGGCCATCACTTCTTCGAGGCTACCCGCCAGATGGTGCCGTTGCCATCCTCGCCGACCAGCATCGCGCCATCGTGGGCCACTGCGATTCCGACCGGACGGCCCCACACCTCATCGTCGGAAAGGACAAAGCCGGTCATGAAGTCCTCGTATTTGCCCGTCGCCTTGCCGTGATCCATCAGGATGCGCACGACCTTGTAGCCGGTGCGCAATCCGCGGTTCCACGAACCGTGGAGTGTGGCGAAACCATCGCCCTTGTACTCGGGCGGAAAAGCATCGCCGGTGTAGAAGACCAGGCCGAGAGGCGCCGAATGGGCCTGGATGAGGACGTCCGGCACGGTGATCCTGCCCGCAAGATCCGGGCGCTCGCCCCGGTGACGCGGATCCTCGTGATCGCCGATGTAGTACCAAGGCCAGCCATAGAACGCGCCCTCGGCGACGTGGGTCACATAATCCGGCGGAAGATTGTCGCCGAGGCCGTCGCGCTCGTTCGTTGCGCACCACGGCAGCCCGGTCAGCGGCTCGATCGCCAGGCCCGAGCAGTTCCGGATCCCGGTAGCATAGAGCTTTCCGCCCCTGCCCGGCTCCGGATCGAAAGCGAGAACGTCGGCACGGCCATCCTCCTCGCCCCAGCCGGCGCCGAGCATTGCGCCGGCCTCGAATTCCTGGACCGCCGGACCGGACTTTTTGGCCGTCTCTTCGCCGGCATTGGAGGCCGATCCGATGCTGAGATAGAGCACCCTTCCGTCGGGCGAGAAGGCGATATCCCGCGTATTGTGACCGTTCTCGGGGATACGGTCGACCACCGTTTCGGAAGGCCCGCGCGCCTTGAGGTCGCCTGCCTTGTACGGATAGCGCACGACCTTTGCAGTCGAGGCGATGTAGACCCAGCCCGGGTCGGCCCCCGGCGGGAAGGCGATACCGAAGGGATAGTCGAAGCCGTCGGCGAACACCGTCATGTTCGGCCTGGCCGCTCCGTCGGCGGCGCGAAAGACCAGAACGCGGCCCGCCCCGCTCTCGGCGACGAAAATGTCGCCGTTCGGCGCCACCCTGATCACGCGGGGCATATCTAGGCCGCTGGCAAAAAGCTCCACCTCGAAGCCGTCGGGCACCTTTGGGGCGGCGTCCGCGGGACGCTGGACGACGCTGGACTGATTTGCCGCGGAAGCGCTGGCCCCGGGGGCCGGCAGGTCGGCCGCCATTATGTGCCGTATGACTCCGGGCGCATCGTCCCGCCAGCCGCCAAAGGCCGACGCCCCATCCAATTCGGCAGCGCTCGCCGGAATGGCGAAGGCAACAATGCTGATGAGCAGGGAAAGGCGCGTCTTCATCGGCGGTCGGCCCTGATATTCGCGCCAGCTTCGCATATTCCGGGGATAGCGGCGACCCGATGCGGCACGAAAAGCCTCGCCGCCATTCCGACGCCACTCTAGTATCGATCGAAAGACATTCGTGGATCCATGATCGAACAACCGATTCCGTTTTCTCGCGAGGACGCCGCAGCGCTTGTCGCCTGGTACGATGCAATGGGCGTCGACGTCGGGCTCGACGAAACTCCGGTCGACCGGTTGTCCAAACGCGTCCCGCTGCCGGCGGAAAAGCAGGGCGTTATACCCATGGACGCACCGCCCGCCCCCGCGGCGCGCATCCCGGCTGCGGCGGTGGCGCCCTCCGACGAGACGGCCCGAGCAGCGGTCGATGCCGCTCGGGCAGCAAATACCCTCGACGAGTTGCGCGAGGCGCTCGGCCGCTTCGAAGGCTGCAATCTCAGGCTGACGGCAACGCAACTGGTCTTCGCCGATGGCAACCCGGCGAGCCGGGTGATGCTTGTCGGCGAGGCGCCGGGACGCGATGAGGACATCCAGGGCCTGCCGTTTGTCGGCCGCTCCGGCCAGCTGCTCGATCGCATGCTCGCCGCCATCGGGCTGACCCGCAACGAGGTTTATATCGCCAACGTCATCCCCTGGCGGCCGCCGGGCAACCGCACCCCTACCCCGCAGGAGACGGCGGTGTGCCGTCCTTTCATCCAGCGCCAGATCGAATTGGCCGACCCCGATTTTCTGGTCTTCCTCGGCGGCGCCGCCGCCAAGGAGATTCTTGACACCGCCGAGGGCATCCTGAAACTGCGTGGTCGCTGGCGCGACTACCATACGGGAACCCGCACCATCCGGGCCCTGGCGACGCTGCACCCCGCCTATCTTCTCCGCCAGCCGCTGCAAAAGCGGCTCGCGTGGCGCGACCTGATGATGCTGAAAGCGGCGCTCGACCATCCAGCGTGAGGCTTGCGATCGGGCGGCAGCCTTGATTTCGGCACGAGCCCAGCCGACAAGTTCTTTCCCGACTCGTCTTGCCTCAGCGCCGAAGATCGCCCGATGGCCTCGCAACTTCTTTCCATCGCCGCGCTTCTCCTCAGCTCCGCGCTCCTGCTCATGGCAGGCGGGCTGCACGGGCTCCTGCTTCCCATTCAGGGGACGGTCGCCGGGTTCTCCACCTTCGAACTCGGCCTGATCGGCACCGGCTGGTCCGTCGGCTTCGTCGTCGGCTGCCTGCTGGTACCGGCGGTGGTGCGCCGCGTCGGCCACGTCCGGGCCTATGGCGTCATGGCCTCGGTTGGTGCGGTGGTTATCCTGCTTAATCTCCTGATCGTTTCGCCGGCCGCCTGGATTACGCTCCGCGGCCTTTCCGGCTTCTGCTTCGCCGGCGCCGCGATGGTGGTGGAATCCTGGCTGAACGAGCGCGCCCCGCGCGAAAGCCGGGGCACGATCTTTTCCGTCTATCAGATGGTCAACTTTGCCGCCTCGACCGCCGGCCAGTTGCTCATGGTCATCACGCCGCCGAGCGAGTTCTTCTTCTTTGCCATCGGGGCGATCCTGTATTGCCTTGCGATCCTGCCCACCGCGCTGTCAACCGCGCAGCACCCGCGACCGATCACCACCAACCGCCTGGATATCCGCAAGCTCTATCGAAACTCGCCGGTGTCGGCGGTGGCCTGCTTCATGATCGGCATGGTCAACGGCGCCTTCGGCACGCTCGGCGCCGTCTACGCCCAGCGGATCGGCCTGCCCATACCGAGCGTCGCCCTGCTCATGTCCGGCGCGGTGCTCGGCGGCTCGCTCATCCAGTTTCCCCTCGGGCGCCTCTCCGACCGCATGGACCGGCGGAAGGTCCTGATCGGCATCGCGATCGCCGCAATCCTGATCGCGCTGGCGATCGTCATCTTCCAGCCGCGCAATACCGCGGTGGTGATCGGGCTCGTCGTCATCTTCGGCGCGGCGATCTACCCGATGTATGCCCTGGCGGTCGCCCATGCCAACGACTTCGCCACGCCTGACGAGTTTGTCAGGATCGCGGGCGGGCTGCTCCTGTTGCTCGGCTTCGGGACCATGCTCGGCCCGATATTCGCCGCCGAGGCGATGGAGCGCCTGATGCCCGAAGGCCTCTTCGCCTTTGCAGCAGTCATTCATCTCATCCTTGCGCTCTACACGCTTTACCGCATGTCACGGCGGCCGGCGCCAACGACGGCGCAAAGGGAGATCTTCCAGGGAATGCCGGTCATGAAGACCGCCACGCCGGCAAGCGCCACGCTCGATCCGCGCGCTCCGGCGCCCGACCAGCCACCGGAGCCGCTAGTCCAGACGGGCCCGACGCCCCCGGCATGATTGGTTCGCCAAGCGTGTTGCGGGGAGAGGCGATCTACGCCAAACTCGAAAATTGAAGCCGAATTCTAAACGAGCTTCAAACGGCGAAAAGCCGATCGAACAGGGGACGGGTGGCGGATGGAGTATTTCCTCCAGCAGCTGATCAATGGCG
>JBBQGL010000176.1:0-6845 GCA_038323025.1 Hyphomicrobiales bacterium
CTACCGTGTTGCCAGCGCGCTTCGACTCAGAGGTTGCCACAGCAAAGAGGGATCACAAACTCACGAATTCTAACGCAATGTTACGCACTGGAATCCGCCGCCCGGCGTAGTGTTCTTCGCCGCTTTCCGACGCTATTTCAACAAGATACGGCCCGGCGCTCGTCGCCGAGCGCCGGATCGCGGGGGGCTTCGAACAGCCCTTTGCTTCAGTTCGCCTGCCGCCTGAGGAAGGCGGGAATCTCAAGTTCATCATCGGCGCTGCGCTGGTCGCGCGGCAGGGCCCGCCCGTGCTGGTCAAGCTCGCCCGGACGCGGCTTGTAGGCCGCATCGGGGATCGCCGCCCGCGGCTGCGGGGGACGCTTGGCATATTCGGACTGCTGCGGCGGAGGCGGAGGTGCCTGGACGCGCGGTTGCGGACGCAATTGCGGCTGCACCTGCGGCTGGCGCGCCGGCGTCTTCGGTCCGGCGCCGATCGGATCTTCCTCACGACGGCCAAGGCCTACGCCGGCAAGCCGGCGAAGCAGCCCCAGCGGACCGCGGTCTTCCTCGACCGGCTTCTGCTGGCGCGCTTCCATCTGGCGCTGTGCAACCGGCGGGAAGTCCTCGACCTTCGGCATGCGCGAGGGCGCCTCGGGCGCGGGCGGGATGTAGTGCTCTTCGGCCGGCTCGTGCGCGACGGGGTCGCTCGCGTGGCCGAGGTCACCATCGAGGTCGTCATGGGGGTAGTTAGCCTGGACCGCCGCAATCGGCGTGATGCTGATGCCGGGGTCGGCCTGCACCGGCTGGGCGAGGCTTGCCGTGATCGCCTCGATATCGGCGCCGTAGTCCGGGCTTGGCGTCTGCGCCACCGGGACCGGTTTCGGCTGTGGCGCCGGAGCGGAGCGCACGACGATCGGTGCGGCAGCGGCGGGCCGGGTGGCCGGAGCCGGGGCCGGCGCCGGCGCGGCCTTGGCCGCCGGAGCGGTCGCCGTGCGGAGACGCTGGCTGAGTTCGGCCATGCGATGCTCGGCCGGGGTCGAATCCTCGCGGGCCTCGCTGTCGATGCCGGTCGCGACAACCGAGCAGCGGATGACGCCTTCCAGCGATTCCTCGAAGGTGGCGCCGAGGATGATATTGGCGTCGGGGTCGACTTCCTCGCGGATGCGAGTGGCCGCCTCGTCGACCTCGAAGAGGGTCAGGTCCTTGCCGCCGGTGATCGAGATGAGGAGGCCGCGCGCGCCCTTCATCGAGGTCTCGTCGAGCAGCGGATTGGCGATCGCGGCTTCCGCCGCCTGGATTGCGCGGCGCTCGCCGGAGGCTTCGCCGGTGCCCATCATGGCCTTGCCCATCTCGCGCATGACCGAGCGAACGTCGGCGAAGTCGAGGTTGATGAGGCCTTCCTTGACCATCAGGTCGGTGATGCAGGCGACGCCCGAGTAGAGCACCTGGTCGGCCATGGCGAAGGCGTCGGCGAAGGTCGTCTTCTCGTTGGCGATGCGGAAGAGGTTCTGGTTCGGGATCACGATCAGCGTGTCGACGCAGGCCTGCAGTTCCTTGATGCCCGCCTCGGCGAGCCGCATGCGGCGCGCGCCCTCGAACTGGAACGGCTTGGTGACAACGCCGACGGTGAGGATGCCCTTCTCGCGGGCCGCCCGCGCCACGGTCGGCGCGGCGCCGGTGCCGGTGCCGCCGCCCATGCCGGCGGTGACGAACACCATGTGCGAGCCGGTAAGATGATCGATGATCTCGTCGATGGCCTCCTCGGCCGCCGCCCGCCCGACCTCCGGCTGCGAGCCGGCGCCGAGCCCTTCGGTGACCGCGACGCCCATCTGGATGAGGCGCTCGGCCTTCGACGACATGAGCGCCTGGCTATCGGTATTCGCGACGACGAATTCGCACCCGATGAGCCCGGAGCGGATCATGTTATTGACCGCGTTGCCGCCGGCGCCACCCACTCCGAACACGGTGATCTTCGGCTTGAGTTCCTTGATTTCGGGCATTTTCAAATTGATCGTCATGAGACCCTCGTGATCTTGTTGGCTCCGGCCATCGGCGTCCCTCCGGCCTTGCATTGCCCCAGACAAGCGCCGCCGACGCGGACGCCCGACGCCGTACCGGCGCCTAGAAACTTTCCCTGATCCACTGGCCGACGCGGGCGAAGTAGCCGCCCGTTCCGGTCATGGCCAATTTCGGTTCGCCGTCGGCGTCGAGCTGCTCGCGCTCGGCAACCTGCGGGTAGATGAGAAGCCCGACCGCGGTGGAGAACGCGGGACCTTTCGCCACCTCGGGAAGCGCCATGATGCCGAGCGGCCGGCCGAGCCGGACGTTGCGCGCGAGAATCCGGCGCGCCGCCTCGGCAAGGCCGGTGAGCTGGCTGGCCCCGCCGGTCAGCACCATCCGCCGCCCGACCAGCGCCGCGAAGCCGGAGGCGTTCAGCCGGTCGCGCACCAGTTCGAGGATCTCCTCGATGCGCGGGCGGATGATGCGGGTGAGCGCGGAGCGCGGCACCTGGTTGGGCACTTCATGTTCGTCGTCGCCGATCGGCGGCACCGAGAGGATATCGCGATCGTCGTTGGTGCTCGGCAGCGCGCTGCCGTACATGGTCTTCAGGCGCTCGGCGTCCTCGAGCCGGGTCGACAGGCCGCGCGCGATATCCGTGGTGATGTGCCGGCCGCCGACCGCGATGGCGTCGACGTGGACGAACTGGCCCTTCATGAACACCGAAATCGTGGTGGTGCCGCCGCCGAAATCGATGCAGGCGCAGCCGAGCTCGGCCTCGTCGTCGACCAGTACCGACAGGCCGCTGGCATAGGGCGAAGCCACCAGCGTCTCGATGGACAGGTGGCAGCGGTTGATCGAGAGCTCGAGGTTGCGGAGCGGCTGCGCTTCCGCCGTCACCATGTGCATGTCGACGCCAAGGCGGTCGCCGACCATGCCGATCGGGTCGGCGATGCCGCCGTCGGCGTCGATCGAGTATCCGATCGGCAGCGAATGGACGACGGAGCGGCCGCCCGAGATGGAGTGACGCCGACCGGCTGCAAGCACCCGGCCGATGTCGGCCTCGCCGACGGCATGACCGGAAAGCGCGACGCTTGCCGAGTAGGTCTCGCTGGCGAGACGGCCAGCGGAGACATTGACGATGAGCGATTCGACGGTGACTCCCGCCATGCGCTCCGCGGCATCCACCGCCAGCCGGATGGCCTGCTCCGCCTGGTCGAGATTGGCGACGATGCCCGACTTGATGCCGCGCGAGCGCTGATGGCCGATGCCGAGCACCTCGACGTTGTGGGTGCGGGCGCGGAGCGATTCGCCGTCCTCGCCGGGATCGCGCGGCGTCATCTGCCCGATCAGGCAGCAGATCTTGGTCGAGCCGATATCGAGGACCGAGACAGTCGAGCCGCGCCGCGAACCGCCGCGGCGACCGCTTTCCGGGGAGCCGAACAGTTTCATGCCTTCCCCTTCTTGGCGAGCTTCTCGCGCTCTTTCAGCATGGCGTCGCGGGCGGCGATGCCGGCGTCGGTCAGCCTGACCACCAGGCGATTGGGCAGGCGCAGATCGACCGCGGCAATGTCGCGCGACAGCAGGCCGCTCTGCCCGTCGAGGGCCGCCGCGGCGTTGAGGGCACCGCTCGGATCCTCCTCGGGCAGAAGCAGCTCGACGCCGTTGTCGAGGACGACGTTCCACCGCCGGCTGGAGACGAGGACGCCGGCCTTGACCCGCGACTTCAGCTCCGGCACGCCGGCAACGAGGTCGGCGAACTCGGCGGCGCGCGGCGCGGCACCGGGGCCGACGACGAAGGGCAGCGCGGAATAGCGGTCATCGACATCGTCGACGATCTTGTCGCCATCGCGATCGACCAGCGAAACGATGCCGTCGTGCTGCCAGACGGCGAAGGGTGTCTTTTCGGTCACCGCGATGCGCAGGCCGTCGGGATAGAACTTGCGGATGGTGGCGTGCTTGACCCACGGCAGCGCCTCGACGCGGGCGCGCGCCGCGTCTACGTCGAAAGTCACCAGCGACGGGGACTGGTCGATCGCCAGCGCGCCGAGCACGTCGACCTCCGAGGTCTCGCTCTGGCCGGTGATCTGGACGTTCTCGATGCCGAGGCCGCCCCAGGCGGTGACCGCGGAGACGACTTCCATGGAATGGCCGCCGATGACCGTGCCCGCCGCGGCGGTGACCACGAACAGGGCGAGCATGCCCTTCAGGCCGATGTGGCGCGGCGGCCGCAGCTTGAGGATCGCGCGGACGGGCCGACGGAGGAAATGCGGCAGCACGAGCCGGTTGCGCGGCAGCGGCGCTCCCGCGTCGTCCGTCTCCAGCTCAAGCCGCTCGGGCGCTACCGGTTGCAACTCGCGTCCTCCACCATCCAACGCACCAATTCCGGGAAGTCCATGCCCGCATGCGCGGCCATTTCCGGTACCAGCGAGGTCGCCGTCATGCCAGGCTGCGTGTTGACCTCGAGGCAGATCAGCTCGTCCGATCGCCCCGGCCGGTCGTCGTACCTGAAGTCGGCGCGGCTGACCCCACGACAGCCCAAAGCCTGATGGGCCTGCAGCGCCAGCATCCGGACATTTTGGTAAATATTTGGTGAAATTTGCGCCGGCAGGACGTGTTTTGACCCGCCCGCGGCGTATTTCGCATCGTAGTCGTAGAAGCGGTGCTGGGTGAGGATGTCGATGACGCCGAGCGGCTCGTCGCCGCGCACCGCGCAGGTGAGTTCGCGGCCCTCGATGAAGCGCTCCACCATGACGATATCGCCGTGCTTCCACCCCTCCCCGAACAGCTCCTGCGGGGGATGCGGCGCGTCTTCCTTGACGATGAGCACGCCGAAGCTGGAGCCCTCGTTCGGCGGCTTGACGACGTAGGGCGGCGGCATGACGTGCGCCTTCGCCACGTCGAAGCGGTTCATCAGCAACCCTTCGGCGACCGGAATCCCGGCCGCCTTCATGACGTCCTTGGCTTTCGGCTTGTTCATCGCGAGCGCCGAAGCGAGCACGCCGGAATGGGTGTAGGGGATCGCGAGGATTTCCAGGATGCCCTGGATACAGCCATCCTCGCCGTAGGGACCGTGCAGGGCATTGAAGGCGACGTCGGGCTTCAGCCCCGCGAGCACCCCGGCGATATCGCGGGCGACGTCGACGCGCGTGACGCGATAGCCCGCCGCCTCGGCGGCGTCGGCGCAGGCCTTGCCCGACGACAGCGAAACCGGTCGTTCACTGGACCACCCGCCCATCAGGACGGCGACGTGCTTCGGCAAAACGAGCGAACCCCAGATCGGCGAAAATCACCGCCGGGGCACTATGCGAGGGAAAGTGGTTAAGAAACGTTAACCAAGGATTTTTGGTAGCGTCATTTTCCGACTGACGCGGCTGGGCACTTCCCGGTGGAAGGCTTTCAGAGCGCGCGGCGGACGTCTGTGCCGGCGAAATTAGTACCCTTGAAGAGGAGCGGTTCGCCGCGGTCCTTGGCCAGCGCATAGGCGAAGCAATCGCCGAAATTGAGCCCGGCCGGGTGGCCGCTGCCCTTGCCGAAGTCGCGATAGGCTTCCCGGGCTATTCGCGCCTGCTGTTCGGTGACCGGTTCGATGACGATCCCGGCATCGCGAATGGCATCGTCCAGGCGCCGGGCCGCAGCGGGTTGGCGCCGGTTGTCGAGGACGATGGCGATTTCGAGGAAGGTCGCAGCCGACATGCGTCTCACACGGTCGGCCTCGATCGCGTCGGCGAAGACCTGGCTGTCGGGCTCACCGAGCAAAATCGCCGCCATCGCGGACGAATCGATGATCACTTCGGCAATCCAGTCTCGCGGTCATAAAGGCCGTTTTCGCCGTACATCGCCTCGTCCATGTCAAGCCCCGCGAGGAGCGGAGCCGTTTCGCGGGCGATTGCCATTAGGCGCTCCGCTACGCCCCGGCGATCGAGGCTCTCGAGCTTTTCCTTCACGGCCTCAATCACCGCGTCCACCTGAGATTGGCCGGTAGCCTCGGCAAGCTCGCGGATCAACCGCTCCGCCTCGGGATTCTTGATGCTGATGCCCATCGGGATACCTTTCTACCTTGTTGAGGTAGAAATATACCCTGATGCGACGGGCAACAAGAAGACAAGACGGAAAGGCACGATGAATCAGGCTGATTGAGCCTTGCCGAGGAAAGGCTCGACCCGTTCTCCTTCGGCAAACTCGCCGACCATCTTGATCTCCCATTCCAGCCGCACGCCGCTCGTGTCGAGGACACGGGCACGCACCGTCTCGCCAAGGAGTTCGAGGTCGTGCGCAGTCGCCGTCCCGGTGTTGATCAGGAAATTGCAATGCATCTCGGAGACCATGGCCCCGCCGACCCGCAGGCCCCGGCAGCCGGCAGCGTCGATCAACTGCCAGGCCCTGCGGCCGGGCGGGTTGGTGAAGGTGGACCCGCCGGTCTTCTCCTTGATCGGCTGCGCCGTCTCGCGGTGATGCTGGACGGCGTCCATCTCGGCGCGGATGACCGCAGGATCGGTCGGCGGTCCCGCGAAGACCGCGTGCGTGAAAATGAGGCCTTCCGGCGCCGCGCTGTGCCGGTAGGTGAACCCCATGTCGGCGTTGCTGAGCAAATGGCGCCCGCCCTGCCGGTCGACGGCATGGGCTTCGATCAGGCGCTCGCGCGTCTCGACGCCGTTGGCGCCCGCGTTCATGCGGAGCGCGCCGCCGATCGTTCCGGGGATGCCGTGGAAGAAGGCGAAGCCGCCGAGATTCTGCTCCAGTGCGAAAGCCGCGACACGTTTATCAGGGTTGGCTGTCCCGGCGCGAATGCGGTTGTCCCCTTCCCGCGCGACCTGTCCGAAGCCTTTCGCGGACAGGCGAATGGTGACGCCGGCAATGCCGCCATC